>JBAXOQ010000189.1:0-8757 GCA_037133175.1 Actinomycetes bacterium
CCTCGTCTTTGCACCGAAAAAGGCCGCCCTCCGAACCTGTTCTGACTGTTTTCGACGGCTTCTCGGTGCAAAGACGAGAGGGTTGCGCGGACCGGCGCGGGCTCGATGTCGCGGGGACCGGCAATGAATCGGCCGGCACACGGCTCGGCCCGATGGCGCCCGCCCCCTTTTGCCCGCTAGGGTTCCGCTGACGATCATCCCCGTCTGGAGGATTTCGATGGTTCGCATAATGTTGCCTGTTGCCGGAGTTGCCTTTGCCGCCGCTGCACTGATCGGCCAGTCCGTTGGTGCGCCCGCCTTGGCGTCCGGACCGGCGATTGTCGATCCGGGACCGTCGAACACCCCAACACCGAGGTCAGCCGAAGAGGTCTTCACCTCGTCCAACCGGGATCTTCGCACAGCAGATCCGAATGAGCGGATCACGTTCTACTGGGGCCTGCGGCGCGACGACGCCGGTGCCGCCCGACTCGCCACTGCCGAATCCACCCCTGGCAATCCCGCCTACCGGCACTTCCTGACCCCCGCCCAAGTGGCCGCCCGATTTGGCGCAACACCAACGACCGTGGCCACCGTCATGAAGTACCTCAAAGCCAAGAAGCTGTCCGGGCGACTGGACAAGTCCAGAATCTTCCTTCGGGTCGATGGGACAGCGGCAGCCTTCACCGCCGCATTCGGGCAGCCGATCGAGTCGGGTCCGTTTGGCGAGTTCACCGTCTTCGGGCCAATGAGTTCCCCGGCATTGCCACGGAACATCAAGCGTTTGGTGCCCGAACCGATCTGGATCTACCAGCGGCAGAACGCCCTACCCGTCAAGTCAGCTCCCGCAACCGGGCCGCGCACCACACCGCGAGCGGAGTTTCCGGAAAACCAGGGAACGATGACAGCGTGTTCGGCACTCACCGCCCTGCCGTTCGCCCCGATCCTGCTCACCGTTTCGCAACTGTCCCAGGCATACGGCATGGCGTCCCTACCCCGGCCGAGGGCCGCCTCAACGCGCGGAGACGTAGTCAGCCATCCGCCGATCGGGGTCCTTGCGCTCGGCTCGGGATTCTCCGACGAGTTCCTGCGGTCGACCAAACAGTGCTTCGGTGTCAACGGGTCGGTTTACCGAGTCGAGACCGACGGACTGGTCAGACCGCTGACCTCCGGTGGCGAGGGCAACCTCGATGTGCAGGTGGTGATCTCGGCCCTTGCCGGTGGCTACCGCGTTCCGGTGTTCGAAAACGGAGGGTTGGATAACCTGGGATTCCTGGCCCCGGTTGCTGCATTGAACAGCATCGGGGTTCCCCGGGTGCTAACAACCTCCTACGGCTCCTGCGAAGCCGAGTATCCGGCCCTGGCGAGGAAGCTCGGCGATGCCGTCTTCATGCGTCTGGGACTGGTCGGCACGAGCGTGTTGGCGGCCGCAGGCGACAGCGGCTCGTCCGGGTGCGTAGACCAGGACACCGGACTGGGGCCCCGGCAACTGGCTGTGGAGTATCCGGCATCCTCGCCGTGGGTAACCGGAGTCGGTGGAACCCGGATTGTATTCACCAAAACCAACTCGCGAGCCGCCGAATACGCCTGGAACGACCAGCCGTGGCTCAACACAGCTGGCGGCGGCGGCACCTCGACCGTGTACCCCCGCCCCTCATGGCAGCGCTCGAAGTCCGTCGGCGGCTCGCGGCGCAGCGTGCCGGACCTCAGCGCGCATGCCTCCCTCTTCCCCGGCTACGCCCTAGTTGGCGTCTCGCTACCGACCTTCTTCGCGGAGCCCGTGTCCGGCACCAGTGCGGCAACTCCGCTGACTGCCAGCGGCTTCGCCCTGCTGAACGCCCAGCTGGACGCGAAGGGAAAGCCACCGCTGGGCCTGCTCAACCCGTGGCTGTACCAACTGCCGCACCGAGCCACCTTCGACGTCACGCAAGGCAACACCGACCTTTACGGAGTCGGCTGCTGCACAGCCCGCACCGGCTACGACCTGGCCACCGGCATTGGGTCTCCCAACTTCGCATCGATCCGCGAAGCGATTCGACCCCTCGGGTAGCCCTCGGCTCACGGCGTTCCTGTGGGTCCGCTGTGAGTATCCGGAACCGGGCGGTTCGGCTTGAACGCGACGGTCGGCGATGGACACACTCGGCCCATGAGCACCCCGCAGCGGCCTGGACAGAAACGGTCAATTGCCTGGCTGACCGCGCCGGTCGCAATGAGCATCTTCGCCGGGGCCGTCCACTTTGCGCTCCAGAACAACATGGTCAGCGCAAGCGCGGCGTCCGGTCAAAGTGACCTCGCTATGGGGCAATCCGCGACGCAGAGCGCACCAGCTGGGCTGAAGTCATCCCGCACGCCGACCCAGACACCGACCGCAACCAAGTCACCCTCACCGCAGACGACGCCCGCCGCCGCGCGCTCAACTACTACCGCACCGGTACCAACTCCGACGGCGACGCCGGCCCGATCATTGGCGGCAGCAGCGCCGTCCAACTCCCCGCCACGACCGGCAGCAGTCCCAACCCACGCAGCGGTCGCGCCCCCGCCAACTCACATCGTGGTGCGGCCCACCCCGACGCACATCGTGGTCGCGCCAGCGCCGACCCACACTACCGTCGCGCCCGCACCGACGCACGCGACCACCGGCGCATCCGGGCACTGAAAGCTCTGGCAGGAGGGCGGAAGGCGACGGGGATCTGGTGGTCAGGTGGAACGCTGGTCCAGCATCGTCAGCTGCAGCTTGCTCGGCTCGAGGGCCAGCACAGTGTGCGGAAGGCGCGCGGTCAGATGGATCAGCGATCCGGATTCAAGATCCACCAAATCGCCAGCCGCCCCAACCCGAACCCGTCCGGACACAACCTGCAGCAGAACTGGAATGGCTGCGGTGTGCTCAGTGAGTTCCTGACCGGCATCAAAGGCGAAGAGCACCACCCGCACTCCTTGTGCTTTGAGGGCAGTTCGAGAGACCGTGCTGTCAGCCACCACCGTGATCATGGACTCAAGGTCGGCCACATATGTCATGGTTTCGGCAGGTGCTTCTGCGGTCATTGGCAGTCCTTGTCATCTCACGACTATCGATGGGTGTTGCAGCGAACGGGGTTAGGTTACCCTAATCAATCTAGGGATACCGAATACCCTGAACCGCCCGGCACAGGGCTGTTGTCAAGTGCCCAGCCAACCCAGCGTCGCATTCAAGTCCTCAGGAGCTACCTATGAAAACGCGTACGATCGGTTCAGATGTCGTGGGAGCCGTGGGCCTGGGCTGCATGGGAATGAGCTTCGCCTACGGTCCCGCGGACGACGACGAGTCGCTACGGGTCTTCGACCGCGCACTGGAACTCGGTGTCAACCACTGGGACACCGCCGACATGTACGGCGGCGGGGTGAACGAGGAGCTCGTGGCCCGAGCCCTGTCCGGGCGCCGTGATCAGGTGTTCCTGGCAACCAAGTTCGGCAACGTCTTCGACCGAACGCTCACCTCGCATCAGGATCTGGTAGCTCAGGGCGCCGGTTGGATCGTCGACGGAACACCGCAGTATGCGCGCGCCTGCATCGAGACCAGCCTGCGTCGCCTCGGCGTCGATCATGTCGACCTGTATTACCTGCACCGTGTGGACGACCGCGTGCCGATCGAAGAAACGGTCGGAGCACTAGCGGACCTGGTACGGGAAGGGAAGATCCGCAACATCGGTCTGTCGGAAGTCTCCGAGCAAACACTGCGCCGAGCCCACGCGGTGCATCCGATCGCAGCGGTGCAGAACGAGTTCTCACTGTGGACACGCGACTTCGCGACCACCGTGTTGCCTGCCTGCAAGGAGCTCGGCGCGGCGTTCGTTCCCTACTCCCCGCTGGGCCGCGGTTTCCTGACCGGATCGTTCACGTCGCCGGATGACTTCGGCGAGGGTGATTGGCGTGCCTACAACCCGCGCTTCCAGGGTGAGAACTTCACCGCGAACCTACGGATGGTCGATGCCATCACTCTCGTCGCCCAAGATCACCAGGCCACTGCCGCCCAGGTTGCGCTGGCCTGGGTACTGGCACAAGGCGACCATGTGGCTCCAATCCCCGGAACCAAACGCGTGACCTACCTGGAGCAGAACGCCGCCGCGGCCGACTTGAACCTCGAGCCGGCCGAACTCGCGGCCCTGACCGACCTCGGCGACGCCGTTGGGCCGCGCTACCCCGAGCTGATGATGCCCTTCACCGCACGCTGATTGGCTGCCCCCAAGGCCCGCAAACCCCCTCCAAACGCGGGTTTTCGGGCGCGAAAACCCGCGTTTGGAGGGGGTTTGCGGGCAGTGACGCAGACAGCGAGCTAGCGACTCGGGACGGACTGGCCGCCTCCGGACCGACCGGTACTTCCCGAACCGCCGGGGCCGACCAAACCCGACCCGCCGCCAAAGCCGGAACCGCCGCCGAAACCTCGAAGGTTGGTCGAGTTGCTGCTCGGGACGGGATCGTCGAGGTTAGCGAGTACGACCGAATCGCCCTCAGCCAGACCGGTAAGGACCTGCGTGTAGACCGGTCCGACCGCTCCGATGGTGATCTGTTTCGCAGACAGGTTGCCGTCTGCCCCCAGCACATTCACGATCTTGAAACTGCGGGCGGTGTGGACAGCGGACGTCGGCACGCTCAGCACGTTGTCGACGGCGGCGGTAACGATCTCGACAGTCGCACTCGCACCCGGCCGCAGATCAGGGCTCTGGCCGCCGATCGACACCGTTACCGGGAAGCTCACCGAACTACCCGAGGTCGTGGGTGCGGCTCCAACCGTTACCACAGTGCCAACGAGCGTCTGGTCCGAGCCGCTAGGCACGATGTTGGCGCGCTGACCTGCCTTCACCGAACCGATGCTGGCCACCGCGATCGAGGTTGTGACCTGGTACTGATCACTGCCGATGATCAGGATCGCGTTGCTTGAAGCACTGACTGAATCGCCCTTCGCGATGGGAACTCTTGCGACGGTTCCCGCAATCGGACTGACGATTCGGGCGGCTGCCAGGTTCTGCCGAGCAACCGCAAGGGCCGCGGCCGCGGCATCGACTTGGGCCTGGGAGGCAGCCAGCTGTTCGGCCGTGGCCGCAGTGGTTGTGGTTGATCCGCTCGGTTTGGACGTGCTCGGTTTCGGCGTTGTGCCGCCGCCCGAGTTGGACGCAGCAATCGCCGCATTGAGCTTGGCCAACAGCTCGACCTGCTGAGCCTGCAGCTGCGCAATTCTGCCCTGGTCTTCCAGTACCTTCTGCTGAGCAGCAATACAGTCGTTGGCATCGGCGGTCGGCGACGGCGTCGGGGCAGAGGCCGGGGGACCAGAACAGGCCTTCTTGGCAGCCGCCATGTCCAGCTTGCTGACCGTCAGCGCCTCGTCGATCGCCTTCTGGTTTGCCAGCACCTGTTTCTGCAACTCACTGACTGTGCCTCCACCGGCGGCGGGCCTACCCCCGGATGGGCTGCCCGATGGTCGCGGGCTGGGGATCGTCGCCCTGGCCGTCACGACAGCAACGGTCGCTACGGTCCTGGTCGTGGTGGTGCCGGTGCCTATCGCGGCCCCGCCACCGGTGCCACCGGTGCCACCGGTGCCACCGGCAGTCTGGCCGTTCTGAAGTTGCTCCAGGGACAACTCAGCGTTGGCCAGGGTCTTGTTGGCTGCGGTCATTCGGGCGCGCAATGCAACGGTGTCAAGGGTCGCGAGAGTCTGGCCCGGGGCAACCGCCTGGCCCACGCTGACTCTGACCGATGCCACCGTGCCCGACGTGGGGAAACTGACACTCGACTGGGCGATCGGGTTCAGGGTTCCTGCCTGCAGCATGGATTGGGTGACCGTGCCGCGGGTCACCGAGGCAAGCCGGTAGCCCGGCGCAGCCGCCGAGCGCATCGTCGCGTACCCCACTCCGCCGGCCACCAGCAGCAGCACGATAGTTAAGGTGAGGGCTAGCTTCTTGGCGGGCCGGCGTCGAGCTGCACGCGCTCGCAGCGGGGCGAGCGGCGGCGCGCTGGCTGCGATCGCTAGCCCGTCCAGCGGGGGCAGTTCAACCGGCGGAGTAGTTGCGGTGAGCAACCCTATCCCCGCATCCACCGGCTCCGGGGGAATGGACTGCGGGGGATTCGGGCCAGGGGAGCCCTCGTCAGGCACCGGAAGTCCCGCCAGTTGGCCCTCCAGCAGAGTCGCCCGGACGGCCTCGCCCGCCAAAGCCGGTTTCGCAGACGCCGTTGACCGGAGTAGTAACCGTGATCATGGTGGCGGCAAGTATTCCCTTGGTGTCGCTGGGACCGATCGCCCGGGCGCACTGCCCGACTACCAATGCCGCCGGCGTCGCTTTGACAATCTGGTTGTACTTGGTGTCGGCGCCGACCGTAACGGTCACCGGAACGTCAGCAGGGGAGGCGCTGGCCGCCGGGCCGCGAGCCATCAATCGACCAGTGAGCACGATAGTGGTGGCCGTGGTGGAGGTCACCTTGCCGGTTGCGAAGGCGAAACCCTGACCACCGGGGGGCCCACCGCTCGGCATTCCGCTGGGAGCGCCGGAGGGCCGCTGCCCCCCATAGCCGTCCGGCCCACCCGGACCGCCCGGTCGGGCTCCTTGACCGCCGGGCTGACCGCCGTTCGGATCACCGAACCCGCCGGTGCAGACACCGTTCACTGGGTCACTGATCCGCACGTTGGTAGCGGTCAGAGCACTGCCCCCGTTGGCGTCCGGAGTGCCGTTGGCATTCACGCACTGACCAACTTTGACACCAGCGAGCGTCACTGTGACATCCTTGGTAATCGTCGTCGACGCCGAATACGTCACAGCAGTCTGCGAGTTGGTCCCCTGCACCTGCAGAGTCGTTCCAGTCACCTCAGCGATCAGGCCGTTGGCGCCCGGTGGCGTCCGCTGCTGCTGGTTACCACCTTGCCCACCACTCGTGGCCGCGGTGTTGTCCGCGGCCGAACTGGAACCGCAGGCTGAAAGCAACAGGGCGACGCCAGCCGCCGCAGCGATCGGGGCCATCCCGGTCGCCAGACGACGGACACGAGGGCTGGCCGAACGGATGCTGGCTGAGCTCATTGCGGGCAACATCGTTTCTCCTGGTTGATCAATGACCGACTTGGAACGGGTCTGGTCAGTGGGATGGGTCTTTTCAGTGGGCATGGCTACTCGGCTCTCAGCGCGTCGATCGGTGTCATTCGAGCGGCCCGGCTCGCCGGATAGACGCCAAAAACCAAGCCGATAGCGACTGCGATCGCCAATGACCCGAGGGTCGCTGGCACCGAGATACTGATATTCGAGGTAGTCAGGGCTGGCACAACAAGCGCGACCGAAACTCCAATGGCGACCCCGACTGCGCCGCCGAGCAGCCCCAAGATCGATGCTTCCAGCATGAACTGGCGCCGAATGATCCGTGGCTCAGCCCCGAGCGCTTTGCGCAGACCGATCTCGCCAACCCGCTCCGAGACCGACACCAACATGATGTTCATGACGCCAATACCGCCGACCAACAACGAGATCGCGGCGACGGCGGCCAACAGAATGGTCATCGTGCGGTCGACCGACGTCGCCGCATCCACCAGCGACGCCTGGGATGTAATCGTGAAGTCGGCGCTCGTTGAATCCGCGGTTGCGTGCAGTGCCAGCAGCTCGCTGTTGGCTTCCTGGTACGCGGCCGACAAGGTCTGTTGGCTCTGTGCCTGGACATAGATCGTCTGCACACCGGTCCGGCTGGACCCGCCGAAGAGTCGTTGGCCGGCCGTGCTGATCGGAACGATGCCCTGGTCGTCGTTGTTGGTCGATCCGGTAGACCCGCTCGAAGCGAGCACGCCGATCACAGTGAGCGTCGTTCCGTTCACAGTGACGGTCTGACCGATCGCGCTGCGGCCACCGAACAGTTCCGTAGCGGTGGTCGCGCCGAGCACCGCAACGGCGGCCTTGGCGGCCACATCCTCATCCGTGATGAACCGCCCAGAGGCCAGGGTTCGGGCCCGCACCGACAGCCACGACGGTGTGGTCCCGACCACCGAGGTGGTCCAATTCGTCGTCCCGGCAGTCATCGAGGCCGAGCTGGAGGTCTGCGGCGCAACGGCGGCAATGTCCGGCGCCACCACCTTGGAGTTCAGCGCCTCGGCATCGGCCAGGGTCAAGGTGGAAGCGGACCCGAAGCCACCGCGTACGCCAGCGCTGCTGGTGGAACTGCCCGGTGAGATCACCAGCAGATTGCTGCCCAAGGAGTTGATCTGCGCCTTGACCTGGTCCTGGGCACCGAGGCCGAAGCCCACGGTCAGAATCACCGCGGCGACCCCGATCATGATCCCAATCATCGTCAGGGCCGAACGCATCCGGTGCAGCCGGAGCGCGTCGAAGGCGGTGCGCAGCGACTCCGCCCAACTCACGACGTCACCATCCCGTCGAGGACTCGCACAATCCGCCCAGCTCGTTGGGCGATGTCGGCTTCATGGGTGATCAGCACGACCGTCTTGCCCGCGTCGTTGACCTCGTCCAGCAGAGCCAGCACATCGTTGCTCGAGGCAGTGTCCAGGTTGCCGGTCGGCTCGTCCGCCAGGATAAGATCCGGCTCGGTGACCAGCGCCCGGGCAACCGCGACCCGCTGCTGCTGTCCGCCGGACAGTTCGCCGGGGCGATGATCTGTGCGGTCACCAAGCCCGACGCGATCCAGGGCCGCCATCGCCCTCGCTCGACGCTGCGCCGCCGGAACGCTGGAGTACAGCAGCGGCAGCTCAACGTTGCGGGCGGCTGACATCTGCGCCATCAGGTGAAAACGCTGGAAGACGAAGCCGATTCGTCGGTTCCGGAC
>JBAXOQ010000190.1:0-8750 GCA_037133175.1 Actinomycetes bacterium
GTGTTGGACACCGGCCGCCCAGTGCGGCATCCACCGCGCCGACACCAGGGCGAACGACGCGAAGACCAAAACGAACGGCAGACCAATCGCGACGCCACCCCGCATCAGCCGAGCCGGACGTCGCCGGCCGACCTGCCAGAGCGTGCGCACCCCGCCGACCACGAACATCGCCGCATACCCGGCGACCGGCAACATGACCAGCGCCAACGCCACGGTCGGCACGCCGCCCATCGCGCCAAGCGTCAGCGTCCGACCGATCGACAGGACGGGTACGGCCAGCGCGATCAGCGCCAGCGACCAGACAACCAACCAAACGATGCGCATTGACGGCGGACGCATCCAGTCGGATACCTCGCCCCGGAACCTTCCCGACCGCCGGGACCGGATCGCCAGCACCACCGAGACGACGGTTCCGGCAAGGACCAGCCCGAGGAAGACCGGCAGCAGCCAACTGCCTTTGACCACCAGCAGGAACTCCCCCGAGAACGAGGACAGGAAGACGACGTACGTCAGGCACAGCAACAGGGCCAGCACAACCTGCAGGGCGCTCAGCCAGACGTCACGACGAAGGTACTGCGCTGAGGTCCGACCGGTGGGCTGCTGGCGCGGCAGGGTTGGTTCGGTCGCTTCAGTAGGGCTGTTCGACACGTGGATCCCAGCAGTCACTTGACCCGAGCCCCGGCGGCCCGGTCCAGCGTCATTGTAGGCGCCTCCTGACCATCATCACATCGACCTGACACCCGATGTGCTGCCACCGGACCAGGCACTTGAAGCAAGCTTGATCAAGGGTTGAACCGGCCGACACCCCCCGACCTGACCGACCATCTAATGTGAGCCCCATCACATTCGGATATGGCGCACGGCCCCCGACCTCGGGAGGTACACGATGATCACCAAGGTGCTCCGCACGGCCACCATCGGCAGTTGCGCCCTCGCACTGTCGGCCGCAACGGCTGGCAGCGTATTGACCGGCGAGGCCATGATCGCCAGGAGGATCATCGGTAAGCGCAAGGGGTCGAGTCCATACGCTGACGGACTGTACGGTCAGGCGCGCACCGGCGTTTCCTTGCGGTTCGCGATGCTCGGCGACTCGACTGCGGCCGGGTACGGGATGGCCGATCCTGCCCACACTCCCGGTGTGCAGCTAGCGCAGGCACTAGCCGATCAGTCCGGCCGCGCCGTTCGCTTTCGGTCTCTGGCAGTGGTCGGAGCCCGAAGCGCGGACCTGCACGATCAGGTCGGGCGCACGCTGTTGTTCCGGCCCCACGTTGCGGTCATCCTGATCGGGGCGAACGACGTGACGCATCTGGTGCCGGTGCGGTCGGCCGCCAGGGCGCTCGGGGACGCCGTCGGCGCACTGACCGCCGCCGGAATCCGGGTCGTTGTCGGGACCTGCCCGGACCTGCGAGCCGTCCGTCCGTTGTACCCGCCGCTGCGCAACGTCGTCACCCGTTATGGCGCCGCACTGGCTAGCGCCCAACGGGCCGCCGTCATCGCCAATGGCGGAACCCCTGTGTCACTTGCCGACACCCTCGGGCCGGCGTTCTTCGCCGACCCGCCGACCATGTTCGGACCGGACCGGTACCACCCATCGCGGATCGGCTACCAATTCGCGGCTCAGGCGCTGCTGCCGACCGTGCTGACTGAGGTGGCAGCCGTGCCCGCGGCCGGCGGCACGGCCAAGGCGACCGTCACCGATCTGGTCCGCTACCGCCAGTCCCGTCAGAGTATGGCGTTCGGAGATTCCGCCGAACTGCGTACAGCTTGACCGACAGCCGCCGCGATCGGTCCCAAGCACGCCATCAGAGGCCGCACTCGGCGGCTGCTATTTTGGCGCCATGAGGACTTCTGCCAGGTCGCTTACAAGTGCGGGTCTAACCCTTGCGGTTGTCGCCGGGACACTCGCCGCAGGTGCCGTATCCGCCCCAGCCGTCGCGGCCAGGGCGACCGCGGCGGCACCTGTCGCCACTGCCGCCGCCGCGCCCATCACCCCGACCGTCCGCGGTGACAAGCCCGACCGATCAGCGCGGCGCATCGCCCGGATCATGTCCCGGATGACGCTGACGGACAAGATCGGACAACTGTTCGTGATGGAGTTCGCCGGCCAAGACGCCAACAACCCGGACGCCGCCTCAGCCGCCATCAACCAAGCGAAGTACGGGGTGTCGACGCCGGCCGGGATCGTCACCCGCTACCACCTCGGCGGGGTCATCTATTTCGGCACCAACGCCACGCATCCGACACCCAACGTCGCCAACCCCACCCAGGGCGGAGAGCTGTCCAACGGTCTGCAGGCCGCGGCCCTGACCTCCGCGCCCAGGGTCCCGCTGATCATCAGCACCGACCAGGAGGGTGGCGTCGTCACCCGCATCGGACCGCCCGCCGCCACGTCCCCGGGGAACATGACGGTCGGCGCAACCTTCGACCCGGCCAACGCCTCCAAGGTCGCCGGAGTCCTCGGCAGCGAGCTGCGGGCCATGGGCATCCGGCTGAACTACGCACCGGTCGCCGACGTGAACACCAACCCCTTCAACGCCGCGGACGGTGCCCGAACGTTCGGCGATCGCACCAAACCGGTGTCCAAGTTCGTCGCTGCGGCGGTGACCGGCCAGCGCGCGTACCGTACTGCGGTCAGCGCCAAGCACTTCCCCGGCCTCGGTAGCGTCAGCGCCAATACCGACTTCTCAGTGGCGATCTCGAACCAGACCAGGCGTCAGTTCGAGACGATCGACTTCCCGCCGTTCCGGGCGGCAATCGCCGCGAAGGCGGACTCGATCATGACCAGCCATATGATCGCTCCCGGCCTCGACGCCAGCAAGACTCCAGCCAGCCTGTCCAAACCCATCGTCACCGGAATCCTGCGCAAGCAGCTCGGCTTCAACGGCGTCATCATCACCGACACGCTCGACGCCAAGGCACTCGCTCAATGGACCTCCGGGCAACTGGCGTACAAGGCCTTCAAAGCCGGCAACGACATGCTCATGATGTCGATAAACCTGCAAGAGGCGATGGACACCTTGAAGGCCGCCGTGCGTTCAGGCAAGATCACTGCTAAGCGGCTGAACGACTCGGTGCGGCGCATCCTGGCACTGAAGCTGGACAGGGGGGTGCTCGACAACCCGTGGGCAGCCAGCCCGGAATCCATCGCAGCGACGGTCGGATCAGCCGCGCATCTGAACACCATGCAGACGGTCACGAACCAGGGCACCACCCTGATAGCGCGCAGCACAGCAGGGGCACCGCTGCACCCGGGATCGAACGTGTTGCTGGTCGGCTTCGGGGCCTCGACCTTGCCGGCAGTCGGGGCGTTGATGACGAGCGCGGGAGCCAATGTGCAGCAACTCGTCACGGGTTCCAACCCGCAATTGGCCGACATCTCCGCCGCGGTGACCGCTGCCGCCGGCAAGGACGTCGTAGTCGTCCAGACGTACAACGCCTGGTCGTCGATCGGTCAACAGAACCTGATCGCCGCACTGCGGGGAACCGGGGTGCCACTGGTGATGGCGATCATGGCCGCACCATACGACGCGGCGCTGGCACCGGATGCCCGTGCCATCCTGGCCGTCTACAGCTACCAGCGCCCGTGCCAAGTCGCCCTCGTGAACGTGCTCTTTGGCCAGGAACCGCTCGGCAGACTGCCGGTCACGGTGCGCAACCTGACCGACCAGAGCATCGTCATGTTCCCCTACGGAACGGGCCTTCGCTGGAACTGACCAGCACGCACACCTTCCGCGCACTCTCCGCGCACTCTCCGCGCGCCATCGGCAATCTGAGCGGCCACAATGTCCCTGTCAGTGAAGCTGCACGCAGGAGTGCGGTTGACCTACGAGGTGTGAGGATGAGCGATGCCTGATGCGACGGCCGAGAGCGGGCCTGCACCGAACCCCCAGTCATTGCCACCAGCAGCGTTGCCCGAAGGCGGCGCAAAGAAGAAGAAAGTGACCGTCCGGTTCGACCAGAGCTCGGTCCGCAAGACGACGATCACCATCTGCATCGTGGGCGCGATGTTCCTGCTCGCGCTCTGGCTGTTCTCGGTGATCAGCCACTTCCTCTTCCTACTCATGCTCGCGTGGCTGTGCGCGATCGCGCTGGAACCGGGAATCCGTGCACTGGTCGCGCGCGGACGGTCCCGCGGAGTGTCCACCGCCATCATGGGCGGTGGCGCACTGCTGACCGCACTGGTCCTGATCTGGGTGTTCGGACAGTTGTTCTTCACCCAGATCGCCGAGCTCGTCGAAGGCGCGCCGGCGATAGCCGCCAGCCTGATCAGTTGGGTCAACTCCACGTTTCACACCAACTTCGACTCCAACAGTCTGACGTCGGCCGTCAACCTGACTCCCACACAGATCGCATCGTGGGCCGAGTCGTTGTCCGGCGGCGTGTTCGGAGTGATCGGATCGCTGTCCTCAGTGCTGTTCGACACCGTGACGGTGCTGGTGTTCGGAGCCTTCTTGGCGGCTGACATGCCCAACTTCCTGAGGGCGATCGGCGGGCTGATGCCACAGCGCGCCCAGCAGATCTTCATCAATGTCTCCGAGATCACCACTCAGAAGACGGGCGGGTACGTCATCTCGAAGGTGATCCTGGCTGGCCTGTCGTCAGTATTCCACGCCGTCTTCTTCGTCATCATCGGCGTGCCGTACTGGCTGCCGTTCGCGCTATTGGTCGGCATCACCGCCCAGTTCATCCCGATCGTCGGAACTTACATCGGCGTGCTGCTACCGGTGCTGGCAACCGTATTCACCAGCCCGTGGAAGGCGATCGGGATCGTCATCTTCGCTGCCGTCTACCAGCAGATCGAGACCTACTACTTCACCCCGAGGGTCAGCAAGAAGACGATGGATGTCAATCCGGCGATCGCGCTCGCGGCCGTGTTCGTCGGGGCAGCGATCTGGGGTCCGCTAGGAGCAATCATCGGCATACCGTTGGCGGCAGCGGGCGTGGCGATCCTGACCACCTATCAACGTCGCTACGAACTCGTACCCGAATTGGCGGGGCCCATCACCGAGGAGCAACCGCAGCCCTCCGGCTAATCATCTCCCGCCCGCCGGTCAGTTACCGATCCACGAGCCCGTCGCGCCGGGCCTCACGAAGCAGGTCCGTCTGCGTGATGACGGAACGACCCGCGTCGGCGAACTTGCCTCGGATCCGCTTGAGGTACTCCTTGACCGTATGCGGCGATATCCCCAACCGGTGAGCGACAGTGGCGATCTTCATGCCGGAGGCATACATGACCAAGACCCGGCGCTCCTGCTCGCTCAACTCCACTCCAGACCTATGCTCATCGTCTGCCATGACTGCGGCCAGCTCCGGCGTCGTCCATTGACCGCCCTCGATGACCGCATCGATCGCCGCGGTCAAGTCGGTCGCCGAGTCCTGCTTGGCGACAAAGCCGGCCACCCCCACACCCAACATTGCCCGAACCGCCGCCGGGTCTGCCAGCGCGCTAACGACCAGCACGGCGGTGCCGCGATCGATCAGCTCGGCAACCAGCACGGCCGAAGCAGGTTTGCCGTGCAGGTCCAGATCCAGCAGCGTGACCGTTGGGACGAGCCCCGCGTCGAGCAAATCCTGCACGGAGTCCCCGCTCCAACACAGCGTCAAGCCCGGGCGAGCAGCGATCACGCTCTCAAGGGCACCCCGCACCAGCGAATGGTCCTCGACAATCGCCACCGTTGCATCCACGAACACTCCTCCGTTGGACGAGTCGGCGATTGCTCTACCCCGGCCGACTCGCTATGTGATTCGTCGACCTTTCCAAGATCGACGAACTACCGATGATGATAGTGCCGCGGGCTGACTCCCGTCGTGTCGTCACCGCACGAGCGGGCCCGAAGGAAATGCAGAGCTGCGCCGTGGTGTCCCCCCAAGAGGGGACGTGACGGGTTCGGTATTCCGTGTGAGCATGTAGTCAGGAAATCTCTCATGCGCAACCGCGCATGCACCGAGGCCGCGCTATTGGTCCGCAGGCGCCTGATGCGGACACAACGAGGGAAAGTGTGGATTTGGCAATGTCGAATGCCGTTCGTGTGAAGCTACTCAGGGGACTCGGAATCGCCACCGTCGTGGCGCTGGCCGCCATGCCGATGACCGAAGCTGCCGCGCAAGCGGCGGAATCTGGACCCGACCCGACTCAGGCCGCGTCGTCGCCCAGCACGTCGCCGGCACCCGGGGCGCTCGGCGCGCCGAACACAACAGCGATACCCGCATCCCCGACACCCGCATCCTCGACACCGAGCGCGACACCGGGCGCGACACCCGCCACACCGACGGCTCCCCCGACACCGAGCGCCGCACCGGCGGACGAGTTCGTCCGCTCTACTGGCCGGGCCCCCTCACTAACCGTGTCCCGCGGCAGCGGCTACGGCGGCTACGACGTGGTGGACCCAGTCGGCGGCTGGGGAATCATCACCGGCACCGTGTCCGGACCGGGCGGCGCGGCACTGACCGCTGGCACCTCCGGCACCATCTCGATCTACGGCCCCAACGGCTCATACCGCTACGGGACCTTCGGTTCGGACGGGTCTTTCGGTGTGACCAACTTGGACACTGGTGACTACCAGCTGAGGTTCTACGCCGACACCGGCAACTACGAGCCGGGTTGGTGGCTTAACTCAAGCGCGAATGCGAACACCCAGGCAACCGCCGCGGTGATTCATGTGGTCCGCGGCAGCACCACGACCAACATCAATCCCCGCCTGGTCGTTGGCGGCGCCATCACCGGAACGGTCCGGGGTCCCGGCGGGGCGGACCTGCTGCCGGACACCTACGGCTACGTCGAAGCGTACGACGACGCCGGCCACTACGCGGCCGAGGCGGAGTTCGACGCCACCGGCGTCTACTGGCTCAACGGCCTGGACACCGGGAACTACAAGCTGAACTTCACAGCCTCGGTCAGTGGCGGGGGAAGCTACTCCGGCACGTGGTGGAACAACGCAACCACCCAGGCTGCGGCCACCGCGGTCCACGTTGTCCACGGGTCGGCCGCCACGATCATCAATCCACAGTTGGCGATGGCGGGGTCGATCACCGGGACCGTGACGGGACCGGGCGCGTCCCCACTGCCGACCGGTGCGAGTGTCACCGTGGCCGCCTATAACGCTGCCGGCAACGTCGTCGCCAGCAACAGCCTCTACGGCCAGGGCGCGTATACCCTCGGCGGACTTCCGAGTGGTGACTACAAGATCCGTTTCGAGGGCAACTACTACGACCCCGCCGCAGGCGAACAGGCATACTCGCCGATCTGGTGGAACGGCGCATCGAGTCGGGCCACCGCCACCATCGTCCACGTCACTGCCGGCGCCACAACACCGGACATCAGCCCCAGCCTGCCTGCCTACACCGCCGGCACCGGTTCGATCACCGGCACCGTCGCGGGTCCCGACGGGGGAACCCTGCTGCCGGGCACGAATGGGTCCGTCACCGTGTATTCGGAGTCCGGCGCCCAATCGTCGTATGCCTGGTTCGGCCAAGCAGGCACCTATACGATTTCTAACCTGCCCACCGGCGACTACCGACTCAGCTTCAACACCTGGTCTGGTGGCTACTTGGGATCGTGGTGGCAGAACGCCGCAGACCAAGCGTCGGCCACCTGGGTCCACGTCACGAACGGCGCCACCACAGCGGACATCAGCCCCAGGCTGGCGCTGGGTGGAACGATCACTGGCACGGTGACCATGCCCGATGGATCCACCGTGCCGATGGACACCAACGTCTACGTTGAGGCCTACAACAGCGACGGGAGCTTCACCTCGAGCTTCCCCTCCTGGTCCGGCTCCAGCTACACACTCCAAGGACTGCGCGCAGGCAGCTACCGCCTGCACTTCACCGCGAGGGAGAGCTTCGGCCCCACACCAGTAGCAACGAGTTGGTGGCGCGACGCACAAACGCTGGACACGGCCACACCGGTGACCGTCACTGCCGGCGGCACCGTCGCCAATATCAGTCCACATTTGATGGCCTACGGATCGATTTCCGGAACGGTTCGCGGACCGGGTGACACCAAGCTGGCCACCGGCACCACCGGGCACGTCTACGCCTACGTGAATGGCGACGACTGGTGGGACATCTCCGCCTCGTTCGGCGACGATGGCGTCTACTCGCTGCCGGGACTGTCGGCTGGCAGCTACCAGTTGAAGTTCGTCACCGATTCCGGCCCGTACTCCGCCACCTGGTGGCAGCACTCCGCCGAGCAGATGTCGGCCACCGCGATCGGCGTCACCTTGGGAGCGGCCACACAGAACATCAACCCACAACTGCTCGCCGCCGGCGCCATCACCGGAACCATCAGCGAGGGTGGTGGACCGCTGCAGCCCTCGACAGACGGCACCGTCACGGCCTACAACAGTGCCGGAGACGAGGTTGGATCAGCCAACTTCTCCGACGACGGGACGTACTGGATCACCGGACTGGACACCGGCGACTACACGCTGCAGTTCTCAGCCAGCGCGCCATACGCACCGAGTTGGTGGAGCAACTCTGCCACTAAGCAAGGCGCCACTACGGTGAGTGTGGTCAGCGGCAACACCTCGACCGCGGACCAGCAGCTGACGATCGGCGGCACCATCACCGGGACCGTGGCCGGGCCCTTGCCTGCGGGTTCCCATGGAACCGTGTCCGTCTACGACGGTTCGGGCGCCAAGGTCAGCAATGCCTCGTTCCCGGATTCCGGCAGCTACTCGATCGCCAGTCTGGCCACCGGGGATTACACCCTCAAGTTCGTCGTCTGGTCGGCAGCGGACGAGCAATAC
>JBAXOQ010000191.1:0-8666 GCA_037133175.1 Actinomycetes bacterium
GCGCCGGTGTGGACAACCCTCCGCCTCATCGTTGACTGCGCAGTTGTGGCCCACTCCGATCAAGAAAACCGGGCCACAACTCCGCAGTCAACGCAAGAGAAGGCAGACCCGGACCGAGTGGCGCCGTCGCGCCGCCCTTGTCAGGCAGGTCCGTTCGAACCGGGCCGAAGAACGGGCCGAACGCCCGCGCGGCCTGACCCAGGAGACTGGCCAAGTTCCAACTGGCCGGGCGCTGACTCGACCTTGAGCATGGTGCCGCTTCGCTGTTGCTGCAGGCCAGCCAGAATCAGCGCGGCCAATTGCTCGGCTGCGTCCCGCAGCGGCAACCCGGCAGGTCGGATGTTGGAAATGCAGTTTCGGTCGGCATCGGTCAAATCAAGCGTTGGGGAATATTCGAAATAGGCGCCGACGCTGTCCGGCGCGCTGAGTCCGGGACGTTCGCCGATCAGCATCGCGGTACTGGCAGACCTCAGTGCCGTGCCGACCTCGTTCATCAGACCGACTCGACCACGATGGGCGATCAGCACCGGACCGATTGCGACACCGGCACTGCGCAGCAGCTCCACCGCGGACCTCAACACGGCGCCCGCGTGCAGATTGACACCCATGGCTGACAGCCCGTCGCTGACGATGAACACCACGTCAGGGTCCGCAAGTCCCGCCGCAGCACGATCCCGGGCAACCTGCTCAAGCTGCGTCCGACTATCTGGGCTCAACTGACGGCCGGCGAATGGCATCCGCAGGAACTGGGCGCACGTGCGGGCTTGCGTGTCCACCACAATGGGCTCAAGTCCGGCACGTTCACAGGCGTCCCTGACGGCCTCGACGTCAAACGGCTCGAATACCGCATCACGCGCGAGAGCATGGTCGGCTTGGAACCGCAGCATGGCCTCGGTCGGCATCCCCGAGCCGCACCTGCCGAGCCCTACCCGGGCATGCGTGAGCTTGGCAAGAACCGGCCAGACGTTGTCCAGGCCCTCCGGCGCGGCTGCCCGATCCGGCACCGCGGCCTCTGCTGCTGACGCACCGGCGACATCCCCGCCGGTCGTCCGATCCGGGGAGGCGTCCCCGTTTAGGTCCGAGGCCGGGCCAGTCATGCCCGCACCAACGCCATCAACGGGTGTCGGGACGCCGCCGGCAGCAGCCGCCCATCGGGCCCAAGAACCCCCTGCTCGATCAGCCACGCGTCGAACTCGGGTGCGGGCCGCTTGCCCAGGAGTTCGCGCACATAGGCGATGTCGTGGAAGCTCGTCGACTGATATTCGAGCATCACGTCATCGGCGCCCGGAACTCCCATGACATACGTGCACCCGGCAACTGCCAGCAACGTCAGCAGATCATCCGAGTCGTTCTGATCCGCCTGAGCATGGTTGGTGTAGCACACGTCGACTCCCATCGGCAGACCGAGCAACTTGCCACAGAAATGATCCTCCAACCCGGCTCGGCGAATCTGTTTGCCGTCGAACAAGTACTCCGGGCCGATGAAGCCGACCACGCTGTTGACCAGCAACGGATCAAAAGCGCGAGCCACTGCGTACGCGCGCGCTTCCAGAGTCTGTTGATCAATGCCGTGGTGGGCGTCGGCGGACAAGCAGGAGCCTTGGCCGGTTTCGAAGTACATGACATTGCTTCCCACCGTGCCTCGCCGCAGCTCCAAGGCAGCCTGTTGGCCTTCCCTGAGCAGCTCCAAGGTGATCCCGAAACTGCGATTCGCCGACTCCGTCCCCGCAATGGACTGAAAGACCAGATCAACAGGTGCTCCGGCCTCAATCGCCAACAACGTGTTGGTGACGTGGGTTAGCACGCAGGCCTGGGTTGGGATTGCGAACCGCTGAATCACATCATCGAAGATGCGCAGAAGCTCGACCGTCCGCCTGACGCTGTCGGTCGCCGGATTGATTCCGATCACCGCATCCCCGACGCCGAACAGCAGCCCCTCCAGGATCGAGATGGCGATTCCGAGCGGATCGTCGGTCGCGTGATTGGGCTGCAGCCGCGAGGACAAACGCCCCGGCAGACCCATGGTGTTGCGGAATGCCGTGGTGACCTGGCACTTGGCCGCCACCGCGATCAGATCCTGATTGCGCATCAACTTGCACACCGCGGCTGCCATCTCCGGGGTGATCCCGGGAGCGAGTGCGGCAAGAGTTTCTTGGGTGGTCCGGTAGTCCAGCAGGTAGTCCCGGAACTGTCCGACGGACAGCTCCGCAATTGGCGCGAAAGCTGATCGGTCGTGGGTGTCGATGATGAGCCGGGTGACTTCATCAGTCTCGTATGGGATCAACTGCGTGTTCAGGATGTCGACCAACCCGACGTCTGCCAGGACGCATTGGGCGGCCGCCCGTTCGAGTTCGCTCCCGGCGGCCACCCCGGCGAGTTCATCACCGGATCGGCGTGGACTGGCTTTGGCCAGGACCTCGGCCAGCGTCGCGAACTCGAACATGCGACCGCCGAATCGGAACGAACGCACGGCCATTGCAGGCACCTCAATCGCAGTGATGATCAGCGGCTCACGCTTGCACGGGCCTGTGGTTGAGTCAACCCGAGCCGCGTTGGCAGCCACGCGGGCGGAGCAGTTGACGTGACATTGTCCGAAACACGAACTAGCCTGCTCGCCAGGTGGCGGCTGCGTCCACCGGATCGGCATACCGCTTCCGACACGCGGTCAGAACCACGCCGACCAACCAAGTCTGCGCAACCACTTCGACACACCAGGGGACGCCGTGCCACTTCCGACATCCGGACCGCGCCGTTCACTGTTCCATGCTGGGGTCGGGGCCGCGGCAGTGCTGACGATGGCCACCGCCCTCGGCGTCTGTGCCCCATCCTCGGCAGTTGCCGCCACATCGGGTCCGATCGTCAGCGGTGAAGGCAACCCGGCCGCATATGCCCCGATCGCTGCACCCCGGGCAGCCAAGAAGCGCTCCTACTACGCCACGATCACCGTCCCCCGTGCCCGCATCAAGAACCTCCGGATCGCACGCAACGTGGGCACGCCCGACGACGGTCCGGGAACGGTGATCCAGAACCGAGGCATCCTGTCGGCACCGTTCGGGTCGTGGGGAGGTGTGGCACCCGGCGAGATCGGCAGCTTCTTCCTGGCTGGGCATCGCTCGTCGCACGGGGCCCCCTTGCTGCGCGTCCCCGGACTGCGTGCCGGCGACACCATGACGGTGACCAGGGCGGGCGTGAAGTACGTGTACATCGTGGCTTACCGACTTATCGCCAACTTCCGCAGCCGGGCCTCGAAGTTGGCCCAGTTGGCGCCGGTCCCCGGCCACCCCGGTGTGGCGGCGACTCGGCCCGCCATCGTGCTGTCCACCTGCGCCACCCCCGAGGACGACGCGGCCGGACTGCACTGGCGGGACCGGTTCGGCAACCCGACTCACCGGTTCAACGTCGTCGGTTTCCTGGCTGGCACGCTCGGCGCGGCCACTGCCCCGACTGCCACCAACATCACAGCTTCGGGCGCAACAATCAGTTCGACAATAACGCCGGGAACCGGCCCGACCACCGTGAGCTTCGAATACAGCACCACCCCGCAGTTCACTGCGGCAACCACAGTGACCTTGTCGGCAGGTACTGTCGCCGGACCAGGTGACCAGACCGTGTCGGCGAGTCTGACCGGCCTCTTGCCAGCCACCACCTACTACGTGCGCGCAGACACCAAAGTCGCCGCCGGCATCACCACCGGAACAGCAACGTCATTCACCACCGGGTAAAGCAGTCGGAGTCGCGTCAACCGGAGCCTTCCTCAGTGCCTTGAGAACCATCTGCGCTGCGGCATACAACATGAGCAACGCAAACAGGATGCTGGCTTGCCGCTCCGGTAACCACTGACCTAGGTACGACGCCAGCAACGCAACCGGGGCGCCGATCAGCCCAGCCACCACTCCGACCTTGACATCTGCCCGTTCGGCCCGGATGTTGGTCACCGAAGCCGTCACGGCCGTGAACAACACCACCATCAAACTCGTCCCCCGAGCGACGTCCATGTTCGAACCGGCCAACAACACCAAAGCCGGCACCAGGATGACACCGCCCCCGACCCCCAGCAGGCCCGCGAGCGCCCCGGCGACGACTCCGACGACGATCAGCAGCAACCACGGCTGACCAGTTCCCTGATGCGATGTGCTGCCGTAGTCGGAGGGAAAGACCAGCCCATAAGCCGAGTACAGCAACAGGGCCGCGAACCCGATTTGCAGGGCCTTGATGGGAATGTACGGAAGTGCCCGGACGCCCAATTGGGCGCCGACGATGCTGCCCAAACCCAAGGCCAGCCCGACCACCCAGTCGACGCTCCCGCCGGTTGCGTACCCGACAACCGCCAAACCCGCGATCGGGATGATGGCAATCAGCGACGTCGCGCTGGCACGTTTTTGGTCCAGCCCAAGCCACAGAGCAAAAAGCGGGACCATGACGATCCCCCCGCCCACGCCGAACAGTCCGGACAGCAACCCGCCCAGCGCACCAGCCATCGCCATCTTGGTCGGTGACATCGTTGGACGGGTCAGGTTACTTCCAGACACCGGCCCACCGTACAAGTCCGATGGGTGCCGTCACCATGACGCCAGCCACAGCGACCGTCTATCATCGGGGAAGCAAAACCGGTGCCAGGACGTTCGGACATCCATTGAGATTGCCGTCCCGTGCCACAGAAACGGCCACGAATACGAAGGGAGTGTGGACATGCACCAGCGCCACGAGTCGCTGCCTCGTCCACTAAACCTCATTCGCCGTCGGCACGTCGACTTCTGCCGCTGCACCAACATGGGCTGTCTGGCTTCCTAGCCTCGGCCGAGAGCACGGTCCTCGTAATCCCGTGCCAGTCGCCGTTCGTCCTGCCCACGACCTAGCTCCTGTTCGCCGTTTCGGCGCACGGTTGGCAGCGAACCTGCTAACCCCCAACACTCAACCAACTAGACAACTCAACCAAGAGACCAACCAACTGATTGGCGGCCAACCATGCGCATCGCAAACAACATTACCGAACTCATAGGAAACACCCCCTTGGTGCGGATCAACCGCATCACCGGCGACGCACCCGGACAGGTCGTCGCCAAATTGGAGTTCTTCAACCCCGCACACAGCGTCAAAGACCGCATCGGCGTGGCCATGATCGATGCGGCACAGGAAGCCGGACTGATTGGCCCGGACACCGTCGTGGTGGAACCCACCAGCGGCAACACCGGCATCGCGCTGGCGATGGTGTGCGCGGCGCGGGGCATCCCGATCGTGCTGACCATGCCCGAGACGATGAGCGTCGAGCGTCGCCTGCTGCTCCGCGCGTACGGCGCCGAGCTGATCCTCACCCCTGGCCCTGCCGGCATGGGCGGTGCGATCGCAAAGGCCGAGGAACTCGTCGCCAGAGACCCGAAGTACTTCATGCCCCAGCAATTCGCGAACCCGGCAAACCCGGCGATCCACCGTCGCACCACGGCCGAGGAGATCTGGAACGACACCGACGGCCAGATCGACATTCTGGTGTCTGGCGTGGGAACCGGTGGCACCATCACCGGCGTCGGGCAGTTCCTCAAGGAGCGCAAGCCGTCAGTCCAGATCGTCGCCGTCGAGCCGGCCGCGTCGCCGGTGCTGTCGGGCGGAGCCAAGGGTCCCCACCCGATCCAGGGAATCGGGGCCGGATTTGTTCCGCAGGTGCTCGACACCTCGGTCTACGACGAAGTGATCGGAGTCGCCAACGAAGATGCCTTCGCAACGGCTCGCAAGTCCGCAGTTGAAGAAGGCCTGCTGGTCGGCATCTCGTCGGGCGCCGCACTGTGGGCAGCGATCGAACTGGCCAAACGCCCCGAGAATGCTGACAAGCTGATCGTGGTAGTCATCCCATCGTTCGGTGAGCGCTACTTGAGTACGGCGCTCTTCGCCGACCTAGCTGACTAGGGCGGCGACTACCGATGCCAAAGCGCCTGCACGACGACCTGCAGTCGATGGTTCGACGTGATCCAGCAGCACGAAACACCCTTGAGGTGGCCGTGCTGTATCCAGGCGCGCACGCGGTGGCGGCGCATCGGGTGAGCCACTGGCTGTGGGGCAAGGGCGCGAAGTTCCCGGCCCGAGCCTTCTCACAGTTCGCCCGATTCGCCACTGGCATCGAGATTCATCCAGGGGCGCAGATCGGCAAACGTCTGTTCATCGACCACGGCGCTGGGGTGGTCATCGGCGAGACCGCCGAGATAGGCGATGACGTCACGCTCTATCACGGAGTCACTCTGGGCGGAGTCTCGCTTGAGAAGACCAAGAGGCACCCAACCGTCGGCGATGGTGTCATCATCGGAGCCGGAGCCAAGGTGTTGGGCCCAGTTACCATCGGCGAAGGGAGTCGGGTGGGCGCCAACTCAGTGTTGCTGCGGTCTGTTCCCCCCGACTCGGTGGTAGTGGGCGTGCCCGGGCAGCTCATCGAGAGCCGCGGACCTCAGGCGGAGATCGCCGATAAGCCCGAGACGAAACCAGCGCTCACCGATCCGGTCGGCGCGGCGCTGGTTTCGTTGATGGCTCGGGTGGACAAGCTCGAGGGCCAAGCCGACCCCAAGGCAGTCGCGGGACCCCCGCGTCTATACGAGGTCGGTGTGTGGGACTCCGACGACTTCTCGATCTAGCCGAGAGTACCGATCTGGAATCCGCTGAGGTCCTCGTTTGGTCGAGTCTGCGAATCGTGCTGGTTCTGGAAGGCTGAGGTCGCGTCGATCCCGCACATCGCGATGATGCGAGCCGCGCCACCGGGGTGCTGGTTCTCCCAACTCGTGACGTCGTAGACCTTGCCGTTGACGACCGTCCAGCAATCGGACGCGGTGTTGTGGGTGGCTACTTGAGCCATCGTGTAAGTCTTCGCAGTTGGCGATGGCGAGGCGGTCGAGGACTTCGTCGACGTCGAGGTGGGCTTCGGCGACGTAGAGGTCGCTGATGGCTTCGGCACGGGCTGAGCGGTCACCCTGCCCTCCCACACCGCCTTCGCGCCGGAATCGCCGACCGCAACAGTCCAGCCGGTGGCAACCAGCGACAGCACGACAGCGACGACGGCCAGCACTGTCAGCACGACAGGCTGACCCGAGATTCCGGAAGAGGTTGTTCCAGCGGCAGGCGCCGCCTTCTTGTCCTGGAGGTAGCCGACGACGACGTAGGCGGTGGTCGCGGCGAACATCAGGAATGCGAACAGCGGAAGCACATTGCCCAAGTCGGCATGACTGACCGGCAGACCGACCCGCACGGCGAACTTCTCGCCGGACTCCTTGGCAGCAACGCTGGTGACCAAGGCCGCCGCAGCCAGCAGCACTACCCACGGGCCGAGCGACCTGCGCCAGGCCGGTCGAACGGCGATCAGAATGGTTCCAACCATCGTCAAAGGGATCAGAACGACAGCGGCATGAACAACGAGTGGGTGCAACGGCAGGCCGTTGATCAGATCAAACACCCGACGATTATGTCCTACGGCCCGCCAACCCTGCGGAGCCGGACTACGCTAAAACCGCTAGTGGACGCCGAACTCAGCCAGGCTGTCGGATTCAGCACAGCAATGCACCAATCCGCGCGGCTACTGGCCCCCGGTCTCGATCATCGCTACCGTCGCAACGCCAGATGACTTCCCCGGTTCCATCTGTGGCCTTGCCGCGGGCTGTCGACGACCAGCGACGAGAGGAACCTGCGTGACACCTTCGTCAGATCACACCAGGGGCTGGACACCCGGTCGGTACCCGCAGACCAAACTCGCCGGTGCGGCCGCCCTGACCGCCATCACCGTTGTGGCCGGCCACGTCTACGGATCGGCAGGCCCAGTTGAAGCGGTCGACCCGCCAACATCGTCAGGAGCGCAGGCGGCCCGAGGTCTGCAGGAACAACTCGACGCTGCTAACGCTGAACTCGAACGAGTCGCGGCAGCAATCACGGAAGCCACCCGCGCCCTGGCGGATGCAGAAGTCCAGCTCCCGGAATTACAGACCCAACTCGCCGATGCCAACGTCAGGGCGGCCGCAACCGCAGCGTCCGCCCGGCAGGCGGCCCTGGCCGTCGTGGCAGCCGCATCAGAAGTGCAGACCGGTCAGCAGCAGATCGGGCAGCTACGAGACGGAATCGCCGATCTGCAGGTGGGAGTGAGCAGACTCGTCCGAGCGGCCTACATCACCGGGGGTGAATCCGAGCAGCTTGCACTCCTGCTACAGGCCCAGGATCCGGCCGACTTCCTACGGCAGGTGCAGTGGCTGACTCGGGTGTCCCGCGGAAACAACAAGGCGTTGGCCACGATGACGGCGGCGCAGCAGAATCTGGCCGCCCATCTGCAGGAACTGAAGTCGCTCGAGGCAACCGCTCGCCAAACCGAGGCAGCAGCGACCGCTGCGGCCGAGGCTTCGGTCGTTGCCGTGGCCACCGTCCGATCCACCGAGGTTCGACTAACAGAAGTGGTCAACCAGCGAACCACGCTGTTGGCCCGAGCAAACGCGAACAGGGCTTCGCTCAGCGGCGTCGTCGCCCGCCTCATCGAGCGCCAACGGCAGGTGGCCGCGGAACAGGCGTCCCGACCCCAACCACAACCGACGTTGGCCGTGAAGCCGACCAAACCAGCCAAACCAGCCAAACCAGCCAAACCGGCACCGGCCGTCAAGCCGGTCCGGCCCGCACCCACCTCGAAACCGGTCAAACCCAAGCCCGCCCCGACC
>JBAXOQ010000192.1:0-8577 GCA_037133175.1 Actinomycetes bacterium
GCTCGAGTGCCGTCTCCAGCGGCCGGAACGCGAGGTCGTGCTTGTGGTCGCGCTTGAGCCACAGTTCCGACGGGTTCTCCATCGGGTCCAGCATTTCAGGCTTGTCATACCAGTCGTCCGGGTAAGGGAACTCCACGATCTCGACGTCGTCCCGAGTCATGCCGTTAACCCTGAGCATGAGCTCGATTCCTTGCTCTTCCTGGATCCGCCACCAGTCGTTCTTGACGGTGTTCAGGCTCTTGGTCAGGCCGATCTTCTTGCCCTTCAGCTCAGCCATCCGGTAAATGTCGTCACGGGCACGAACCAGCATCACGCCGCCCTCGTGGGGGGCGTGGGTCACTCCGAGGAGCCGGGTGCGCCGAATGTCGGCGTGCACGGCGACGGGCGGGAACAGTCCCCCGAACCGGATGAGGTTGTCCAGGTTGTGGATGTAGTGGGGATACCAGTCGTTCTCCCGGACCGAGCGC
The DNA here is from genome assembly GCA_037133175.1 of Actinomycetes bacterium. GTDB lineage: Bacteria > Actinomycetota > Actinomycetes > S36-B12 > UBA10799 > ELA509. Next base: position 468 of record JBAXOQ010000192.1, read on the forward strand.
AGGAAGGCGTACTTCACGCCAATCTTCTTGAACTCCTCTCGCGTCCAGCCCAGCTCCTGGTCGACATTGCTAGCCGACACCAAGGGACAGTTCGTGTAGTACACCTCGTTCCAGTCGAGCGCAACGGTGTTAAACCTCGGGTCGGCCATGGTCTCTCCTCATCCGGTGGCGAATGCACACACTTGAATACATAAACCATAACAACTCCGACAAGACGTGTGCCACACCGTCAGGTCGAAGCGCGCCGGGGCGAGGTTTCCCACACTACGGAACAACAGCGGGTGGGTCTGGTGGCGATGGCCAAACGGTCGCACCCAAACGACGTGCCGAATGCACGAGGTCATCGCGAAGCAGTTCGATCGGAATCCCGTCCAGCCCGCCAGCGTGGACGAGGTATTGCTCGAAGATTCGCCAGCCCAGCGCAGCCGCCGTGACCTGGGCGGCCCGAACCCGGGCGGTCTCGTCGGACACCTCATATCCGACCATGATCGTGTGCGCCATCGCCTGCACAGGGTTGACCACGCCCGCGCCCGGCAGCGTCCGGCCGGACAGAGTCATCGATGCGGCAATTCGCACCCACTTGCCCATAATCGTATCCGGAGTAAAGCCCTGGCCCGCCAGCGGATGATCTTCAACTGCCTGTGCCAACTGAACGGACACGTACTCGAACACTTCAGTGATCAAGTCCTCGCGGTTTCCGATGTACCGCCGGATCAGGGTCAAGTTCACATCCGCCTCGGCGGCAATGTCGCGCAGCGACACAGCGTCGATGCCCCGAAGTGCGAAAAGAGTCGCCGCTGCATCGAGAACGGCCGTCCGCACTTGCTCAGGGCCTGACGGGGCGCCTTCCGGTCGTCGCGGTCCCGGCCGACTTGGCCTGGCAGCGGCGCTCATGCCCACATCATGCCCACATAATGGCCCATCGGGACGGCGTCGCTCACTTTGGCGGGAAACCGCCCCTACGTAATCAGTCCAGCAGGAACCAGCCGCGTACCTGAGCCTCGTGATCGACGTACCGCTCACCAGAGACATCGACAACGACCTTGTCGATCGTGCCGCCGGTGAACCGGAACGGCGCAGCGTAGTCCGGCGTGACGGCGGAGGCGTCGTCGCGGCCGACACAGATGCCGTCGCCCACCGCGCAGAACAGTCCCGGTTGGGTGACGATCTCGCTGCTGCCGACCGCTTGGTCGTCCACATAGAGGGTCAGAACGCCCTTGGCACCGGGCATTACCGGATCCTCATTGCGCCCGGTTGCGACGAACTCCGCAGTCACGACGTGGCTGCCCTCAGTGATCGGCCGGTCAGACTCGACCACCTGCAAGTAGGTCCCGACCCAGTTGAACACGTAGCGCACCCGCTGGTCCTTGATGTACAGGCTGTGTCCGCCAGCGACGCCGCCGTGAGCGTAGAGGACGCCTTCCGCATTCGCAGAATCCAACCGGACACCGGCAGCGATGGTGTAGGAACGGCCACTGATGGACACACCGGACATCTCCGGCACCGACGCACAGTCAGGGTAGTAGATGTAGCGGTCACGCTTCGGCGTTCCACTGGGTCGCTCGGCGAGGGTCTGTTCCAGCGCGGTGCGGTCGTCCAACGGCAACCCGTTGTAGATGGCGGCCTTTTCAAACCACAGTGCCTTCATCCGTTCGAGCCGCGCTGGTTCGGCGGCAGCGAGGTTGGTGGATTGGGAGCGATCGTGCTCCATGTCGTACAACTCCCACACGTCCTGCTCAAACTTGCCCCAACCACTCAGCGGCGGGTGAACGGTGCAGGCCAGCCAGCCGTCGTGGTAGATCGAGCGCTGCCCAAGCATCGCGTAGAACTGCGTGGTCTTGGACGCGGCGTCGGGGTCGGACAGGGACGCGGCGAAGCTCTCTCCCTCGACAGGGCTTTGCTGGAATCCCTTGAGGACTTCCGGCGCAGTTATGCCCAAGAGGTCGTAAAGGGTCGGGACCACGTCGACGGCGTGGACGTATTGCTGGCGTGGGGTCGCGCTAGCGGCGATCTTCGCCGGCCAGGCCACCAGGCACATGTCGGCGATGCCACCCTCGTAGCCGGCCCAGCGCTTCCAATACGGGAACGGTGTGTCGAACGCCCACGCCCAGCCGGTGTTGTAGTGGTTATACGACGCAGGGCTGCCCAACTCATCGATGTGTTGCAGCGACAACTCGGTCGGGGTTGGCGCACCGTTGAAGAATCGCCACTCGTTGAACGTCCCGTTCGGGCCGCCCTCGCCGCTTGCACCGTTGTCCGAAACTGCCACGATGATCGTGTTGTCGAGTTCACCGGACTGCTCCAGGAAGTCGATGACCCGGCCGAGTTGGTCGTCGCTGTAGGACACGTAGCCGGCAAAGACTTCGGCCATACGAACGAACAGCCGTTTCTCATCGTCGCTGAGCGAGTCCCACGGCCGCACAGTGTCGAGCAGCGGCCACGGCTGACCGTCCGGACCGGTGGTCGCCGGCTCGCCATGGGGGTTGATCGGCGACAACTCGGTATCGTCGGGCAGTAGGCCGAGTTCCTTCTGACGCTCCAAGATGCTGGCTCGGATCGCCTCGTAGCCCTCGTCGAACCGGCCTTTGTACTTGTCTGCCCACTCCCTGTAAACGTGGTGCGGTGCGTGCGCGGCGTCCAGTGACAGGTACATGAAAAACGGCTTGTCCGGCTCGACAACCTTCGCGTCGCGGATGAACGCGATTGCCTTGTCCGAGAGATCCTTGGCGATGTGATACCCCTGTTCAGGCGTCGCCGGTGCGTCGATCTGGTGGTTGTCATGGACGAGGTCGGGGTACCAGCAACTCGACTCGCCGCCGAGGAATCCATAGAACCGCTCGAAGCCGCGACCGAGCGGCCACCGGGCCTTCGACGCGGCCATGCTCGTCTCTTCACCGGGAGTGAGATGCCACTTGCCAACACAGTAGGTGTTGTAACCATGCTCCAGCAGCACCTCAGAGATGAACCCGTTCTCGAACGGGATCCGCGTCGAGATGCCCGGGAAACCCGAGCTGAACTCAGCGATCGTTGCCATCCCGTTGGAGGTGGCATTGCGGCCTGTCAGCAGCGAGGCACGCGTCGGCGAACACAGCGCCGTCGTGTGGAAGTTCGCGTACTTGACTCCCATATCGGCGATGCGGCGCATTGTGGGCGTTTCGACCGGTCCACCGAACACGTCCATCGTCCCGTAGCCGACATCGTCCCAGGCGATGACCAGCACATTGGGTGCCCCGGTCGGCGCCTTCGGCGACAGGTACGGAGTCCAGTCAGGCACCGAATCCCTGATGTCCAACTCAATCTTCCCTTGAAACTTCTGCGCCACAACGCTCTCCTCGCATGTTTCGAACTGAACCGCAGGGCGCCGCGAGCGTAGCGCGCACCCAAGACCATCCGAACCACCCGCAGGGGGTGAAGCCCGGCGAACGAACCAATCAATTGCGATCAGAACAGTAGGCTGCCGCCGTGGAACTCGCAATCGTCAGCGGACTGGTCATAGTGTTCGCCCTGACCGGGCGGCGGCTGGATCGGTTCAACATCACGCCGCCGATGGTGTTTCTGGCCGCCGGTGCGCTGGTGTTCGGACTGTTCGAGAAGCTCGACGTCGATAGCGGCGTGGTCCACCTGCTTGCTGAGCTGGCGCTGGTCGTTGTGCTGTTTCATGACGCATCGACGGTGCAGCTTCGGGCACTGCGCTCGGACGCGGGTGTGCCCATCAGACTGTTGGCGATCGGCTTCCCGCTGGCATTGGTCGCGACGTTGGCCGTTGTCGTTCTGATGTTCCCGGCACTGGGGGTGGCCGGCGCGCTGTTGCTGGCGGCCTCGGTCACCCCGACCGACGCGGGCCTCGGAGCCCCCACGGTGTTGAACCCCTCGGTACCGGTACGGATCCGGCGTGCCCTGAACGTCGAAAGCGGACTCAACGACGGCCTGGCAACGCCGATCGTGCTATTCGCACTGGCGCTGCTCGCGGCTGAAGAAGGAGGTGGGTCGCATAGCATCATGAGCCTCGCTCTGATCCCGGCTGCGCTAGCTCTGCTCGTCGCCGTCGTGGTCGGAGCCGTCGCAGCATGGGCGATTGATCTGTCCGATCGGTCGCATGCCAGTTCCGCCACCAGCCGATCCGTGGCACTGCTGGCAGTTCCATTCCTCAGTTTCGGTATCGCCACTGCGATCGGGGCGAACGCGTTCATCACCGCCTTTGTCGCCGGATTGGTATTCGGGGCAATGTCGAAGACGAACAAGACGCAGCCGCTCACCAGCCAGACCCTGGAGATAGCCGCTGATCTGCTTGGGTATGTCGTGTGGTTCATGGCCGGTGGACTGCTACTGCTGGTCCTGGAAACTCAGGTCAAGTGGCAGTGGGTCGTGGCCGCGGTGACGATCCTGACGCTGCTGCGGATTGTCCCGGTGGCCCTGAGCCTGCTGGGTGTCGGTTTCCGACCCCCGACAATTGCGTTCATCGGGTGGTTCGGACCACGCGGACTGGCAACCATCGTCTTTGCGCTGATGGCCGTCGAGGAGCTCGGGACGTCGAACCCGGCGATCCCGGATTACCTCGGAGTGGTGACCTTCACGGTCCTGCTCAGCGTTTTCGCCCACGGGGTATCAGCTGGACCGCTGTCCGCCCGCTACGCATCGTGGGTGGCACGGGCGAACCCCGCCGCGGAAACAGCGGCTTCGGTGGCACCCAGAGCTCGCAGCGGTGCCACCCGGCACGGTGAATTAGGAGGCCGGGCACGGCAAGTCGGGGACTGCGACACGGGGGGTCACGCCAAGGGTTGAACGCAGCGCGCGGTCGTTGAGTAATGCGAGGGGTAGTGCCCAGCTTGCCTGGAGGCAGCGGCTGGGACGGCCGGAGGCCGCTTCGAACCATTCCAAGTACCGCTACGCCGAACCCCTGGCCTTCTTACGTGTCGCCGTCTTGCCGACCGCCGCCTTGCCCTCGGTCGGCTTCATCAGGTGCTTGGCCGCCTGGATGCTTTCGTCCCCGCCGGTGTCCTCATGCGCGTCCAGTCGCCGATCGGTGATCGCTGCCGTGAATGCAGCGAAGTCCAGCGCCATCTGGTCGGCGTAGGCTATCGAAAACGCGGTGATCGCCTTGTCGAAGGACTTTCCCGATCCCAGGTATGCATTGATCGCGACGGCGTCACCGGAGCGTGCATGAGCGCGGGCTAGCGTGTGACCACACAGCGTCGCGAACCTGCTCAACCTGTTCGCATCAAGCGTGGCCGGATCCGGTGACCACTTCATGTCCCGCAACTGACGTACATAGAAGCTGCGCCCACCCGGGCCGTCGATCCACCCCAAAAACGAATCGCTAGCTGCCTGCATGAGCCGCTGGCCGGTGACCACCCGGTGTCCATGCTTGGTGAAGGCCGACTTTCGGGTATAAGCCTCAAGAACCGAGGCCTGGGCCTGCTTGATCTGCAGCACCATCAGGTCTTCATCGTCTCTGCCCCGCATCAGCAGCACGAACGCAAGTAACCCGACGCTCCCGACCCCGACCACTTTGTGGCCCATGTCGATGATCTCGTAGCGCTTCAGTAGCTGTTGGCGGTCGTCCTGCAACGTCAAGCGGTACTCACGAAACAGCGAATTGACCAGCGCAAAGGCCTCGGCGCCGATGTCCAGCCGGGTCAGCACCGGGGGTTGGTTGAGGAACTGGCGGTGACCATCGACCACTTCAGTGATCTTAGCTATCGCCGACCAGGCGTCCCGGGACCGCGCCTTGGCCACAGCCTTGTCGGCCGTGGTGCGCACCTCGCGCTCTTTCTTGCTTTCCTTCCCCTTCTTGGCGGTGAAGCCCTGCAGTCCGGCCGCGACGTCACCCCCCGCATCGATGCGGTCGTACCAGATGTCCAATTCCTTCTTCGCCGCAAAAGCCCCCATCGACTCCCGGTACGAGGCCGCCGCCATCAGCGCGGCTGCCCGCGCGACATCCTCGGGCAGTTTGTTGTCCCGCGCGGCCAGCACGAACGAGGTCGCCAGGCGTTTCACATCCCACTCGAACGGACCGGGGTGGGTCTCATCAAAATCGTTGACATCGAAGACGACCGAGCGGTCCGGGGCTGCGAACAGACCGAAGTTGGACAGGTGTGCATCGCCGCACAACTGGACAGTCAAGTCGGTGCGCGGCACCCTCGCCAGGTCCGCAGCCATCACCAACGCGGCCCCACGGTAGAACGTGAACGTGCTCACGGCCATCCGGGCATGGCGCACCGGCACCAGATCCTGAACCCGTGACGATTCCTGCCCAGCCAGCAATGCAACCGGGTCGGCCCGGTCCGCGGGCGCAATCCACTGCGCCAACTGCTCCCGGGGCGTATGGGCCTGAGCCACCCGGCCCCTGAGCTCACGATCCGTGACGCTGGGATGCGACTCAACCTTCTCCGCGCCCGCCCGGGCCATCCGCTCTCGGATTGCCTCTTGCTCCGATGCAATGCCAACGTTCACCACATCCGCGACTGATTTCACTTCAACCGCTGCCGGTTCGGTTCCCGGTTTCGCCGTCACTGTCTGTTCTTCGCTCATGCCTGCCGAGACTAGTCCAGAAACACCGAACCGCAAGGGGCACCATCAGTGCGCGCACCGTGAACCCGCGAAGCCACCGAGGATTCAGACTGGGGCGGTCTCGTAGCGCCGCTGCGCTGCGCGACCGGAATAGGTCGCGATGTCAAGCACGAGGCCGAAGACGACGAACAACCAGCCAAGTGTTGACACTCCCCCGACCGGTGCCCAGGCGAACACGTATGCCAGCGACGTCCAGGGCAGGAACAGCATCCCCGCAAGTGGCACCCAGAAACCACCATTGAACGCCAGGTCGACGCGAGCCGATGCCAGGCCATGGGCCGTTACGAAAACCCGACCGAGAGTTCGTGCTATCCCGGCCGTCACTTGGCGCGGTGGACCCCAACCACCCGTCTAGGCAGCCCGAGGCCGGCAACACTACGATGACTGTGGCGTGTTCAGGACCGTTGGGGATTGGATGGCACTGATGGGTAAGAAGTCGAAGAAGATCAAGAAATCGGGCAAATCGACCGCGTTGGACGCCAACAAGGTTTCGTCCGGCGCCGCGCAACGAGGTGCTGGCGCTGAAGCCAAGCCCAAGATGACAGCGAAGGAATACGAAAAACAGATGCGAATTCTGCAAGGCGAGCTCGTGGCCATGCAGGAATGGGTCAAGGCCTCCGGTGCCAGGGTGTGCATCGTATTCGAAGGCTTGGACTCAGCGGGCAAGGGCGGCACGATCCGGCGGATCACCGAGCGGACGAGCCCGCGGGTGTTCAAACACATCGCCCTTCCCGCCCCCACCGAGCGCGAGAAGTCGCAGATGTACGTCCAGCGCTACATGGCCCACTTCCCGTCCGCCGGCGAAGTCGCCATCTTCGACCGCAGCTGGTACAACCGCGCTGGTGTCGAACCCGTCATGGGCTACTGCACCCCGGAACAGACCGAGCACTTCCTTGATCTGACCCCTACCGTCGAGAAGGCAATGGTCGACAGCGGCATCATTCTGATCAAATACTGGTTGAATGTCGGCGTCGATGAGCAGACCCGTCGCCTTGGGAACCGGATTGACGACCCTCGCAAGATTTGGAAGCTCTCCCCGACTGACCTGTTGTCCTACAGTCGTCACTACGACTACTGCCGGGCTCGCGATGCCATGTTCGCCGCCACCGACACTTCGTGGGCGCCGTGGTTCGTCGTCGACAATGATGACAAGAAGCGCGGCCGACTCAACATCATCTCTCACCTACTCAGCCGAGTTCCGTACCAGCATCTGCCGCAGCCGGAGGTCTCGATGCCCAAGAAGCCGAGCGCCCACGGATACGTGGAACCCGATCTTCCCCTCCACCACATCCCCACTCCGTTCTGAGCACATGCGACAGGAGTAGTCATGACAGCAACAGATCAGGATCCGAAAGGCACCGACACGCGAGACGAACGGTGGTACGCGCTCCCGGTTGATGTTATTGCTCAACGACTCAGCGTAGACCCGGCCCAAGGTCTGTCCGCTGCCAAAGCTGCCGAGCTGCTCAAGGCGAATGGGCCCAACGCCCTTCCCGCCGAGAAACCGCCACCCGGGTGGCGGTTTCTCGGCGGGAAGGGC
>JBAXOQ010000193.1:0-8561 GCA_037133175.1 Actinomycetes bacterium
GGTGATGTTGGAGGCGGCCACCGCGTCGGGGGCGACCCCGTTCGTGGCGGTCACCTGCACCCGCACCCATTGGCCGACCTCAGCACCAGTCAGCACATAGGTGTTCTGGTTCGTGCCGATCGCGGTGACCGTGCCGCCGAGGCAGTCGGCGGTGGTGCAGGCCTGCCACTGATACGCCAGGGTCGGGGCCGGGGACCCGGTCCAGGTTCCCGCCGTGCTGGACAACGTCTGCCCACTGGTCGGAGTGCCAGTCACCACCGGGGCCACCGTATTCACCGGGGCCACGCTGGCCTTCCAGACCGCGTATAGAGTCAGACTCGGCGGACCGGTGTAGCTAGCAAGGGCGGCGTACGCGGTGCCTGAACCGTTCGCAGCGGTGTTCCAGCCAGCAAACCAATAGCCTGTTTTTGTCAGGCTGCCGGCGTCCGCGATCGTCACCGGAGTCGGGTTGGTGGCGGTCGCGATCGGCGGCGCGGATCCGCCGGTGGCTCCGTTCGCCAGGTAGGTAACCGTGTACTGCCCTATAGGTAGCGCCTCGAACACCGGCTCGAGGGTGGTGTTCGCTGTGACGGCGAAGGTGTAGGCCGACGGGCAGGTCGCCACTGCGCACGCCACGCCGTTGACCTTCCACTCCTTGAACTTCTTCCCGCTGTCCGGAAGCGCGGTGACGGTGATGGATGTTCCCGCCGTGTATACGTCGCCGTAGACCGATGCCCCAGTGACCGTGCCGCCGGTGGTGGTAGTGATCGAGCGCACGCTGTACACGTTCGACACCTGGATTTGGGCGGACCCCGCAGTCGTGTACGTCCCTCCGGTGGTGCCGTCGGGTCGAACCGTTCCCACCTCGTCGCTGGTAACCAGATCACCGGATGCCCCGACATTGGTTGCCGGGGTCGTGCTGGTGAGCGCGACCCAAGCAGGGGTGCCAGCTGACTTGGTGTAGTAGCCCATCACCGGCAGGCCGGAAACCAGCGTCGTGCTGAATCTCGACGATGTCCCGCGGTTCGGCACCAAGTCCGCCCAACTGCCGATGGCGAGAGTGGGCAGCGCCAAGCCAGCGTAGGCCCCGCTGCCATGCACGAGGAATGGCCGGAAGACCGAGGTCCCAATCGGCAGCCCGGTGGTCGGATCCGTGATCGCGGATGATGCCCCGCCGGAAAACAGGATCGGCACGTTGGGCACGGCGCCATTCGTTCCGGTGGTGCCGGGGGTCGCCGAAGTCTCGACGTATTGGTTATTGCCGCCAACGTTTGTGGCCGAAGCCGGGAATGTGGCCTGATAGGTCGAGTAGGCGAGGGAAACCCCAAGGCCGGAGCTGTACCCGAAGTCGTCGAGTACGTAGCCAGTGGGATTCGACACTGAACCGCCGGTCCGGTAGTAGTTATAGGCGAACAGGCTGTTGGCAACAGCGACGTTGCCACCGTTGTTGCCGATGGCGCCGCCGGAGGTAGACCCGTAGGCGACGTTTCCGGTGAAACTGGAGTTCAGGATTCGGAGATTGCCACAATTGTTGTTGATTGCACCGCCGATCTCGGTGCTCTGGTTCTGCGAGAACGTAGAGTTGTTGGCGTACAGAACGCCAGCGCTTTGGTTCTCACCCGCGCCGCCGCCCCCGGCGCCTGACTCACTGCGATTCTCGGACAGGCTGGACCCGTCGATGTACATCACGCCCAGGTTGACGAATCCGCCGCCGTACACCGCCGAGTTCCTGATCAAGCTGGACTGGGACAAATAGAGGGTGCCCCCGTTGTAGATTCCGCCACCACCGCCGCCGGAGTTGCGACTGTTAGAGATGGTTACCCCGATCAGGGTCGCGGTCGCCCCTAACGAGTTGTAGAGACCCGCTCCTTGGGTGTTGCCCCCCTGGATGGCCAGGTTGTTGATGGTGACGCTGCTCGGGCTCGCCACGCGAAAGACCCGGAACGCCGAAGCGGCCGGGTTGTTCGCCCCGGCGCTGGTCACCCCTGGCTGGGGAACCGAGATGGTGAAGCCGTTGCCCTGCACGGTCACGGACTTGTTGAGCGTGACCTCGGCAGAAACCACGATGTTCGCGGTGACGTTGATGCTGTCGCCATTAGCGGCGCTCGCGATCGCCGCGGTCAATTCGGCTGCGGTTGCGACGTTGTAGGTCGTCGCTGCACTCGCGGCGGGAGCGAAGGCAGCACCCAACAGGGCTACCAGTAGCGACAGGACGATCGTGACTGCTGCGCGCCGACTGCTGCGACGAACCATATGTGAGGATTCCATCACGAACTCTCCTTCACGACCGTACTTCCGTCACTACCGGTTGGTTAGGCCGGGGACATTCAATAGCCAACTCGACGCTACCAACGTCCACCTGCATGAGCCATCCAACGACGGCTTCCTTCACCCGATTGCCAATCGCTGATTTGGCTCAGGTGTCGTGCAGAGTCGGGCGGTCACCGGGGGTGGCGCGAAAGGGCGCAAACTCCACGGCGAAGTCGACCTGATGCTCTATACGATCCGCGGCGCCATCACTTTGGAGGGCACTGGCCTTGGTGCCGCGCAGGGCGACTAACTGCAGGCAAAGCACCGGACCCGGGCCGGTGCTTTCGTATAGTTGCCGAGGAGTTGTACCTACTGCGGATGTGGGGTTACGGTGGTAGGCGCCGAAAGCGTTGCCCGACGGCGCCGAACTCAGGGTTGGAGGTGATGTGAGCGAGTCCGGATCTGACGCAGCGTCGCCGGTTGGCGGGATCGCCGACGCCCTATGGGACATGCCGATGGCGATGTTTGCCGTGGCTAGTCGGGATGGGTTCCTGGAGGCGGTCAATCCAACCTGGGAACAGGTGCTTGGATACTCACCGCAGGAGCTGACGTCGCGGCCATACCTGGACTTTGTGCACCCAGGTGACGTCGCCGCCACCGCCGCTGAAGCCCAGGCGTTGCTGGATTCCGAGCACGAGACGGTCAATTTCGAGAACCGGTATCGGTGCAAGGACGGCAGCTACAGGTGGTTGTCCTGGGTTGTTCGGGCAAACGATGACGGGGACAAACTGTTCGCCATCGTGACCGATGTGACCGATGCGGTGGCAGGCCGCAGAGAGTTGGCCCACAGTGAGCGCCGCTATCGATTGCTAGCCGAGAATGCTTCGGACGTTGTGATGCTCGGAGATCAGCAGATGAACATTCGGTGGGTGTCGGACTCGGTGAGCGCGTCCTTGGGGTGGACACCGGAGCAACTGGTTGGCCACCGCGCCGGGGAGTTTATCCACCCGGACGATTTTCCGGCCCTGGCTGCGGGCATCGCGGGTTCGGCGGCAGGTCAGCGGGTCCATGCCCAGTACCGGTGGCTGTGCGCGGACGGTTCATGGCGGTGGATGTCGGCGGTCGGAAGCCTGGTGACCGATGACGATGGCAACGTGCTCGGGCGAGTTGCCGGTCTACGGGACGTCCACGATCAAGTGTTGGCCCAGAAAGCGTTGGCCGAAAGTGAGCGTCACTTCCGGATTCTGGCCGAGAACGCCACAGACGTGGTCTGGCAACTCGACGGTGATGGCGTGCTGCTGTGGGTGTCCTCCTCCGTCGAGCAAGAGTGGGGGTGGCGCCCGGAACAACTGGTGGGAACGAACGTTCGCGAGTTGATTCACCCTGATGACCGGGCCGCCACCATCAACTGGAAGGCCAGACTGGCGGCGGGGGTGGAGGTTCCGACGTTGGAGTCTCGCCGGCTGGCCGCCGACGGCAGCTACCGGTGGGTGTCGTTGCGGGGACGCGTGATCACCAGTGCCGACGGGTTCTCAGGCGGCTTGATCGTCGGTATGCGGGACATTCACGACGAGGTCACTGCCAGAGCGTCATTGGCGCACGCCGTGGAGCATGATCCGCTGACCGGTCTGGCCACGTTGTCGCTGGCGATGACCCGCATCCAGGGCTTGCTGACCGAGCCTGGTCCCGGGCTGGTCGTGGGCTTGCTGTGCGTGGGGGTCGACTCATTGCAGGCGGTGAACGAGGCGCTGTCCCACGCCGCTGGCGACCGCGTTCTGCTGGCAATCGCTGCCAGGATCGCCACCGTCGCGGGCAGCTCCGACTTGCTGGCCCGGGGTTCGGGGGACGAGTTCCTAATCCTGCTGCCCCACCTGATCTCCGGAGCCGACGCCAGCGTCATCGCAGAACAGGTCCGCCTGGCCGCGCACGGCCCGGTCACAGTGGACAACCATCATGTGCAACCCACCGTCAGCATCGGCATCGCCACCAGTAGCCGCGGTGCCAGTCCCGAGCAACTGTGGCACGATGCCTCCCTGGCAATGCGCCAAGCCAAAGACAAAGGCCGGGACCGCTGCGAGTTCTTCCAAGCGCGCCTGGCGATCGAAGCCGAACACCGACTGGCTGTTGAGGCTGGCATCCGTGCGGGTCTGGAGCAGGGGCAGTTCGTGCCCTGGTTCCAACCGGTCGTGGACCTCGCTGACGGGACAGTCGTCGGTTATGAGGCCCTGGTGCGCTGGGTCCGACCCGATGGCAGCATCGTTGCCCCCGACGATTTCCTACCCGTCGCCGAACGAACCACCCTGATCGCCGAGGTGGACTTCGCCATTCTGCAGCAGTCCGTAGACCTGTTGGCCGCGTTGCCAGCGCCGATGCACGTCGCGGTCAACGTGTCTGCGAACACACTGCGGGACGCGAACTATGCGCAGTGGGTGGTGGAGGCGTTGCAGCGTTCTGGCGCCCAGGCCGGCCGGTTGCACTTGGAGTTCACCGAGACCGCACTGCTAAATGTCACACCCCACGTTCAAACCGTCATGGCCACGCTGGCCGACCTTGGTGTGCGCTGGTACGTCGACGATTTCGGCACCGGCTACTCCTCTATCGCCCACTTGCGGGATCTGCCGGTCGCCGGACTGAAACTGGACATGTCTTTCACCGCCGGAATCGCCGTCGGTGACCGCACATCCGAACGCGTCGCCCTGGCCCTGGCCGGCCTGGCCGACGGTTTGGAAATGGACGCCGTCGCTGAGGGCGTCGAAACACCCGAACAGGCCGCCGTACTCAAGGCTCAGGGCTGGAAACACGCACAGGGCTGGCTGTTCGGACACCCCGAACCGGCCACCGCTCTGCACCTGCTCTGATCCGGTCACCGACCCGGCTGGGGGTCAGCCCGGTTCGATGACGACGATGCGGTCGCCAATGGCGGTCGCTATGCGGTCTCGGCCGGCCTCTTTGGCCTTGTATAACGCGGCATCAGCCCCACTGAGCAGCCAGTTCGCGTCCACGTTCGGTCCAGCCAGGGTGATACCCACACTGATCGTGACGCTGACGTGATCATCACCAATCGGCAACGGCGCCCTGACCGCGACGCGAATCTTCTGCGCCACGGACACTGCGGCCGCCATGTCGTACACGGTAGGAAGGACAACGACGAACTCATCGCCGCCGAGGCGGGCGATGACGTCGTCCGAACGCAGCACCAACGACGCTCGCCGGGCGACAGACTTGAGCACATCATCACCCACTGCGTGCCCGTAGGTGTCGTTGATGGTCTTGAAGTTGTCGATGTCGCAGAACAGCAGACCAGCGACACCGCTTCGTCGTTGCTGGTGGTGCAGGATGTCAGTGACGCGGTCCTGTAGCTGACCCCTGTTGATCAACCCGGTCAAGGGGTCATGATGGGCTTGGTGCAGCAACTCAGCTTGGGCGGCGCGGGCGACGGTGATGTCCTGGTACTGCGAGACGTAGAACAGTGGTGTGTCGTGTTCGTCTCGGATCAGCGCGATCGAATGTTCCACCCACACGCACTCTCCGGTCGCGTTGACCAGTCGCCCCTGGTGAATGTCGTAGTCGCTGCCTCCGGCCAACAACTCGTCCCGCACCGCACGATCAGCACCGATCGTGTCCGGGTGCAACACGTCCGGAACCCCCTGCGACAGCATCCACGCCTCGTCGCGGCCCACCATGGTGCACAACGATTCGTTGATCGTCACGAACCCCAAGTCCAGTCCCACCACGGCCATGCCCTGCGGTGCCCCCGCCATCGCCAGGCGGAACATCCGCTCACTGGTAGCCAACGCTTCCCGGTCCCGCAGTCGCTCGCCGTCGGTTTCGGTCGCGCGCCGGGCCGCCGCCAGCAGCACCACGAACGCGACAGCCGTCAGGAACACGATGGCCAACTGCGATGCGTGCGGGCTAAGCACCTCGTTGCCGAGCAGGAAACGCACCAGCACAGCGCTCACCAGCGCCATCACGACCACGGTGGGGGTGAACCTTCGCATCAATCGCCCGCCAGCCCCGGGGTCGGCAAACACCTGCGCCCACCCGACGCTGATGTCCGCGGCCACCACCGCCAGCCCCAATGCCATCACGCACAACGCGGTTTGTGGAGCGGTCTGCGTCCACGACGTCGCCCACAAACCGGTCAAGACCACGTCGGACATCACGAAACCCAAGAGCACCCCGAATGCCAGGGCCGTAACCAAAGCCCCGAGCACCTGACGCACCCCCGGTAGCCGCCGAACCGACAGCAGCACCAGGGCCACTCCGAGGAACGTGAAGTTCAGCGCAGTGTTGATCGCCATCCGGCCCGGCGAAGACGCATCAGCGAGGCCTGGTTCACTGGCCAGAAGCTCATCCAGGCCGCGCCAGGTGCTCCCCACCAGATACTCACCAACGGTAACGGCACCCACGACCCCCACCACGACACCAGTGGCCGCGGCAATCCAGCGCGGCCACCGGGCAGCGCCGGCGCACACCCCCAAACCGATCACGGCCACACCGGCGGCACCATTAGCCACCATCGGTATCGACCCCGGGATCGGCGCCGTGACCCGCTCGACGCTCAACCACCACCCGACCACCAGCACGAACAGCCCGACGGCTAGGCAACAGATGCCGACTAAGACTGCCGCACGCCTCGCCCCTTCGACCCGATCCGGGATCGGCGCACTCACCGCTGACTCCCCGACGCCTGGCACACACCCACGGTAGCTACTGGGACGGGCGGAGGCCAGCGCACCGACCGCTCAGAATGGTTCGAAGGCGCCGACTCTGTCCCGACCGCTGTTCTTGGCTTGGTAGAGCGCAAAGTCGGCATCCCGAAGGAGTCGGTGTGCGTCGATCCCTGGTCGGGCCAGAGCAACACCGACACTCATCGTGATGGTGATGGTTTTGTCCCCGACTGGAAGTGGCCGCGCGACGGCGGTACGGATCTTCTCAGCCACCTCAATTGCCGCCGAGTAGTCGGTCGCCTCCGGCAGCACGACGACGAACTCGTCGCCACCGAGGCGGGCCACCTCGTCGGTTTCGCGCAGAACCGCCGCGATGCGGCGGGCGATCTTCTTCAGGACATAGTCCCCGGCGGCATGGCCTCGACTGTCGTTGATGTCCTTGAAGTGGTCCAGGTCGCAGAACAACACCGCTGGCACACCAGCACGCCTGGGTTCGTAGTCAAGAAAGGTGGTCATGCGGGCCTGGAGTTGTTCCCGGTTGATCAACCCGGTGAGCGCGTCGTGTTCCACCCGGTACTGCAGTTCGTCCCTGGATATGCGGGCGGCGGTGACGTCCTGGAACTGTGAGACGTAGAACAACGGCATGCCGTGCTCGTCGCGGACCAGCCCGACGGAGTGTTGCACCCACAGCGTGTCCTCGGATGCTGTGACGAGCGGTGTTTCGTAAATGTCGTACTCCGCCTGTGCTGCCAGGAGCCGATCCCGAACTGCGTGGTCGTTCTCAAGACTGTCCGAAGGCAGCACATCGGATACCGCGTGCTTAAGCATCCATGTTCGGCTGCGTCCCACTAGCTGACACAAAGCGTCATTGACTCGCATGAACCTGCCGTGCAGTCCGACGACCGCCATGCCCTGTGGCGCGCCGTCCATCGCCAGGCGGAACATCTGCTCACTGCGCGCGAGTCCCTCCCGCGCCATCACTTCGTCGTGGACATCGCGCAGACCGATGACGGCACCGCTGACCAACCCGTCCGACGCCGCCAGCGGTCGCGCGTGCAGGGACATCCAACGGAAGCGCCCGTCAGTCGTGCGTAGCCGAAGCTCGAGCGGGGCGGACGCAGGATCGACGAGAAGACTGTCCCGCCATGCCGAGAAGGCGGGCAGGTCCTCGGCATGGATCAGGTCCGCCGCCGGAGTGCCGATCAGCTGATCAGGCACCCAGCCCAGCACCGACTCAACCGACGGCGTCACCCACTGCAACACCGTGTGGGCGTCCACTTGCCACACCACATCGGTGGCGTTCTCCGCGAGAAGTCGGTATCGGCGCTCGCTTCGGGCCAGTGCCTCGGTCTGCCCGGCTAACGCCTGTCGGTCCGCGACCTGCCGCTGCGCGTCGCGCAGACCGATGACGCGGCCAGTGACCGAACCGTCGGCGCTGGTGATGCTCCGGGCCTGATGTGACATCCACCGGTAGTTCCCGGCGGCGGTCAGAATCCGCAGTTCGATCGCGTCTACCGCCGCGCCCGCCAAGCTCTCGGTTCGCCATGTCAGCAAGGTTGGCCGGTCGTCCGGGTGCACCAGATCGATCGCGGGCGAACCAATCAACTGCTCGGGGTGCCAACCCAGCGCCGCTTCGGTCGACGGCGACGCCCAGACCATAAC
>JBAXOQ010000194.1:0-8533 GCA_037133175.1 Actinomycetes bacterium
CTCACCCAAACCTGAGTTTCAACAGTGATCATGCCCCTACTTGAGGAGGTCTGAGGCTGCCTTCCTGATAGTCCCACTTGAGATCATCTATCTGCTCGGAGCCGAAAGCAGCGGCTACCTATCGATCCCTTGGATGATCGGTGGAGCGTTCACATCGCTGACTGCCAACATCACCATGTCGTTCTCGTACGAGGTCCGCAAGGGCCAACACGTGACGCCACAGATGCTGCGGCGTCTGCTGACTCTCCTCGGGCTGGTGTCGGTGGTTGCAGCCCTGGCTTGCGCGGCTCTGGCTCCCCTGGTGCTTGCGATTCTTGCCCCTGGTTACGCCGACCAGGCCACGTTCCTGCTGCGACTGGTCGCCCTGGCGGTGCCCTTCCAGGCGATGCTGCGGCTGCTGACCACCTTCTGGTGGCTTGAGGGCAATTTCGAGCTCTTCGCCATCGTCCCGGCCATCTCGGCAGTGCTGACCCTCGGTCTGACCTGGTATTTGGCACCCAGGGTCGGGCTGGACGCGGCGGGCATCGCCACCTTGATCGCGGCGGTAGCACTGGCCGCCGGAACCGCCTGGCCGCTAGCGCGCCGGCTGATACTCGTCCACCGGGGCGGGGGCCACAGCTGGACCCCGGCCGTCGTGGACTGAACCGCGCCGAACATCGTCCAGCAGACCCTCCAGCAACCGGTTCTGGGAGTCCCTCGACAACACCTCAAGGCCTTCGGGGCTCAAGTCTGGAAGCAGCCCACAGTCGACCTTGGTGGACAGCAACTTACCGAGGCTGTCCTGCGCCGATGCGCCATCATCAACGACGTAGCCGAGGTTGCGTTCCAGGATGAGTTCGGCCGCCACCCCTGCCGCATAGCCGACGTAGAGCACTGGGCGTCTGGCGCCCACGTACTCGAATAGCTTGCCAGAGTAAACACCCTCGGAACTCGGATCGTTCCACAGCAGCAGCAGCAGCGCATCGGCCCGAGTCTGCATGTCCAGCGATTGCTCACGGCTGACGCCGGAGCGCATTTCGACCAGGTCCTCGACACCAGCCGCCTGGGCAAGCGGCACGATCGCCTCCGGGTCGGTCCCCAGGAAATGAAAACGGATGTCCGACCGCGATAACCCCATCGTGTGCGCGGCCTCGAACAGCAGCGTCGGATCATGACGCCCGCCGTACAGGTTGTTGCCCACATACAAGATATTGACGCGAGCCTCACTCAACGGCTCACGGAGCGCCAAGTCGCGACGCGGGAAATCGTCAAACCCGTTCAGCACCACCCCAACCGGCAGCCCATGTAGCTGCCGCAGGTCCTGCGCCAACGGCTCCGAGACGGTGGTCAGCATGGAAGCCGACTTGCAGGACCAAATCTCGATGCCGGCCACCAGACGCTCACGAAGGCCCGCGTAGCGGTAGTAGGTGCTGGTGGTCCACATGTCCCGGAAGTCCGCGATCCACGGCGCACCCGAAGCCTTACTCAGCGCAGTGCCGATGAAGTAGACGAAAAACGGCGGGCCCGTCGCGAAAATGACGTCGGGCTGCCACGAACGCACTTCCTTACGGCCAGCCGGAATGGCGAACGGAACCCAGCCCACGTTCGCATGCATAGCGATCCGATTGTGAAGTCCGGTAAGCCGCTGACGGAGCTTGCCGGTTGCCTTGGCCGTGCTGGCCTGGTGGTCAACGCTTGGCGCCAACGACTGCCCACGACTGCTCCGGCGCCGACCGCGTCCGCGGATACGCAGACTGGACACATCGAACCAAGGAGTTCGCAGCACCAGCGAATCGTCGATGTAGTCGGACCGTCCAGTCTCCGAACTCGTCTCGGCGGCTGACAGAACACGAACGTCGTGACCCTGCGAGATGAGATACTGCGCGGCCCTGACCGGCCGCACAGCACCGATCTCCGGATCAGGCTGGAAGAAGTACGAAATGATGAGAATTCTCATCCAGGCTCCCTTGTCGCAGGCGATTACTAGTAGGTCCCAAAGCCGCAGTCCTAGCACCGGAATCCCTCAATTCCAGTGCCCCGGCGATGGTACCGCGCCCCGACACTATCCCGCCATGACAAATGTGGACGCCCCACTGCATGGCCGTTAGGCTTGACTTGCCGACAGGTGGACGCGAAGGTGGGGTGCGCGGGGATGGACCGCTCAGCGGGCAATAGTGGTAAGTGGGGCGGCCGACCGTGCCCCACATCTGGGGTCGGAGCTTCATGACTGATCGCGGCGAGGGCCCGGACCGTGACCGCGGCGCCGAAGACTGGGTGGCGGGAATCGCGGCCACGACAATCACCATCACTCCTAACCACGCTGTCGACATCGCCGGTCTGGGGTCGCCGGCGCCGGTGAGTTCCGGGATTGATGATCCACTCGACTGCACGATCCTGGTGATCAACACTCCCGGCAGTGATCCGCTGATGCTGGTCGCCCTCGACCTGTTGTACCCCGGCGGTCCGCTGCGGGATCGACTCGAGCGAGCCCTGGCCCAGTGGCTACCTGCTGAGAACTTGCTTGTCTTCTCGTCGCACACCCACGCCGGACCGGCCACTGACCCCACCAAACCGCTGCTAGGAAGGGTATCGCCGCACTATCTGAAGTCGCTGACAGAGCAGGTTCTTGACGCCGCCACCTCCACCCTTGGGCAGTCCAGGCAGGACGCAGCCTGCAAGGTGTTCACGACCAAATGCGAACTGGCGGTGAACCGGCGCGAGCGTGCGCCGATCAACGTTTCCAGGTCGGGACTGCGGTTCGGAGTCGAGGTGACAGGCAGCGATCCAGATGGACCCGTCGACCCTGCCATCATCACAGCGGTTCTGACCAACACAGACAGCGGCGAACCGCTGGCAGTTGTCTGGAACTATGCCTGTCACCCGGTCGGCTACCCCGACTCGACCCGGGTCACTGCACACTTCCCCGGCGTCGTCCGGTCCCGACTGCGCGAGTACTTCGCCTCGCCGGACCTGCCTGTGCTGTTCATCCAAGGCTTCTCCGGGGATCTACGACCAAGGGCCACCAGCACTATGCGCCCTTCTGCCAGAAAGGGTCTGCGCTGGCTCATCACACCGGGCTACAGCCGTTTCACCCCCCAGGACTATGAGCGCTGGACGACCCAACTGGGCGATCTGGTGATCGGATCGTTGGCCACGGACGGCACCACTCTCACCGGAACTGGCTACTCGGGCGCCCGGTTCAGGCTGGATCGGACCGAGTTCGTCACTGGGTCCGCATCGTCAGCAGCTGTGACTTTCGCTTCAACAACCATCGGGGACGACCTGCGGATCGTCGGGGTCTCGGCCGAGCCGGTGATGGCCTATGCCGACTGGGTCCGGTCACGTTCACGACAGCGCTTCGTGATGCTCGGGGGCTGCATGGACGACGTCTTCGGCTACGCGCCGGTGGCACGCATGCTGGGTCAGGGCGCCTACGAGGACCGCGGTTTCTGCCCCAGCTTCTCGTGCGACTCCGTCTCGCCTGGGGTGGAGCAAGCCATGCACATTGGTTTCACGAAAGTCATCGGCCAGTGACATCGGCAACACCCGAGTTTGAACTGCCAACCTGGTGGCAACAACCGCCACGAGTAGTCAGCATCACCCGCCAGACACCGAGTGAGGAGCGAACGTCGTGCATATCGCTGTGGTAGCACTGGGCAAGATCGGCCTTCCGCTGGCCGTGCAGTTTGCTGGACGAGGCCACACGGTCGTGGGGGTCGACACCAACGCGGACGTCGTGGACCTGGTGAACCGTGGCATCGAGCCATTCCCCGGCGAATCCGAACTCGCCGAACGACTGGCGAAGGTCGTTGCTGATGGGTCTCTGTCGGCTACCACCCAAGCCGCTCAAGCAGTGGCAACCGCACAAGCTGTAGTTCTCGTCGTCCCGTTGTTCGTCGACGCTGACGGCGTGCCCGACTTCGGTTGGATGGATGCGGCCACCAAGTCGGTGGCCGCCGCGATCCAGCCGGGAACCCTCGTGTCGTACGAGACAACGCTTCCGGTCGGCACCACGCGGGAGCGCTTCGGACCGATGCTGGAGGCAGGTTCAGGTTTGACCGTCGGCCAGGATCTATTCCTGGTGTTCAGTCCGGAACGAGTCTTCACCGGCAGAGTCTTCGCCGATCTACGTCGCTATCCGAAGCTGGTCGGTGGTGTCGACGCGGCAAGCGCCAGCCACGGAGTCTCCTTCTATGAGTCCGTGCTGGAGTTCGATGACAGGCCCGACCTAGATCGACCGAACGGCGTCTGGGACCTCGGATCGTCCGAGGCCGCCGAGCTGGCGAAACTGGCAGAGACTACCTACCGAGATGTGAACATCGGCCTGGCCAACCAGTTCGCGACATTTGCCGACAGCCGGGGAATCGACATCTATCAGGTCATCGCGGCCTGCAACAGCCAGGGATTCAGTCACATCCACTCCCCCGGCATCGCCGTCGGAGGGCACTGCATTCCAATCTATCCGCGCATGTACCTGTGGAACGACCCTGCCGCGACCGTCGTTCGGGCCGCCCGGGAAGCCAACGCCGCGATGCCCGAGAACGCGGTCCAGATGCTGGCTCACGAATACGGTGACCTGTCCGGCGCGAAGGTTGCCGTTCTCGGGGCCGCCTACCGCGGCGGCGTGAAGGAGACAGCGTTCTCGGGAGTGTTCCCCACCGTTCGAGCAATCACCGAGCGCGGCGCCAGGGCTGTCGTCCACGATCCCATGTACAGCGACGATGAGCTGACGGCGCTCGGATTCGACCCCTATCACCTGGGCGAGTCCGCGGATGCCGCAATCATCCAGACCGACCACCAGCGCTACCGATCGCTGAACCCGGGCGACCTTCCCGGCGTACGGGTGCTGCTGGACGGTCGGCGGGTCAGTCCACCCGATGGCTGGGGGGAAGTGCGGCGCATCGTGCTGGGTGCCGGCGACCTGAACGAAGCAAGGTAGCGCGATGCTCCCCACGATGATCGACCCAACCGCCGACGTCCATGAACTGGCCATCATCGGTCAGGGGACTCGAATCTGGCACCTAGCGCAGATCCGGGAGGGCGCCCGCCTGGGTGCTGGCTGCATCATCGGTCGAGGTGCCTACGTCGGCACCGGCGTGGAAGTCGGCGACTACAGCAAGATCCAGAACTTCGCGCTGGTGTACGAGCCCGCGTGGCTGGGACCCGGCGTGTTCATCGGCCCGGCCGCTGTGCTGACCAATGACCAATACCCCCGGGCGGTCAATCCTGACCTGAGCCAGAAGTCTGCGCACGACTGGGACCCTGTCGGGGTTCGCATCGAGGAAGGCGCCGCAATCGGCGCTCGGGCGGTATGCGTGGCGCCCGTTCAGATCGGCGCCTGGTCGTTGGTGGCGGCCGGCTCTGTGGTCATCAACGACGTGCCCCCCTTCGCCCTGGTTGCCGGGGTTCCGGCCCGGCGAGTTCGCTGGGTCGGCCATGCGGGGGTGCCGCTGGACCGGCTCGAGGACGAGCTGTGGGTCTGCCCGCAGTCCGGGCGCATCTATCGTCAGATCGATGAGGACACGCTGGTGCCGGTCACCGCCGAAGCGATCCAAACAGGAATACCCGAGACAGCTCCGAAGGAGACACCATGACGAACCTGATCCCCGCGGCCAAGCCGATGATCGGCGATGAGGAGAGAGCTGCAGTCGACCGCGTCATGCGGTCGGGAATGATCGCCGGCGGGCCGGAGGTCGCGGCCTTTGAGCAGGAGTACTCCTCGCACGTGGCAGGCCGGGAATGCGTTGCGGTGAACTCCGGAACGTCCGCCTTGCACCTCGGCCTGCTCGCGGCCGGAATTGGCCCCGGAGACGAAGTGATTGTTCCGTCATTCACCTTCGCCGCAACCGGAAACGCGGTGGCGCTCACCGGGGCGACACCGGTCTTCGTCGACATTGAAGCGGACACGTTCTGCCTGTCCCCAGCGGCCGTCGAAGCCGCCATCTCGCCGCGCACCGCAGCCATCATGCCCGTACACCTTTACGGCCATCCGGCGGATATGAGTGCCCTGTGCGCCATCGCGACGCAGCATTCCCTGGCTGTGTTCGAGGATGCCGCCCAGGCTCACGACGCAGCACTGAACGGCGTTCCAGTCGGGGCCTTCGGGGCCTTCGGGGCGTTCTCGTTCTACCCGACCAAGAACATGACCTCCGCCGAGGGGGGCATGGTCACCGTGGACTCGCCGACACTGGCCCGAACGGTCCGACTGCTGCGCAACCAGGGGATGGAACAGCGCTACCGCAACGAGGTCGTGGGGCTGAACAACCGGATGACCGACATCCATGCGGCTATCGGCAGGGTCCAACTGAGCCACCTGCCCGGTTGGACCCAGCAGCGACGCGACAATGCTGCGTTCCTCACCAATGGCTTGACCGAGGTGGTCACCCCTACCGTCGCCGAGGGCGCCGAGCACGTGTATCACCAGTACACGATCCGGGTAGTGGATCAAGACAGAGATGCCTTCGTCGCCGAATTGGCCAATCGAGGTATTGGCAGTGGCGTCTACTATCCAACCCCGGTACACGCGCTGCCCTCGTTCGGCCTCGACCTCGATCTGCCAGAGACGCGGATCGCTGCCGAGCAGGTCGTATCGCTGCCGGTGTATCCGTCCCTGACACCGGAGGAACTAGGAAGAATCGTCGAAACGGTGAACGCCGTGGCGAAGGCAGGTGCGTGATGGTGCTACGAGCCGGCCTGGCCGGGCTGGGAGTCATGGGCCGCAACCACGCAAGAGTGTTGTCCTCGCTGGAGGGAGTCGAACTCGTCGGCGTGGCTGACGCTGACGGCAACAGGCAGGGCGCAATCCCGGGGGTACCGGTCGTCCCAGACGTTGACTCGCTGCTGGCCCTCGGGCTCGACTACGTTGTGATTGCTCTGCCCACTGCTTTTCATACCGAGGCTGGCATGAGTTGCGCGCATGCCGGCGTGCCGGCGCTGATCGAGAAACCACTAGCGGCCGACGTCGCCGGTGCCGATCAGCTGATGGAAGCCTTCGGGGCCAATGGGGTTCTGGGCGCTGTCGGACACATCGAGAGGTACAACCCGGCGTTGCAGCAGTGCCGTGCTCGTTTGGAGAACGGCGACCTCGGCGAGGTCTACCAAGTCGCCACCCGCAGGCAAGGCCCGTTCCCCGCCCGCATCTCCGATGTAGGTGTCGTGAAGGACCTCGGCACCCACGACATCGACTTGACCGCCTGGGTGACGCAGCAGTCCTTCGTTTCTGTCGCCGCTCAGACAGCCCACCGCAGCGGACGACAGTACGAGGACCTGGTGTCGATCACGGGGCGACTGACCGGTGGGATCGTCACCAACCATCTGGTCAACTGGTTGTCACCGCTCAAGGAACGCGTCACGGTCATCACCGGCGCGACCGGGGCGTTCGTCGTCGACACTCTGACGGCCGACCTGACGTTCTACGCCAACGGACTCGTCATGACCCACTGGGACACCGTCTCGCGGTTCCGCGGGGTCTCCGAGGGCGACGTCACCCGTTACGCATTCGCAAAGCCCGAACCACTGCGAAGCGAGCACGAGGCCTTCCGCGACGCAGTGCTCGGCGATCCGTCCCGAATAGTGACTCTGGAGCAAGGATTCACGACCGTCAAGGTCGCCCAGGCCGTCCTCGACTCCTCGCGCACCGGCGCGACCGTCACCCTTTAGCGGTCAACCTTCAGTAGTCACCCTTTAGCGGTCGCTGTCTACTGCTTGTCGGTGACTGAATCGACGGCCGAGAGCACCTTCTGAGCGAGATGCGCTTTGGTCTGCTCAGCCGCGATGCGCACCTCAATCGCATCGACCTGCTGCTGGGCCGCTGTCACATCGGGCGTGGTCGCTGCCACTGGAGCAGTCAGTTCGCTCTGTGCCTGTGACAGTTCAGCGGTCACCTGATCGACTGTGGCCTGCGCCTTGGCGACATTCGCCTCGGCGCTCTGCCGGAACGGCTCGGTAACGCCGTGGACCAAGCCGGGGCTGGTCAACGAGTCTGTCACCTCGGAGGTCGCCTGAGATCCGGAAAGTTGCGCCTTTGCGTCATCAAGCTGGATTTGAAGATCAGCAATATCGGCCTTGATGGCCGACTTGCCAGCTGCGGTCTTGTCCTCCGCGGCCTGCTGCGTCCTGGCGAGCTGCTCGCGAGCCTGCTGTAGTTGGCCGTTGAGCACCGCTATCTCGGCGTTGGCCTTGTCCAACTCCGCTTGCGCCTTCTGCTTGGCCGCCTCAGTAATTCCCACCATGACTCCCTTGTCACTTCGACTCGTCGCAGTGCCGATTGGCACTGCGACGAGTTCGATGCTAGCGAGTCGGGCTGATCGCCTGCAACGTCACGCGGGCACGTAGACCTTGACCCAGTCGATCTGCACATGGCCTTGAGCCGTCGTGGGGGGTGCTGTAGAGCTGATTTGGGTCTCCATCTGTAGCACCCAGTGCATCGCGGTGGTCGGCACGTTGGTGGTGCTAGAGCCGATGGAAACACCGTCCACGAAGAACTCCACCTTGCCCGGTGACCACGCGGTCTCGTACACGTGCCAGGCTGTTGGATCGACCCGAGTGTTGAAGT
>JBAXOQ010000195.1:0-8529 GCA_037133175.1 Actinomycetes bacterium
AAGGGCTGAGCCGGACGGACAGTGGCTGCTGCCCGTCCGTGCGGACGGGCAGGTCGGGCTGGCGTGCGATCTCGTTGTTCGTTTGCCGGGCGGCTCCCGTTCCCACCGGGACCGCCGTATCCTGCGAAAAATCCTGAAGTCGCCTGTCGGTGAAAACGCACAAGTACGGATGAAACAATACGTACGTACGTGCGTGACTGTTGCTTATCACGTACATGATGGTTAGTATGTGCATATGACCATCTCGCTGACTGAACTAAGGGCGAACCTCTACAAGCTCTTCGACAGCGTCTTGGAAACAGGGCAGCCGATCGAGGTCAAACGCAACGGCCACACCTTCCGGATCTCGGTGGTGCCGCCCGCGTCCAAACTGGACGCTCTTGTCGATCGACCAGACCTCATCGTCGGTGATCCGGAAGATCTGGTCAGCATCGACTGGTCCTCAGAATGGAAGCCGGAATGATCCTGCTCGACACCCACATCGTGCTGTGGCTCGCCGCAAATGAGACCGATCGCATCACAGCGAAAGCACTGCAAGCTATCGACATCGAAGATGTCGCGATCAGTCCCATGGCCGAACTGGAAATGGCCTATCTGAGGGAAATCGGCAGAATCACTGGTCATCCAGCTGCCATCGTCGGCGACCTCAGCACCCGCATCGGCCTTCGCGTTGACCAAGTCGAATTTGGCGCTGTATGCGCAGCCGCAATCTCGCAGACATGGACACGCGACCCATTCGACCGCCTGCAGGCAGCCCACGCCATCGTTAGGAACATCAGGTTCGTAACCAAAGACGAAGTGATCCGGGCGAATCTGCCACTGGCGCTCTGGGACTGAAACCCAACGAGCGTGCCTCACCGTTCTGTGCACTCGCTCTGGATGAAACGCTCACCAATGCTGGCGCCTGGGCCGGTCAGCGGCGGCGGGCTTCCGGGTCCAGTCGGTCGGTCATGGCGCGGACGGATTGCGCGCTGGTGTTGGCTATATACCTCAACGGAACGCAGCGAGCTGTGGCAGCTTTTGGCGCGTAACAAGGCGATGTTGAGGCCGGTCTCGGCGGCGAGGGCGATCCCGGAATGACGAGCCGGTGCAGGGTCCAGGCGCCGATAGTGAGCGGTATGGACCTAACGTGCGAAGCAGGCTCGACCGCCAGACGTGGTGGCTGCTTGGGCCCACAGCGGAGTTGCGGCCCGGCACGGCCACCGGAGACCGGCAGCGACAATTCGATGATGTCGCGCACGACCCCACCCAAGTACCGACAAGCGTTCCCGCTCTGTTGCTTCGGAATTCCCACACCCTGGCCATCGCGTGCTGGCAAACGAGCTACAGCTGAACTACAACCGGGTGTTTCTGCTGGTCAGGTGCTTCGGTGGTTCCGGAAAGACCCTGATCATGCCAGCGCGGGTGTCCCACCGGCTGGCAATGGTTTGCTGTTCTGCGGTCAGTGTCAGCGTGGGTGACACGCCTTGGCGGGAGTTCCGTGCGTTAGCGGAGCGGGTTGGTCACGAGTGAGTCCGTCTGGGTGAGGGGTTGGGTCCGCGCTCTGGACGAGCCGGTCTTGGCTGTTTACCGTGGAGGGTGGCCCGCGGTGTGGCGTGGGGTTGAGCGATGGGATTGCGATGATGGCCGTGCGGAGAGTGACCGTGATGGGGGCAGTGTCGGCGGCGATCGTCCTGGGAGCTGGTGTGCTTGTTGCGTCCCCTGCTCTGGGGCAGGACCAGCCGGGCGCTGCGGTGCTGGCCGACCCGGTACCGGTGACCGCTCGAGTGCACACCCCGGCAGGGGCGGGCATCAAGGTCGTACATGCGAAGTTCACGAACCACCATCGGCTGGTGCGCGCGACGGTCGTGTGGAACAAGAAGCTGCTGGCCAAACCCGGGCACAACGACCGTTTCAACGTGCGTGTGGTGGCGGTGGCTAAGGGCAAGAAGGCCAAGCCCACCATGCTGGCCACCTTCTCCAGCACGGTCGTGAAGCGGCGGACGCAGGTGCGGTTCTGGCTCAGTGCCTCGGCGGCCAGGAAGGTGCGGTCAGCAAAATCCGTGGTCTTGTCCGTGTCCCAGCAGTACGACAGTCCCAGGGATCGGGACAACAAGTATGAGGACAACTATTTGAGCACCGTCTACCTGAAAGGTTCCATGCCCGCCGAAGTGCCGGGATTGCGCCGTTGCGACCAAGTCGATACAGAACCGCGTGCGAACCTCACCGACTGCGACTTGTCCTACGCGGACTTGTCCTTCGCGGACTTGTTCGGCGCGAACTTGTCCAGCGCGAACCTGACCTACGCGAACCTGACCTACGCGAACCTGAACGGCGCGAACTTGTCCAGCGCGAACCTGTACGGCGCGAGACTGTGCCGCGGCACGGACCTGCACAGCGCGATCCTGGAAGAAGCAAACCTGGACTACGCGTGCATGTCCTACGTGAACCTGTTCGGCGCGAACCTGATCGACGCGGACTTGTCCTACGCGGACCTGCGTGGCACGGACCTGACCCTCACGGACCTGACCCGCACGGACCTGACCCGCGCGGACCTGACCCGCGCGACTTGGACGGACGGGCGGGTGTGCAAGCCCCCATCAGTAGGCAGATGCAGCTAGCGCACCGCCATCTCGTCGCCGCAAACCAGCGCGTGTCCACCGTTGCAGAACTGAGGACGAACTTGGCAGCAATCGAGCCGCGCGACCGGCACTAGGTTCGGCATCGATGGGACGACATCGGGCCCAGATCCGCCCCTGGCAACTCACCGATCAGGGTGGCACGGCTGTCTCACCCGAGTGGGTGGGCGTGATGATTGCTGTGCCTGGTCGGTAGTGGCGGGCGTCTGTCGTTGGTGGGGCGCGTCTGACCGGCGAAGCGGATGTCAGCGATTCCTTCAGCGTCGTCGTGTCTGTTGTTGGGGCGGCAGCTCGGGCCATCGATGGACGAGCCCGAAGCGGCGCACTGAACGGTGGTTCTGTCAGTCTTCGAGAATCCCATCGAGGTGGTCCTGAAGGGCCGCGCCCACGGTGCGTAGCGGCGTGGGATCGCCCGATGCCCGCGAGAGCAGCAGTGCTCCTTCCACGGAAGCGACGCTGAGGGTTGCGAAACGACTCGCCGTTTCGGGTGCGACCCCGTGCCGCCGCAGGCAGTCGGCCAAAGCGTTGGTCCAGCGCTGAAACTCGATGCTGACCGATGCCCGAAGGCGCCCGTCAGGGTCTTCGGCGGCCATCGCGACGGCTGCCATCGGGCAGCCGGGCCGCGCCTCGTCGTCGAACATGATGTGCTCGAGCACGGTAATGAGCCGACCGACCGCCTCGCGAGGTCGGAGTGCGGTGCACTCACGCTCGATGATCTCGGTGATGCGTGTCCCGGTCATTGCTACTATCTCCGTCGCGAGTTCGGCCTTACCCCCAGGAAAGTGGTGGTAGATGGCTCCGCGGGCGGCACCGGCACGCGCTACCACCTCGCGGAACCCCGTCCCGTCGTATCCGCGCTCTCGGAACAGGTCTCGGCCAGCGATCAACATGCGTGTTCGGGTGCTTGTCGTCATCCTCCGCACCTCCGACTCGTTGACTAGGACGTCTGTCCTAGTTTAGGGTAGCGCACACCAAGACGACTGTCCTAGTGCTGGGCGATTGCCTCGCCGGGCCTGACTGAATGGAGCCCCCAATGAACTCAGGTCCGGTTACTGACGACTGGCACAAGTCGGCGTGCATCCTGTGCGAGTGCAACTGCGGAATTGAGATCGCACTCGAGGGTCGGGAGTTCGCACGCATCCGGGGCGACAAGGCCCATCCGTCTTCCGCGGGCTACACCTGTGAAAAAGCGCTGCGTTTGGACCATTACCAGAACGGCCGCCATCGGCTGACTTCGCCGCTTCGCCGCGCCGCGGACGGAACTTTCCAGGAGATCGACCTCGACACAGCCATTACGGAGATCGCCGAGCGACTTGCGAGCATCCGAGATACCCACGGCGGAGACAAGATCTTCTTCTACGGCGGGGGCGGGCAAGGCAACCACTTGGGCGGCATCTACAGCCGGGCTCTGCAGTCCGCCCTGGGCGTGCGCTACACGTCCAATGCCCTTGCGCAGGAGAAGACGGGGGAGATGTGGGTGGATGGAAAGATGTATGGGGGCCACACGAAGGGCGACTTCGAGCATGCCGAGGTCGTCGTCTTCGTCGGGAAGAATCCGTGGCAATCGCACAGCTTCCCGCACGCCCGACCCACGCTGAGGCAGATCGCACGAGATCCCGACCGAACCATGATTGTCATCGACCCGAGGCGCAGCGAAACCGCCGCCATGGCCGACATCCACCTACAGGTCCAGCCTGGAACGGACGCCTGGTGCCTGGCCGCGTTGCTCGGAGTCATCGTGCAGGAGGAACTGCTCGATACCGACTTCATCGCCGAGCACACCACTGGCATTGATGCCGTCCTCGCTGAGCTAGCGGACGTACCGGTTGCGGAATACGCCGAACGGTGCGCAGTTCCCGAGGACAAGCTGCGCCTAGCGGCCCGGCGTATCGCGGGTGCGTCCTCGGCCGCGGTCTATGAGGACCTCGGAGTGCAGCAGTCACCCAACAGCACCCTGGTGTCCTACCTGGACAAACTGCTGTGGATCCTCACCGGCAACTTCGGAAAACCGGGAACCATGTTCCTGCATTCCAGCTTCGCCCCGATTGCCGGAGCCGGTTCAGGCAGTGGCACATCGGTGCGTCGGACACCCGTCACCGGGGCACGGATCATCTCCGGACTGATCCCGTGCAACTCGATCGCCGAGGAAATCCTCACCGACCATCCGAACCGCTTCCGCGCCATGTGGCTCGACAGCGCCAACCCGGCACACTCGCTGGCCGACTCCCAGACCTTTCGCCGGGCGCTCGATGCTCTCGATCTAGTCGTGGTGGTCGATGTCGCATTTACCGAAACTGCGCGGCACGCCGACTACGTGATCCCAGCCGCCAGCCAGTTCGAGAAATGGGAAGCCACGCTGTTCAACGTAGAGTTTCCGCAGAACACCTTCCACTTGCGACGGCCGATTCTCGATCCGCTTGCGGGCACAGTCACCGAGCCCGAACTCTACGCCCTCATTCTGCGCGAACTCGCAACCGTCGACCCGACTGTCCTGGAGGACCTCACCGAAGCGGCCAAAAGCGGTCGCGAGACTTTCACCGCCGCCTTTTTCGGCACCTTGGCCCAGAACCCTTCCATGATCGGGATGGCGCCCTATCTGCTGTACGAAACGCTCGGGAGCACCCTGTCGGAGGGTCGAGCCCCGGCCGCAGTCTGGGGTCTGGCTCAAATGTGTGCCTTGGCCAACCCGGACGCCATCCGACGCGCTGGCCACGCTGATGGCAACGCCCTGTTCGACGCGATCCTCGCCAACCCCTCAGGTGTGGTCTTCACCTCCGACGAATGGGACGATGTCTGGAACTACGTTCGCCGCCCCGACCGTCGCTTCACGGTCGAGATTCCCGAGTTGATCCACAACCTCCATGACTTGCGCACCGCACCGTCCAAATGGACCACCGAAGAGTTCCCACTCGTTCTGTCTGCGGGTGAGCGGCGCTCCTTCACCGCGAACACGATCTTCCGGGACCCCACCTGGCGCCGCCGCGACGCCCACGGCGCATTGCGTATCAACTCCGACGATGCCGCCGCGCTGGACCTAGGAGAGGGCGACACCGCCGTGGTCACCACCGCGAGAGGATCAGCCCGGGCAATCGTGGAAATCAGCGACATGATGGCGCCGGGGCACGTCTCCTTGCCGAACGGCTACGGGCTCGACGACCCCGACCACGGTCGCGTCGGTGTTGCCCCCAACGAACTGACCTCGCTCGACATGCGCGATTGGTTCGCTGGCACGCCCTGGCACAAACACGTTCCAGCGCGCGTCGAGGGAATCTTCACGTGAAGCGACGCAAGGGTGACGGATAACTCGGATACCGCGAGAATGGAACCACTTGGGAAGGTGCACGGAAACTCCGCGATGCGCTACCACCCGGCTTCGGCGCGGCGCTACGGGTGATTTTGGCCTAGAAGGAACCCTCCACGGAAGTATGGGCGTTTTGTCCGTTTCGCTGTTCTGATGGCGTCGGGTGTTCGGTTGCAGTAAGGGCCTGGTTCGGGCTCGTTCGCCCTTCTTGTTGTTGGGTGGGACGGGCCTCGGCGGGATCATTTCGATCTGATCGCGCCGAGGGTCCGCCGCTGGTTGTTGCGTTCCGTCCGGTGTTCTGGGCGCCCGTGCGGTCGGGGGCCGTTCTGGGCGTCAGTCCCGCGACGAGTTCGCAGCGCGCTTCCCCAAACTCGGCCCGCTTATGGACGATGTCAAAACCGAAGTCCTTTCGTTTAACGTATTCCCGCGAGAGCACTGGCGCACAATCTGGTCGACCAACCCACTCGAACGGATCAACAAAGAGACAAAGCACCGGCCCCGTGTCGTCGGGATCTTTCCGAACCCCGCAGCTGTGATCCGACTCATCGGAGCCGTCCTGATCGACATGCTCGACGAATGGGTCGCAGGCGGGCGCCGCTACCGATCCGAAGGCTCCATGGCCAAACTCCGAGAAGACGTGGACAATGACACCATCGCTGCGGTCGGAAGCGGCGGGTGAACACCGAAGGTTCAACCTCAAAGCCCACCACTCAGCGGGGCTCTATCCATTGGTCCGCGCTAGATCAGACGATGCGACATCCGTGAACCCGGCTTGCATAGCGCCGGAATATCAGCGAGCATTCTTGCTTGATGTTGCGCTCGGGACTCGCTACGAGCGGGCGTACGGAGCTGGTACCTAAGGAGCAGATCGTGTCGAAACGTCATGCCACGACAGCGGTCACCGCTGGGGTCGTCCTAGTGCTCTCAGTAGCCGTCACCGGGCCCAGCAGCGCGGTCACACCGACGTCCGTGCCCGGATATCACCTGAGCCCTGGCCAGCCCGGCACGATAACCATTCACTCCACGAGGTTGAAGTCGGAGAAGAAGGCTGTGCAAATCGCCCAAGCGCGTCTGGCAAAGTCAGCTCGTTGGATCGAGGTTTACGCGGACTGGAGCCATTGGCTGCGTGCGCGACCGGGTTATACGAATCGCTACACGTTCGCGATCATGACGAGGAATAGCGGTCAGGGTTGGCATGAAGCCTTCCAGCGATCGAAGCCGACGATCGCCGAGCACAGCCGCATCAGAATCACGTTTGGGCGTAAGAAGGCCCGACAACTGGGGAAGGCACGTTTTGTCTCGATAGCGTTGACCCAGCGTTATCGGGCACCCGGCGACGACGCGACAAAGCGGAAGGCCAGCGTGACCACGCTCCTGCTAAAGCGCCGGTCAGCATCAATTGGGAAGAGCAAATACGTGCCCGTCGAGACATTGACCCGCCACCGGGGTCTCGACACGTTTTCCATCGCCGGGGTGGCCGCACCCGATGGGTCGCTAGCGGGCTCCACCGGCTCACTTGGCGGCGAAGTCCCTACTCCGCTGAGCGAGAGGCAGAATTATCAGACCCAGTACATCACCGGCACCTACTTCGACCAGTCCTACGTCATCTACGCCCCGCGATACACGCTGCTACCCAACACGGGCGGCGGAAGTGCTGATGTGTACGGCACCTCCAACCCAGCACCGAGCAAGGACGCAGTCTCATACAACTGGTGAGGTGCCACCGGCTGGATCCAGCCAGTGCCGCTTGAGCGATGTGTCACCCAAAGGCTTGATTACATGCGGGGACGTTTCGTCCTACGTCCGGGTGTGCCGGACCTCGCTGACACGAAGAAGGTGGTACCACGAGTCATCGCACAGACTCAGCTAGTTCAAGCGTGTAACGTCCTGCCCTGCCCGTGAACCATTCTCATCATGGAATCCGCTGGCCGAGGCGGTGACCCAGGCATGCACGGAGTCACCCGGGACGACCTGGCCTGGCTCTTGCTGCGGACCGACCGCGCCTGCCCCGGGGCAAGCGCTTCGTACAACGCGATATCGACCGCAGTACGGGATGGCCCCCGCGCCTACGGAGCGGCTTCCTGGAACGAGTAGCTAATAGCGCGGCCGATTACGGCATTTCAAGAGAAACTGAGAACCACCGATGGGCTGGGTCGCAACAGGGCGGTCCGCTTTCGCCGTGATTGTTCCTTCGTGTCCGAGGGTGGCGGAGCGACCGCCTTCGGACTCGCTGGTAGTCCCCGGTGAGCGGGCACCGTGGTGGCCTGGTCTGCTGCCTGCACGAGCCGATTGACTGTTCCGCACACAGTCGCCCGCCGATCCACGTCGCCTGAGACAGGTCCGCGTCGTGCAGTCGTGCCCAGTGCAGGTTCGCTCCGCTCAGGTCCGCTCCTCGCAGGTTCGCTCCGCTCAGGTTCGCGCTGAGCAGGTCCGCGCCTTCCAGGTACGCCCCGCGCAGGCTTGCTTTGGTCAGGTTTGCTTTGGTCAGTTTCGCGTGGCCCAGGTCCGCACTGTGAAGGTTCGCACTTTCCAGGTCCGCTCCGCGCAGGTTCGCGTGTCCTAAGGAGGCGTCGGCCAACTGGGCGTAATCCAGTTTCGCACTGCGAAGGT
>JBAXOQ010000196.1:0-8523 GCA_037133175.1 Actinomycetes bacterium
GTCGAGGAGGTGTTCACCCGAGCCGGCATGAAGGTGCTGCCACTTTCCCGGGCGGTCTCCGCCCGGCGGGAGGGCGACACCGTGCTTGTCGGGTTGCAGGACGGCCGGATGCTGGAGGCTTCCCACTGTCTGTTGGCGGTGGGAGCGATTCCCAACAGTTCCGGCATTGGACTTGAACGTCGGGGTATCCGAACCGCCGCATCCGGCCATATCGAAGTCGATCGGGTCTCGCGGACCAACGTCATGGGTGTCTACGCGGCAGGCGACGTGACAGGGGTACTGGCGCTGGCCTCGGTGGCCGCGATGCAGGGGCGGATTGCCATGTGGCACGCGCTGGGGGCCGCTGTGACGCCGTTGGATCTGTCAGTCGTGTCCTCCGCCGTGTTCACCGATCCGGAGATTGCCGCAGTCGGGGTGCCGCCCGAAGACGTGGTGTCGGGCAAGGTCCGGGGGACCGTTCGCAAGCAGGTGCTGTCCACCAATCCTCGAGCCAAAATGCAGGGGGCCAGGGATGGTTTCATCAAGCTGGTTGCTCGACCCGATGGGGTGGTGGCCGGCGGAGTCGTGGTTGCTCCAAGGGCCAGTGATCTGATCCATGCCATCACTGTGGCGGTCTCGCAGCACCTGACGGTCGATGACCTGGCCCACATTTTCACGGTCTATCCGTCGATGTCGGGCTCGATTGCAGAAGCCGCTCGACGCCTTCATGTCGTCGAATGAGGGTGCGAGCCCTGCGGCCCGGTCGACTTCGTTGCGTTCTGCTGTGACCCTAATGGCGCTGTGCCGCAAGAGGCCACGAAGCTAAGATCGATTTGGGGTGGGCGCTTCGATTCGAAGAAGGGACCTCACAATGACTCGATTCAAGCTTGACGGTGTCACCACTAGCAGTCCTGGTTGGTCGAAGCTGCGCGGTCAGCGCGGGTTCGCACTGTCGATCGGGTCAGCAGTAGTTGTGGTCGGCGTCGCCGCGACGATCACGGTCGTTCCGGCCGCGAGTGCCGTCCCGGCCGCAACTGCTGCCCTAGCTGCTCCGGCCGTTGTTGCCCCCTATGTCCCGCCCGCACCGGCCGATTTCAGTGCCCTGTCGTGGACGGAAGCCTTCCAGGCGCTCAATGACAAGTTCGCCCGCGAGTACGCCTTCACGCAGTGGAAGAGCATCAACTGGCGAGCGCTGTACCGCAAGTACTCGCCGAAGGTTGCGGCGGCGCAAGCGGCCAATGATCTCAATGGGTACTACCTGGCGCTGCGCGGCTACATCCACGAGCTTCGTGACGGCCACGTGAGCATCACCGATGTCCCACAGGTCGCTCAGGAGTTGGCTGGCGGAGGTCTGGGATTGATCCTGGCCAAATTGGACAACGGCACGGTAGCTGTGACGTGGGTGCAGCGCGGCGGGCCCGCCGCGCTGGCCGGGGTGAGGGTGGGAGCCCGGGTGTTGCGTTGGGACGGCAAGCCGATCGACAAGGCGCTGTCGGCGACCTCAACGGTGCTCAGCCCGAGTCAGCCGACAACCGCCCGCAAGGCCTACGAGCAGCTGAGGTACGTGGCGCGGAGCCCGGTCGGAGCCAAGAGAGCCCTGAAGTTCCAGAATCGCGGTAAGGCGGCCCGACGGGTTGTGCTGACAGCGGTGGACGACAACATGCTCACCCTGCGTCGGACCGACTCTGCGTCGATCATCAAGAAGTCGGGGTGGCCCAGGAAGATGGTGACGAACAGGATTCTGGCGGGCAACATCGGCTACGTGAAGGTCAAGGCGGAGATTGATCTTCCACCGCAACTGCCCGGCGACCACACACCGACGCTTGAGCAATTCCGCGCCGCCATCAACGGGTTCATCAAAGCCAGAGTCAAGGGAATCATTGTCGATGTCCGCGCCAACTCCGGCGGCTCCGATCAGATGGTCGCTGACTTCATGTCGTCGTTCTACTCAAGGAAGACCCTCTACGAGTACGGCAGCTACATCGTGCCGGCCACTGGCAAGTTCCAAATCTGGAAGGTGGACGAGGCAACGGGGCAGTACCGCTGGCCGGGTCGAGGCATCGTGATCCAGCCTGCCGCCAAGCGTTACCTCGGTCCGGTGGTGGCGCTGGTGGACAACGGCTGTGTCAGTTCGGGCGAGGGCGTGGCGATGGGCATCAAGAACCTTCCGCGGTCCCGGGTCGTAGGTTTCATGGGCACCAACGGGTCGTTCGGGATGGTCGGTGACGCCGCTGGCATGCCTGTCGGCCTCGAAATCAGTTGGCCGTTCGGCCAGTCTCTGAACAAGAACAAGATCGTGCAGGTCGACAGCCGGGACGGCCGTGGCGGTGTGCTGCCGAACGTGCAGGTTCCGATGACGCTGCAGAACGCAGTGGACGTGCAGAAGGGTCGAGATGTCGTGCTTGCCTACGGACTCAGGGCGATCCGGTTGCTGTAGGCAGGGTTGTCCGCTGCCCCTGATGGACCCAATGCCCGGCGCTGGAGTGTAGGTGCTGGCTAATCTGGGCGCATGACGTCGTCAGGATCTGTCCCGACCCTTCGCGAGATGACCCAGGCCCAAGTCGCCGCCTTGAACTGGAATGTCTGGCCGGCCCCGCTGATCGGGCCGCCGCCGCCGTCTCCGATCATTGCTGACCCCACGTTCCTGCCACCGGAGGAAACCCAGGACGGAAGTTGGCGGTTGTGGGCCCATTCGATGTTCGGTCTGCTCGCATACACCAGTGCGGACGGGTTCGACTGGCGCAAGCTGGGCACCGTCACCCGCAATGCGCTTCGCGCCCAGATCCTGTCTCCCACCAACGGTCTGCTCACCGGCTACCGGTTGACCTATGAGAAGTCCAGGCTGTTCCTGCCGATGGGGGTGCGGTGGAGTTCTTGGATCGAGACCCGCACCAGTGGTGATCTGAATCACTGGTCGGACCCGAGCGTATTGGTACGCCCGTCCCTGCCCTGGCACAGCGACTCGAAGCTGGGTGACTCGATCTCCAATCCGTACCTGGTTCGCGTTGGCGAGCGCTGGCGGCTGTACTTCAGTGCCGGACTGACCCTCGTTCCCGACTGTGGTTTCCCTGAACCGACGTACATCGGAGTGGCAGAGGCAGACTCCCCGGCCGGTCCGTTCACGCTGGTGTCGGAGCCGATCCTGGGACCAGGTGACGGTCCGGCGAACCTGGCCGCCGGTGCGCTGAAGGTGCTGCAGGTGGCAGATGGCTGGGTCGGGTTCCAGAATGCCATCACCTGGGATGGTCGCCGCTCGGCCTCCGCCATCTGGGTCCTCGGGTCGTCCGATGGGCTCAATTGGGTCCCGCTTGCCGACGAACCGGCACTGGCGCCGGGTGGGCAACACTGGCGCTCCACCCACGTTTATGCCTTGGATGCCCGGGACACCGCGCTCGGACCGCGCATGTACTTCAACGCTCGCGATGGCTATCACTGGAGCCGAGGCCGTGAACGCATCGGTGTTGCCATGCCGGATCGACCCAGGGTCCAGGCCGTCCGCGGTCCGCAGGGGTAGGCCGGCGCGCCGGGTCGGCCGCGTCTAAGTCGACTGTTGCAGTGGTCTGTGAGCCCAGCGCCGAGCATTCTCTGAGCTGGCCCCGAACATACCCAGGGCGATCTCGGCGAAGGCATCGCAGCGTTCGGGTCCGATCTCCGGATCACCTAGACGCGTCGCCAGCATGGCGAAGAGGGCGCCGGAGTACATCAGCAGGACAAGTTCGGGATCGCTACACTCAAACGTGCCATTGGCGATGGCCGCTCGCACGTGGTTCATCGCCAGTGGGCTGTATGCCGCGCGCGCTTCGAGCATGTTCGGATAGTTCTTGACGACAAGGCGTGCATACAGGGGGTGGGTATCTGGCGTGCGCAGGAAGAGTCGAATGGCGGTGGCGAACAGGTCGCCGGGGTCCTCTATTCCCGCCATGTGCTGCCCCATGTATGCCTCGGTCGCCATCAGGGCTTCCCTGGCGGCAATCTTGAACAGCTCGGACTTGTCAGTGAAGTGGTAGTACAGCGTGCCGAGCCCGACATCTGCCCGGTCCGTGATGGTCTGAACGCTGGCGTCCGGTCCTTCTTCGGCAAGCACCTCCTGGGCTGACCGAATCAGTTCAGCGCGGGTCTTGTCGCGTTTGCGGGACTGTCGTCCGCCACCGGTTGCCGTTACCTTGCCTGCGCCGTCCGGTTCTACGGAGTCGGAGGGGCTGACCATGTGATCACCCTATCGATTGGACCGACTCGTTGGGCGTCGCGTGCCCGCACGACCCAGTGCCAACACGGCACTCATCGGTGTCCCCTGGGATGCGAGCACGGACGGCAGGGGTGTATTAACGGAGTAGGTACCTGGGGAGTGGGGAAAGTGCAATGCGTGGGCTGTCGCAGAGACGTGCAGGCTGTACGCAACGCATGTGGGCGGTGGGTAGGGAGTGAGCGGAGCAGTGAGTTCAATGCGCGCGTGGCGCGGCAACCGGTCGCTGTGGTCGGTCATCGTGGGCGGGGTAGCCTGCGCCGGGCTTGTCGCCGTTGCAGTGGTTGTCGTTGAGCCGGTGGCGGCCAGTGTTCCGGCAGCGTTGGCGAAACCGTCCGCCAGCGCCAAGCCGTCGGCGAGCGCGAAACCGTCCACCAGTGCTCAACCGTCGACCAGTGCGAAGCCGTCGTCGTCCACGCAGGCCCGACCCTCGCCGACGACATCGTCGAGCTCCGGGTCTACACCCAGCCCGTCAGCCGATCCTGGCGCCACCAGCGACCACAAGCAACCGACGAAGCCCAAGAAGCCGAAGAAGCCCGGAGACCAGAAGAAGCCGAAGGAGCCGGTCGTTCCGCAGGCCCACTCGTGGGCAGAGCAGGGCATCACCAAACTCGGTGTCAAAGGGATTGACGTTTCCCAATGGCAGCACTACGCAGACAAACCGCTCGATTGGGCGGCCGTGCACAAGTTCGGCGTGCGGTGGATGTTCACGAAGTGTTCGGACGGATCGGGCGTCGGCGACTACACCAGGTGGAGCCCGCTTGACATCGCCGGTGCTCAGGCCAACGGCATCCCGGCTGGCTGTTACCACTACGCCCAGCCGGGGCTGATTGCTGACGACCCGGCCGTCGACGCGCTGGCCCAAGCCGATGCGGCCATCGCGGCGATGCCGACCGGCGCCGGTGCGCCGCGACTTCCGCTGGCTCTTGATCTTGAGGAGACCCGGTCCTTCACCAACGACGAGCTGGCCACCTTCGCCGTCGCGTTCCTGCAACGCGTCAAGGACCGGACTGGGACCACACCATGGTTGTACGCGTCTGCGGACTACCTGTCCGAGCACTTGGCTGACGAGGCCAGGTTGGCGCCCTACCCGGTGTGGGTGGCGGCTTACGCGCTGGGAGCCACCCATGTACCAACGGTTCCCAAGTGGGCCAAAGCGGTTGCCTGGCAATTCAGCTCGCAGGGCACGGTGACCGGGATTGAGAACGCCAGCGTGGATCTTGACGTGTTTGTTGGTCCGAAGGCGCTGCTGCCGACTGGACATCCCAAGCCCGCACCGGCGACACCTGCCTCAGCAGGGCTCGCGGTTAGTCCGGATGCCAGTAGCTGTCCCAATCCGGCGCCTGAACCTGACGGACCCGAATATCCCGACCGGCCGACCTGTTTGGCTGTTCTGTTCTGATGGCCGATGAGTCTGGTGGCCCGATGAGTCTGGTGGCCCGATGAGTAGTCGGATTGACGGGCAGGCCTTCGGTCGATGGTTTGCCACGCACGAGGCCGCGATCCTGCAGTCGCTGATCGAGTACTTGGCCATCGACACTGTTACGCCACGGGAGTCACTGGCACACCCGTTCCTGAACGACTACCTGGTGGGCGTCGGCGGGACCTGTGAGTTTCTGCCCATGCACCCCGCCCTGGGCGAGCACTGGTCACGCTCCCCGCACCCGCACGGTCGGCTGAGTTCTGATCGCGGGTCGCTGCGGGCGACCCTCGGGACGGCGGCCTCGCCGTCAGCGCGTACCACCATGTTCAACGCTCACGTCGATGTGGTGCCGGCGAGCCCGGACTTCCCGGACGCCTTCAGTCCGTCCGTGCATGACGGTGCGATCTGGGGACGCGGAGCGGCTGACACCAAGAACAACCTGATCATGCTCGTGGAAGCAGTTCGCTTTCTGCGCGACGAGCGGATACCGCTGACCAGAAACGTCATGCTGGACCTGCCGGCCGAGGAGGAGATCGGCGGGAATGGGACGCTGTCGGCGCTACTGCACGGCACCCCGTTCGATGAGGCGGTGTGTCTGGAGCCGACGTCGCTGGCGGTCTATCGTGGTCATCGCGGCTGCCTGACCTTCAAAGTCACCGTCTTCGGGCGCAGCGTTCACATGGGCAGCGCAGGGACCGGTGTCGATGCAATCGCTGGTGCGATCGCTGCCATCGCCCGACTGCGGGAGCTTGAGGTCGACATGCTCGCGAGGGCGAGCGCAGATCCGGTGTTCAATTCCTGGCCGCGACCGTTGCAGTTGAACATCGGCTTGATCAACGGTGGTGAGTGGTCCGGGAGCGTTCCTGAACGGTGCACCTTCACGGGGGAACTCGGCTTCTTGCCGTCCGACTCGATCGTCGATGTGCAACGGGCCATCGAGGGTGCCTGTCGGCCCGTTGCCGGGCAGGGGGAGTCGGTGGGACTGGAGGTGGACTTCAGCGCCGGACTCTGCAACGACGCCTGCTTGACCGAAGCCATAGCGCCGGTCGTGAGCGACCTGGCGGAGGCATCTGGCGCGGTGCTCAGGGGCGGTGCGGAACAGCATCCGGTCGGTGGCTGGAACGTCAGTTGTGATGCACGCTTGTACGCCAACGTGGCCGGTGTTCCGACGGTGGTGTTCGGCAGTGGATCGGTTAGCGACGCCCATTCGGCGCACGAACATGTGCTGGTGGGTGAACTGGCCCGGGGCATCGAGGTGCTGGCCCGGTTCCTCAGCGGCGATGTCGCGGCCGGCCCGACTTCATCACTCTAAGTAATTGATTTCGTTACGCAGTGTTGTGTTTGGGTTCCAATCTCGTTGCTTCTTCTGATTCCGAGGCGATTTGCTGCTAGACACGGGCTTCATGTCCAGTATCTGCGGTGTCCCAGTGCGATCTAGACAAGAATTCCGGACCAACGGGCGACGGTCTGCAGGCCGCCGGTGGCTCCGCCGAGCGGGCTCGGTCGGTGCAGTCACAGCACTTGCCTGCGGCCTGCTGGCGACCCAGGTGGCCGACGCGAACGCCGCTGCCTCTGCCTACGCGCCGTGCAGTGCCGTGATCGTGGCCGGGACGGCCTGGCTCGGAGGACAGGGGGTGGACGTCCACTCCAATGGTGCCGGAGGCGCCTCCTGCCGGGGTTCCTCGGTGAAGAACAAAGCATTCCAATTCGGTGGCGGGTGGCAGTGCGTCGAGTTGGCCGCCCGCCTGTACTACGTGAAGAACTGGGGAACCGTGTGGGCCGGCGTCAATGGCGGCGCGAGGTACATCCCCGAGGGCAGCCCGAACCTGCAGTTCGTCCCCAACGGGTCAGGACAGCTTCCAGTGCCGGGAGATCTGATCATCGAGGCCTTTGGGTACTACGGCCATGTGACCGTGGTGGATCGGGTGGAGCCCGGCCGCGTGCTCGCGGTGGAACAGAACGCCTCGATCTCAGGCCGGAAGGTCTATCCGCTGACCGGTTCGGCCATGACCGGCGCCTATGGTGGCGGACTGGTTCGCGGCTTCATGCACAGTCCAGCGAACAACGCGGTTGCGCCCACGTTCGCCGCAGTCGTGAATCCGCCGACGATGGCACCGATCACCGTCAAAGCCACGGTTCGGTCGTTGGCGCCTGCGCGGCTTGATGTGGCAGTCAATTGGGCGCGGCCAACGAGTTCGGCGCTCCCGGTAACCGGCTACGAAGTCATCGCGAAGACCTACTACCCGAGCAGAGCAAAGTGGACCGCGTGGCGGCACCTGTACCTCAGTGCGTGGGCGAACAGCTACACGAGTTCGCTGCCGGGCCAACGCAAGCTGCGGGTGCGGGTTCGCGCCAGCAATGCAGTCGGTTGGGGATCCTGGTCCAACCAGGTGTTGTGGCCGCAGGCGCAGTGACTCGGCCACCCCGCCCCATCCAGCGGTGCGAGGCGCCGGCCTAACCAGCATGAACCGGGTGCGGTGCCGCCTCCGGTGTTGCTGTCAGGATGGGTGCATGAGCGTGCCCAACCGTGAAGCGTTCTACCAAGTCATCGCTGAGACCCGGACGGACCCATCGGCCCCAGCCGGTGAGGCGTCGTTCGCCGGGTCCTACCGGCCCACATCGCACACTGCCGGTCCGTGGTCCGGTGACCTGCAACACGCGGGCCCGCCGTCCGCGCTGCTGGCTCGGGCAATCGGTCGGCTCGGTGGGGGACCGACGAACGCGCACCTCGCCCGGGTGGCCATCGAGATCCTGGCGCCGGTGCCGGTCGCGCCGCTGCGGATCGAAGCCAGCAGCCTGCGGTCGGGTCGGAAAGTAAACTTGTGCGACGCCGCGCTGTTCGTCGACGGGTCGCCGGAGCCGGTGATGCGAATGCGAG
>JBAXOQ010000197.1:0-8509 GCA_037133175.1 Actinomycetes bacterium
CATCATGTCGATCTACTCGCGCTTCGGCGTCAACGACTTCATCGTCTGCCTCGGATACAAGGGAGACATGATCCGGGACTACTTCCTTCAGTACTACTCCAACACGGCGGACCTGACCGTCGATTTGCGCACCAACACTATCGACTACCACCATGTCCCAGCCGAACCGTGGCGGGTGACTCTGGTTGATACCGGCCTCGATACTCAAACCGGCGGTCGGATCCGGCGAGTTCGCCAGTACATCGGGGACGACACGTTCATGCTGACCTACGGAGACGCGGTCGCCGACGTGGACATCGCCAAGCTGCTGCAGTTTCATCAGAGCCAAGGGACTGCAGCCACGCTAACCGCGGTACGTCCCTCCGGTCGTTTTGGGGCCCTGTCCATCACCGACGGATCCGTGAATGAGTTTCGGGAGAAGCCAGACGGCGACCACCAACTCATCAACGGCGGGTTCTTCGTCTTGGAGCCTTCCGTCATCGACCTCATCGAAGAAGACAGCACGATTTGGGAACGCGGACCACTTGAAGCATTGGCCGACACCGGTCAGTTGTCCGCCTACGAACACCCCGGCTACTGGCAGTGCATGGACACTCTGCACGACCGCGACGTCTTGGAAGCAAGAATAGAATCCGGGGCGCCCTGGCTGCCGGAATCAAAGCACTAGCGCACCGGTCGCGGCCAAGGCCTCATAAGATGAGATCTGCTCCTCGGTGATCGCCCTCGCCGAGCCACCGCTTCGCACAGACCGCTCCCAGTCGACGGTCCACTCGACTGCCTGGCGAGCGCTCAGCAAAGGCTCCCAACCCAGTTCCTTGCGAGCCTTTGAAGCATCCAGCGTCAGCATCACTGCCTCATGCGGGTGGTCCAACTCAGAGACCTCTACGGTACCCGTGCCGAACCGCTCGATGGCGCAGGCCGTGACCTGGGCGACCGTCAGCCGATCTGCCGGATCGGGACCGAGGTTCCAGGAGTCGAAACCCTCCGTCCCCCGCATTCGCCGCAGCACGGCGAAGTACCCGCTCGTCACGTCGAGAACGTGTTGCCAGGGACGCACCGCCTGCGGGTAGCGCAGGGTGATCGTCCCGTCGGCGCTGACGGAGTTGACGATGTCTGGCAGGAGTCTGTCTTCGCACCGATCACCGCCGCCGATTACGTTACCGGCGCGGGCGGTGCTGATGGCCCGGCCTGCAACGGGGAACGAGTTAGCCCAGCTGCCCACCAGAATCTCGGCCATCGCCTTGGAGGCGCTGTACGGGTCATGACCGCCCAAGGCCGCATCCTCGGAGTATCCCAAGCTTGAGCCGACGTTCCGATA
Source organism: Actinomycetes bacterium (assembly GCA_037133175.1). GTDB lineage: Bacteria > Actinomycetota > Actinomycetes > S36-B12 > UBA10799 > ELA509. The sequence goes on from JBAXOQ010000197.1 coordinate 1,319, forward strand.
TACCTTGTCACTGGTGATCACCAGGATGTCTTTGGCGCAAGAGTGCTCAGCCGCCTCCAACACATTCAAGGTTCCGATCACATTGACGTCAATCGTCTCGCGGGGCTCGCGGTAGCTGCGACGGACGAGTGCTTGCGCCGCCATATGCACAATCATGTCCGGCTGTGCCTGCTCGATCGCGAGCTCAAGTCGCTCCCTGTCACGCAAGTCCGCGATCGTGTGGATCGTGCATTCATCGGCGACCGAGTTGGCTTCGAAGAAGCCGCCGGCAAGCGGCTCTTGGGCATAGCCATACACGTCGTGACCTGCCCTGGCGGCGCACACGGCGAACCACGATCCTTTGAAACCGGTGTGTCCGGTCAAGAACAGCCGCATCCGTACCTCCGTTGTGTTGGCGCGCACACATGCTGAGCTGTTCGCGTTGGGCTACCATTTCCCGCGTCGTGCAAGTGTCCCTGGAAGCAGGTAGCCAGTTGTCTGGTCGTGAGTCGCTGACGGACCAAGAACTGTTGCGCAACAAGATACTCACCGACGTCGCTGCTTTTGGTGCTCAGGCGAGCAAACCCCGCGAGTTCATCGCGGGGCAGACCCCAGTCCCGGTCTCGGGCAAGGTGCTAGATGCCGCGGACTTTGTGGCCTTGGTGGATTCGTCTTTGGATGGTTGGCTGACCGCCGGTCAGCATACAACCGAGTTTGAGCGGAAGTTGTCCCGGTTCGTTGGGATGCCCCGGCCCGCGTTGATGGTCAACAGTGGTTCGAGTGCGAACTTGGTAGCCCTGTCCGCCCTGACCAGCCCCAAGCTCGGGCGCCGCGCCCTCAAAGCCGGCGACGAAGTCCTGACGGTGGCTATGGGATTCCCCACCACGTTCAGCCCGATCGTCCAGAACCGACTCACACCAGTCGTCGTTGATGTTGAACTCGGAACCTACGATGCCATCGGCGCCAGACTAGAAGAAGCCATCGGACCGAAAACTCGGGCAATCATGATGGCCCACACGCTCGGCAATCCCTTCGATCTGGATCTGGTCAAAGCATTGTGCAAGCACCACAAGCTGTGGCTGGTTGAGGACAGTTGCGACGCCTTGGGTTCGACCTACGGCGGCAAGCGAGTGGGGTCCTTCGGCGACGTATCGACGTTCAGCTTCTACCCTGCCCACCACATCACGACAGGAGAAGGCGGGGCGGTGCTGGCCCGTTCGCCGTTGGTCCGCCGACAGGCGGAATCCTTCCGCGACTGGGGCCGCGACTGCTACTGCGCCCCGGGGGAGGACAACACTTGCGAGAAGCGTTTCGAATGGCAGCTCGGCACTCTCCCCGTCGGCTACGACCACAAGTACACCTACAGCCACATCGGCTACAACCTCAAAGCCACCGACATGCAGGCTGCCCTGGGTGTTTCGCAGCTGTCGAAGGTCGCGGGCTTCATCGAGTCGAGGAAGCGTAACTTCGGCTACCTCTATGAGCAGCTCGTTGGCGTTGAGGGCCTGATTCTTCCGATGGCAACGCCGAACAGCGATCCAGCGTGGTTCGGGTTTCCGATCACCGTTGACCCGCACCACCACGCGACCCGTGACGGACTCACCCGTTTCCTGGACAGCCGCATGATCGGAACCCGTCTGCTATTCGGCGGAAACTTGCTGCGGCAACCTGCGTTCCTCGACGTCGATGTGCGTGTTGTTGGCGACCTGACCAATACAGACATCATCATGAACCGCTCGTTCTGGGTAGGTACGTACCCAGGCCTGACCGAACCCATGCTGGACTACATCGCTGACTCGATCAAGGATTACCTGCGTGGACTCGCCTAGCATCGCCCGATCGTCCACGATTGGGCCATCGGGAAAGTTGTCCACATCAGAGAGGTCCTGTCGGCCGACGGCTCAATCGGTTCAGCATCCGGCTCCGCGCGTCGACCCCGACGTAGACCACTCTTCGCGCCAGCTGGTTTCGGGCCGACCTCTTCGATGCGCGGGCGAGGAGCCTGTCGTCTAAGCCCACGGAGTTATACGCAAGCTCCTGCATCCATGCGGCGAACTGCGAAGCCTGTTCGTGCATCAGTCGCGAAGACCAGGAACCACTGGTCAGCCGGAAGACTGAATCGCTACTGCGAACCGCGACCAGATCGCCATGACCGAGAACCCTCATGGACATATCGAGGTCGACCACATACGGATAGTGGGATGACCACGGCATTTCAGTCTTGACCGACGTTGTCCGGTACATGACGGCGTGCGGCTCACCCAGGACATTCGTACCTGCATTGGCGCAGGCGGCGGCGACTTCGGCTTGGGTGCTCACCTCCGAAAGGCCATCGAGACCGCGGCCCCGGATGACCGTGCGCCCCCAGTCATCGCAGATGTCACGTTTAGCTGCAGCCATCACGGCATTCCGGTTGGCTTGCAGAGCCGCCACCTGACGGCTGATCGATTCCGGCTTGAGGAAGTCATCGGCGCACAGGAGCTTGACGAACTCGCCGTTGGCAAGCTCGATGGCCGTCGTCCAGTTCTGAAAGACCGGAACGAGCTCAGGCTGGTGGAAGATGCGTATCCGCGGATCACTGAGTCCGTCCAACCACTCGCGGGTACCGTCGGTTGAGCCATTCTCCACAATGATCAGTTCAATCCTCGGGTACGTCTGCGCGAGGACAGTGGATACGGCTTGTTTCAGGTGGGGCATGCCATTGTGGGTCGGGACGACCACCGAGACCAACGCTTCACTTATGTCGATCTCGATCTCCTTCGGTCAGCCACAGCTGTCTGAGTCCGGATGCCAGATCAATCTCTGGCTGCCAACCCGGCAACCCCGTTCCGAACGTCCAGTCGGTCACCATCTCCCGCGGCCGGCTCTCAAAGGACCCCCACTGGATGGGAATGGGTTCTCCAGTGACGGTACGCGCGAGATCGGCGACGGATCGAACTCGAATCGAATCCCGGCTGCGGAGCACGTAGGACCCTGGCGGCGCGTCCATTGCTGAAACGATACCTGCCACGACATCGCTGACATGCGTCAAGTTGATCAGTTGGTATCCGTCGCTCATCGGGATGGGCCGACCGTTGCGTGCGCCTTCGAAGAGGAGACTCACCAGCTTCATCCGATCGTCGTCGGGGCCGTACGTGTCGTACAGACAGACATCCACCACCGGCAGGCCCTCAAGCTCACCGAAATAACGCAGGATGTCGTTGAAAGCCTGTTTGGTCGCGGCGTACAACGAGACGGGCGAGTAGTCGCTGCCACCGTAGTGCTGCCAGGAAGTCGACGTGGTGACAAAGACCGAGCCGATGTCGGCCGCCGCGGCCGCCAGCACAGCTCCGAAGCGCACATTCGCATCAACCAGAGCCACCGGATCCCGCACGGTGGCCGCATTCGGGAACAACGTTGCCAGGTGAACGACCACCTCCGGTTCAATCCGGCGCAATGCGTCAGCGGCAGACTGATCGGTACCCATCTCATGTACTTCAAGGTCGACGTCGCCAAGTCCATGCGCACGGCTCGTCTTGGGTCTCATCAATGCGTGGACCGTGTGCTCGCCAGCCAGCGCACGACACAAGTGGCGGCCGATGAAACCAGAGGCACCAGTGACCACGACTCGACTCATCGGAGCACTTCCGGCAGTCGAAAAGGTGCATCGAAATCGGTCATCGCGCACAGTTCTGAGTCGCGAGTCGAGACCACGGGGTCGGCCGTGAGCCAGGTGATCCCAGCGGTGTCCCAACGGATCCCAGCATCGCAGGCCGGGTCAAACGAGCCGTCTTGGGCGTAGCCGACGGTGGCTGCGACCGAGACAACTTCGAACCCGTGCGCACAGCCTTGGGGGATCAACAGTGAACCTGCGTTCGGATCCAACAGGAACACCTCATGCTGCCGAAACGTCGGCGAATCGACTCTCAGGTCCAGAACAACATCCCTGATTTCACCCTCGGTCACCCAGACAATCTTGCGGACTGTCCGAGGAGGCAGTTGGAAGTGCAAGCCGCGCACAACTCCGAGGGGAGACGAACTCCAGAAGATTTCGCGAACTGCGAAAGTGGTGCCGGTGGCAGCTTCGACATCGGAACTGAAGACTTTGGTGAAGACACCTCGGTCATCGAGGAAAAGGGGCGGAAACACCCGAAGGCAACCGGGAATCGTGGTTTCCTCGGCCCGAACCCCACCGGATTGCCGAACGCGGCTCATGAGGCGACCAATTGCCCGATGAACGCCGTCATTGCACACATGCTACTCAAGCACCCCAAAGTTCACCGTCCGGTCCAACCTGTGGACTCCCGCAACGGTACCGAGGCGGTTCGGGGTACTGTAGTACCTGCGCACTTGCCCGCGAGATTCTTCGCCAACTGCCAGCGTGCACACCATGTGAGACCTCCTGCCATGGATCGTCCATGGCCGAATAGTCCGAAGGAGGTGGTCTGACGCATGCGTAAATACGAAGTCATGGTGATCCTCGATCCTGACCTAGAAGATCGCACGGTCCAGCCCAGCTTGGAAACGTTCCTGAACGTGGTCCGGGCTGACGGCGGGTCCGTCGACAAGCTTGAGGTCTGGGGCCGTCGTCGCCTCGCCTATGAGATCGCCAAGAAGTCCGACGGGATCTACGTTGTCGTCGACATGACCTGCGAAGCGGCAACCGTCAAGGAACTCGATCGCCAACTGTCCCTGAACGAAGCCGTCCTGCGTACCAAGGTGCTACGCCTCGATGGCCTCGGAGTGAGCTCGCTGGTCAAGAAGCCATCCCGCAAGCCCGCTCCCACTCCCTGACAGACCGCCAACAAACCACGCTCGAACAGCTGCCACATCCAAACCACCTTCCAAGACCGCCCGAAAGGAAACCAGCCGTGGCCGGTGAACCCACCATCACAATCGTCGGGAACCTCGTCGACGACCCAGAGTTGCGCTTCACCCCCAGCGGTGTGGCCGTCGCTCGCTTCCGCGTTGCCTCGACCCCTCGGTCGTTCGACAAGCAGAGCAACGAATGGAAGGACGGGGAGGCTGTCTTTCTGTCCTGCCAGGTGTGGCGTCAGTACGCGGAGAACGTCGCCGAGTCGCTGACCAAGGGCGCGCGGGTCATCGTGGCCGGCCGCTTGCGGCAGCGCTCGTACGAGACCAACTCGGGTGAGCGCCGCACGGTGTACGAGGTGGAGGTCGACGATGTCGGCCCGGCTCTGCGCAATGCCACCGCGAAGGTCTCCAAGGTCAGCCGCGGATTCGGCGACGGTGGCGGCAGCGGCGGTGGCGGTGGCGGCGGTGGCGGTTCGACCGGGCGCAGCAGCGCCGCGATGGACGACCCGTGGGCTACCCCTGCCGGTGGCGGCGGTTCGAACCTGGACGAGCCGCCCTTCTAGCCGCATCGCGCCTGCCGGAGCGAACGGCTACGCCAGGCTCCTGCTTCCAGTCCCTGGGAGCGACGAACAACCCCCAGACACAACGAACGAACCTACAGACACAAAGGATCACCGATGGTTAAGCCACCAGTTCGGAAAATCAAGGCCAAGGTGTGCGTCTTCTGCTCAGCCGACCGCAAGTCCGGCGAGACGACCAACATCGACTACAAGGACATCAACCTGCTGCGCAAGTACATCTCGGACCGCGGCAAGATCCGGGCCCGCCGAGTTACCGGCAACTGCACGCAGCACCAGCGCGACATCGCCACGGCAGTCAAGAACGCCCGCGAGATGGCGCTTCTCCCCTACACCTCAAACGCCCGCTGACGGAGGGACACATCATGAAGCTGATCCTCACGCATGAGGTCGACGGTCTCGGTAGTCCCGGCGACGTCGTCGAGGTCAAGGACGGTTACGCCCGTAACTTTCTGATTCCGCGCAGTCTTGCGCTCGTATGGACCAAGGGCGCCGAGAAGCAGATCACCGGAATCAAACGCGCCCGCGACGCCCGAACAATCCGCAGCGTGGGCCACGCCAACGAAGTGAAGAACCAACTCCAGGGCCTGAAGATCACCTTGCCGGTGCGGGCTGGTGGAACCGGCAAACTCTTCGGCTCCGTCACCGTCGCAGACGTCGCGGACGCTATCCGCGCTGCCGGCGGACCGCTACTGGAGAAGCGCTCGATCACGCTGGAGCACCCGATCAAGACCGTGGGCACCCATTCGGTCGAGGTCAACCTGCATCAGTCCGTCACGGCAAGTGTCGTGATCGACGTCGTCGCAGCCTGAAATCGCCGACAGGCCGCCGACGTGTTGCATAATGCGATAGTGACCATCGGTAGTTCAACCACGCGATTGACGACAGCGGGACCAGAACGACGGGCATCGTGGGCCAGTTCGCGTCGCGGATCTGTGTCCGCCGTGTGCACTGCTGCGTTCTTGGCAGTGGGGTCGCTGGCTCTGCCCGCGAGTGTCTCACCTGCATCTGCTGCAGCCTTGGTCCCCGTGTCCAACTACTCGGCAGCGGTTCTGACCCCACGGGTTGGAACGCTCACCGAGCGCCGCGTCATAGGCCGATCAGTGGAGGGTCGCAAGATCGTCGCGCTTCGGTACGGTCCGGCGACAGCGACTCAGGTCGCCGTGGTGATTGGGCAGATGCACGGCAACGAGACCGGTGGGATTCCTATCACCAACCGGCTTCGCCAGCTCGGGGCGCCAGCCGGGACGGCGATGTGGATCATCAAGACCGTCAACCCCGATGCTCTGGTCAGGCACCAGCGCAAGAATGCCCGGGGGGTCGACATCAACCGCAACAGCCCGGACCTGTGGAAGGGAACAGCGCGGGCACCTGACTACTACCCGGGCCCTTCTGCGGTCTCCGAGCCAGAGACTCGGGCGTACGTGTCGTTCCTGGATGCGGTGTCTCCTGATGTGGTGCTGATCTACCACCAAGCCGCCAACGGTGTCGACAGTTACCACGCCAAGGACATGACACTGGTCAACGGCCTGGCACGGCGGATGCAAATGTCTGTCCAATCGTTCAACTGCGATGGAGAGTGCACCGGAACCCTGACCGGATGGTTCAACAAGACACATCCAGGTACCGCTTTGACGGTTGAGTTGCCGGCTTCGGTGAACGCCGCCAAGGTCAAGCGATGGACCTCCGCAGCCCGATGGGCCGTCAAGACCGGCTAACCACCCGCGCCGCCGTTTGACATCCCGACATCCCATCCCCGTCTTTGCACCGAAAAGCCGCCTTCCCGGTCTGATTCGACCGTTTTGAGCGGCTTTTCGGTGCAAAGCAGGCTGTCGCAAAA
>JBAXOQ010000198.1:0-8492 GCA_037133175.1 Actinomycetes bacterium
CTGACGGGAACAACCCCGCAGGAGCGGCAGGTTAGCATGAGTTTTGTCAATTGGCTATCGTCTCGTCCATCAATCGACAGCACCCACAACACGTCGTCCGTCAACACAGAAGTGGGGAGTCAGCTTGCAAACGCAGGGCTCTGTTTTCGACTACCCATAGGCGCTCTTTCAGCTAACCCCCCTTGGTGAGCGGTTAGCTGAAACAGTGTTTGCCCTGGTCACAGTGCGCGCCGGGCGAATTTCGCCTGGATTCCGCGTCGATTTCATCCGGCCTGACTGGGTTTGGTGCGCGGGGCACGGACACCTGACTTCCCTCGGTTTTCGGGGCAGTGTGTGCTGAGTCTGCGACGAGGTCCGGTCCTGTGATCGGTGCCGGTGACGGCGTCCGGTGGTCTTGTAGAACGGGTCGCCAGGCGGCACCCGATGCCCTTGCCGGTTGGGATTTCTCGTGGCCGAGACCACGCTGCGGAGCGTGTTCCCGCACCTGCCGGCAACGACCTCCTATCAATCGACATGTGAAGATTGCTAACTGCTCGCCTCGACCGATCCCGCGCACGACACGCAGGTGGTCCCATGACCGGCGAAACAGGTGGTCCCATGAAACTGGCAAGTGACAGGCAATGATGTCCCCCAACCCTGCACGCGGGGTGACGGCCCTGAGGAGACCCGTGAGCTCAGTTCTGATGTCCCGTCGCGACCTCGACTTCCTGCTGCACGAATGGCTGGGGATCGAGACTCTGCTAGGTAGTGACGCCTACCTCGAACACTCCCGGGAGACGGTCGACGCCGTGCTTGACTTGGCCGAGCAGATGGCGACTCGGGACTTCGCACCAATCAACCGCCTCCTCGACGCCAACGAGCCAACCTTCGACGGCAACCGGGTCCACCAGCCGGCCGAGGCCAAGCGTGCACTGGACGCCTACTTCGCCGCTGGCTTCGGCTCCATGGGCGCACCGGCCGAGCATGGCGGATCCCAAATTCCCCAGACCGTTCAAATGGCCGCGGGTGCATGGTTTAGTGCCGCCAACTCAGCCCTGACCGGTTACGCGTTCCTGACCGGCGCGAACGCGAACCTGCTGATGAAGCACGGAACACCAGAGCAGATCGCGCAGTGGGCGATACCGCAGCTCGATGGCCGCTACTTCGGCACGATGTGCCTGTCCGAACCACACGCAGGTTCGTCGCTGTCCGACATCACGACCCGCGCCGAGTTGCAGCCCGACGGGACCTACCGAGTCACCGGTAACAAGATGTGGATCAGCGCAGGTGACCACGAGCTCAGCGAGAACATCGTGCATCTGGTGCTGGCCAAGATTCCCGGAGGCCCTCCTGGCGTCAAAGGAATCTCGCTGCTCATCGTCCCCAAAGTGCTCCCTGACGGCACCCGCAACGACGTGTCATTGGCAGGCCTGAACCACAAGCTCGGCGGCCGAGGCACCACGAACACGGCACTCAACTTCGGCGAGGGGGCACACCTCCCCGGCGGACGGCCCGGGGCGGTCGGATACCTGGTGGGTGAGCCGCACCGGGGGCTGTCCTACATGTTCACGATGATGAACGAGGCCCGCATCGGCATCGGTGTGGGGGCCACGTCCCTCGGATACGCCGGCTACCTGCACTCTCTGGAATACGCACGCAATCGGCCGCAGGGCCGTGCTCTGACGAACGTTGACCAGAGCGGCCCGATGGTGCCGATCATCGATCACGCCGACGTGCGCAGGATGCTGCTGGCACAGAAGTCGTACGTCGAAGGCGCCCTGGCGCTGGTGCTCTACTGCGCCCACCTCGTCGACCAGCAGGCAACCAGCCCCGACCCCGACAGGGACCGACTCCTGCTCGAAGTCCTCGTGCCCATCGTGAAGTCCTGGCCCTCGCAGTGGTGCCTGGCAGCCAACGACCTCGCGATCCAGGTATATGGCGGTTGCGGCTACACCCGCGACTACCCGGTTGAGCAGTTCTATCGCGACAACCGGCTCAACCCGATCCATGAGGGCACTCACGGTATCCAGGCGATGGACCTGCTCGGACGCAAGGTCACCATGAAGGGCGGAGCCGGCCTGCCTCTGCTGCTCGGGACGATCAACGTCACCATCGAACGCGCGCTGCAGGACGGCGGACAGGCCGCCGACTACGCACGGGAGCTTCATGCAGCCGCGCAGCGCGCCGGCGAGGTCACAGCGCACATCTGGGGCACCGGCGACATCCCGTTGGCGATGGCCAATGCGACGGTCTACCTAGATGCCCTAGGGCACGTCGTCATCGCATGGATGTGGCTCGAGCAGCTGCTTGCCGTGGGCGAGAAGTCAGGTGACTTCTACACGGGAAAGCGCCAGGCCGCGCGCTACTTCTACGCCTGGGAGCTGCCGAAGACCCGCCCCATGTTCGACCTGCTGGAGTCGCTGGACCGAACGACCCTGGACATGCAATCCGAATGGTTCTGAACGACATCGTGGAGGGCCGGTTCATCCACCCTGTCAAGGTCGACTCGCACAAGCCGGGCCTGGTGCTAGCACGACGGGTTCAACACCATGACCAACTGTCCGCAAACTGGCCAACTCGTCTGCAAATCGACGGCACCCACACTGGGTCATCCGTCGCCACGGGAAACGGGGGGTCAGCCTGCAAACACCGGGCTTTTTCAGCTAACCCATCGTCGCTTTTTCAGCTAACCCCCCATGGTGGGGGGGTTAGTGGAAATGGTGTTTTCCCAGGCCAGAGGCGCGGAGCCTGGAGAGTGTGATCATGGAATTCACGCGGTCCGTTGACTTCTTTCACACGGCCCCTGTCACGGGTCACGCAGGGCTGGCGGCTGGCAGGTGAACCGTGCCAAAACCGGCTAGATTGGAGACTGACTCGTCACCGTTTGTATACCTCGCTGCGGTGGCCGAGAGTCACAACGACCACCAGCAGCACGTCGTCGGTGACGGTGTAGACGATCCGGTAGTCACCGACCCGCACTCGAAAGCCCGAACGGCCTTGCAGGCGCCGTGCGGCAGGTGGGCGGGGGTCCTGCGCCAATAGTGCGATCGCGCCCTGGATGCGGCGCCGGGCCTCCGGGTCGAGCTTGCGTAGAGCTCTGGCTGCTGCCGGGCGGACTTCGATCCGGTAGCTCGTCACGTCCAGCCCAGGTCGGTTTTGACTTGTTCCCACGGAATGTTGGGGCCCTCCTCAGCCATCGCGGCGTCGAACGCGGCAACATCCTCGGCTTCTTCCTCTGCTTCCATGAGTTGCTCGTAGCGTTCGGGGCTGATCAAGACCGCTGCCGGGCGTCCGTAGCGCTCAAGGAACACGGCCTCGGTGTGCGCCGTTTGAACCACGGCGGGAAGTCGTCCGCGCGCTTCGCTAACTGTGATCGTTGCCATGAAAACAAATCGTACAACAGATGGATCATTTTGCACTAGACCCGGCTCGGGTACCCAGCCGAAAGATCAAGAGCGCGGGGCCAGTGGGGGGGTGCGGGGTGCGCGGTCGGGAATGCGCGTTCCGTATAACAAGATCACCTCGCTTTTCGAACAAGATCACGTCGCGAGTGGACGCAGCCTTCAGTTTCGGACAGTCAGCGCCCCAGTGCAACGAGACGACCTCTGCCTGATCACACGAAAGAAGAAGGCGCCGGGGCCAAGCTGAGCAGCGTCTCGGGCGCGAGGTCGGCACCGTTGGGCCACACAACAGTCTCGGCCTTTGAATCCACGCTGGCTTGGTCGAAGAGCGTCCGGTCTGCGGTCAGCGGATCGAACATCGGCCCCCACATGAATGAGGTGACGTCGACCGTGCGCGTCGATCCGTCGCTGAGCCCGAGCGTCAGCAAGTAGTTTCCGGGATGGGTGCGCACACTAACGATTCTCACGATGATCTCCCTACCTCAGTGGCTCGATTGTACCGGGATTCTCGTGTGCCTGCGCTCGCTGCCAGGCTGTCGCTAATGCATCGACGTTTGCTCTCCGCCATTCCTCGACTAACCGGGCGGCGCGCTTCGGAAGCTGACCAGCCAATACCTCTCCGTTGTCTATGGCGATGATCGCGATTTCATCGCCCTAGCGGGCGTGGACATGGCGCGGCGGGTGATCGGCGAAGTAGAGGTAAATGCGGATTCCGTAGAAGTAGCTGATCAAGGGCATATCGTTCATTCTTCCCCTGCTCAGCCTGCCAAGGATCGCCACTTCAGCTGCTGTGGACAAACGATCAGCCGTGATCTCATCCTCACAACAAACAACTGCGGCCCACCAGACAGGCAGATAGGTCACCGGTTGAACCGGACGTGTGGCATGTTGAGACAAGTCGTCCACCCCAATGGATCCGCGGCGCGTCGCCCGGACCCGCCGAGCCTCATAACAAGATCGAGACGATTTTTGAACAAGATCACCAATATCACTCGATTCACGCCCACGCGGCGGCGAACAAGCCTCACTCTGGCCGGTTCGCGGCCGCGTCTTCGTGGTCGATCCCGGTAATGTCAGGGCGTCGTGCCACGATGGCATAAACCGCTTGCGTTGAGGGATGTGTTTTGATGACGAAAGGTACACTCGATGTTTTTGAGACACCCCTGTACCGGGTTTCTGACGCAGCGGCGTATCTGGGTGTTCCCCCAAGTACGTTTCAAACCTGGGCCAGGGGCTATCGCCGCCCCCGTGCAGGACGCACGGACACGACCGTGTCCCCTGTGATTACTAGCGTCCCGGCCGCGCGAGGCGAGCCAACAATTCCTTTTGTCGGTCTGGCCGAAGGACTCGTCCTCACCGCTGTCAGGGAAGCCGGTGTCCCCCTGCAGCGAATTCGGCCTGCCATCGACTTCCTACGTAACCGAATCGGCGTCGAACATGCATTGGCGTCCCGCCGCCTCTACACGGACGGGGCAGAGATCATCTTTGACTTCGGCCAAGAAAACGAAGGGGGCGCCAACACAGCACGCGATCTGGTCGTCGTGCGGAACGGCCAGCGCATGTTTTCCGAGATCGTTGAGCGCTATCTATCGCGGCTTGAGTTCGGCAACGACAACTACGTCCGACTCATTCATCTGCCCGAGTACAACGGTGCGGGAGTTGACGTGGTGGCGGACCCTCAACGGAGTTTTGGTCAACCCATCTTCGCCCACGGCGGCGCCAAGGTGGTTGACGTACTCGACCGATTTCGGTCAGGCGAGCAGTTAGCGTCGCTAGCTGAGGACTTCGGACTCACCGTCCCCGATCTTGAGAATGTGCTCCGTGTCGTCGCATCCCGCGTTGCTGCCTGACCTGTTTCTGGACCGATCGCTCGGCGCTGTCCAAGTACCACGGATTCTCCGGGCCGCTGGATTGAAGCTCGTAACCCTCACAGAGCACTATGGGAAACCAGCAGATCAAGAAATCACGGATGTTCGCTGTATCAACGACGCCACGGCTCACGATTGGGTCTGCCTACTCAAAGACAGCGCGGTCGCGCGCAACGTTGCCGAACGACAAGCTATTCGGGACGCGGGGGCCCGCTGCTTCTGTATTGTCAACCAAAACCTTCCCGCAGCTCAAATGGCCGGACGATTGCTAGCGGCGATCGGCGAGATCACCGAGGTTTGTGACACGAAGCCGGGACCGTTCATGTACCGCGTTGAACGAGGAAAGATCTCAGAAATTGATCTCAACACCTAGGTCAGCAACCCGAAACATTGGGCGTGATTTCTTGGCAACGAATGTGATCAGAATGCGAGTTCGGGCGTTGTCAGGGCGGACCACTCCAAACGGCCCGGCGACACCCTCACGCCCCAGACACACGAGATGTCCCAGCCACCGCGCCAACCAACGCGCCTGGGGCATTTCGCAATTCACAAACAATCAACAACCGACTCAAGATCAACGCGGCGTGACGACCGCGACAGTCTGGAGGCCAGGTGGCTCAATTAGCAAGATCCGACGATCTGTGGGTATTCCCTCGGCTGAGGGATACGTGATGATGTCTTCGGTGGTGCAACGAGGCAAGGTCACCAGATCATGTTCGGCTCATCTACGTGATTTTGCAAGCTGGGCTGCTTGGCCAGAACTGAACTCGAAGGGAGCGAGCTTGTTGAGCATTCTGCCAGTGCAGTGTCTCGTGACCTCGGTGGAGATGCCCCTCGGCGATGAGGTCCCTGACGAGCTCACCCGGAAGGCATTCCATCAGCGCGCTGCCAGGCGGAATGTCAGACTCTCTCAGAATGGAGGCTCATCCTCGGGATCGGGTTGCGGAATCAATGCGACCGGCCTCAACCACTCCTCCGTGACGGACTGTTGTGGGCAACAACCAGATGGGCCCAAGAATACGGTCGCCGCGCACTCGTCGAGGCATACAACTCCCAAGAGCAATACCATCAAGAACTCGACAAGCACAGCATCAGAGTGCGTGCTGAGCGCTGGGACTTGGCTCATGCACTGCTCACATGCAGCCTTTTCATCCGGCAGATGTTCTTCTGGCTCCAACGGCTCGGAGCACGCGACGTCGATCAAGACCACTACGACATTCTCGACAAACCCGTCATCGACGCCTGTATGCAACGACTAAGCACTCCCCCGATCAAAAAGACAAAGAAGAAAGAACCAGGTGAGCCGCCACCCTCCGAGCAAGCCGCCTGAGGCGGCCACAATGAGGACCTCGAACTCAAATTGCTGCAGCCCGCGACCGGCGGGCCGATGCGCATGCCCGGAAACAACCTCCAAACGGCTAACGCAACACCCGCACGCCCCGGACACACGAAATGCCCCCAGCCACCGCGCCAACCGGCGCGCCCGGAGGCATTTCGCTACCCACAAAACAAGATCAACAGCTGATCGCAAGATCGGCGTCGACTTGTCGATTGTCAGACGAGTTGGACACTCTCCCCGAAAACAGCCCCCGGAATCATTAGGAATTGTCAGACAGTTGGCCAGTCGACCAAGGGCGAATTGTCACGCAAGTTGGCCACTTTCGAGCTAATCGAATGAGATCAGCAACATCGGGCAAGATCGCCCTGGGCTATTTGATTCGGACTCTGACGACTTTGCGCAATGGATTCCACGCGCTGTTCCGGGCTCCCGCAGGTGAGTACGGCAGATCCTCCGTCTTTTCGTGCTTATCAATCGGCGCATTAGATCACGCCGCGTAGTCGCCCATATGGGTCTGTTGAAACATTTAGCCTGCCGGTCGCTTGTTGTGGAACCGTCGCGCCCCGCATGGTGCGCGTTGTTCCCGTGCCCGGGAGAACATCCAGTCGATGAGGACGGCTCGCGAAGACCCAGCATCGTGCGTGTCGGCTGGACCCCGGGTCGCCCAGATAACGCCGCCAGGACCGACGCCGCCAGTCCTGGCGGCGTTATCATTGAAAGTCAAACGGTCTTCCTGTCGCCTTACTAATGGCTCTTTGGGGGTTCTTGATGGACGACAGGGCAGACTCCGGTGGCGACACCACCGGGCTGCGCGACATCGACGAGAAGGTGTTGGCCCGACACGCTTTGGAAGCTAGTGAGCGGCGGTACCGGCTTCTGGCTGAGAATGCCACCGACTCGGTGTTCCTGGTTGACCCATCCGGGGTGCTGACTTGGGTGTCCCCGGCCACCGAGAAGGTCCTGGGCTACCCACCGCAGGACCTGCTGGGAACCAGAACTGTTGACCTGGTTCACCCGGAGGATCTGCCGGAGATGCTGGCGCGGAGGGCGCGAGCGGCTAACGGCGAAACCGGGGTTCCTTTCGAGGTGCGGGTGCGGAACGTTAGTGGGGCCTTCCGGTGGATGTCGGGTTCATCGAGCAACGTTGAGGATGGCGACGGGACCGTGATCGGGCGCATCAGCACGATGCGCGATGTCCACGAGCAGGTGCTGGCCCGAGAACAACTGAATGCGGAGCGGGCCCGGTTGCGGGCGACCCTGGATTCGTTGCTGGACCCGCACGTGTTGTTGGAGGCGGTTCGGGATGGGTCCGGAGAGATTGTCGACTTCGTGTATACCGATGCGAACCCGGCGGCTTGCACGTACAACGGCCTGGCCTACCGGGACCTGATGGGGGCCAGGTTGTTGGAGTTGTTGCCCGGGCATGTGGCTTCGGGGTTGTTGGACCAGTACCAGCATGTTGTCCAAACCGGTGAACCGTTGGCACTGAACGACTTCGTATACGCCCAGGAACTGCTCGGCGGGGTGCAGCGCTACTACGATATTCGGGCGGCACGGGTCGGTGATGGCCTGTCGTACACCTGGCGAGATGTCACCCATCGGCATGACGCGGTCGAGGCGTTGGCCGCCGCCGAACACCGATTCCGGCTACTGGCTGAGAACGCCTCCGATATCGTGTGGCGACTCGACGGTGATGCCATCATCTCGTGGGTGTCGCCGTCGGTGGAGTCGGTGCTGGGATGGACCCCCGATCAGGTGGTGGGGACCAGTCCACGAGAATTGACGCACCCCGACGACCTGGACTTGCTGCTGAAGCGCTGGGCGGGTACCACGTCGGACCGAACACCTGCTCCTTTCGAGATTCGTGCCAGGGCCGCGGACGGGGGCTACCGGTGGATGTCGATC
>JBAXOQ010000199.1:0-8487 GCA_037133175.1 Actinomycetes bacterium
AAGTACGCCCTGTCGAAGATCGGTTCGGCGTACACCTACGCCGGGGTGGGTCCGTCCTACGACTGCATCGGTCTGGTCTGGCGGGCCTGGCAGGTGGCCGGCTCGAAGTGGGAACATGGGTCGGTCCAATACGTCGCCCACACCAAATGGGTCCGGTTCATCTCCGCGGACCAGCTCCGCCCCGGAGACTTGATCATGTGGAGTTTCTGGGACGGCTCGGACGTGCTGGACCACATCGGCATGATCGTCGATCCACGCTCCGGAACGTTCGTCCACGCCGAGTCGACGAGCACCGGCGTGCGCCTGTCGAACTGGAAGCGCGAAAGCTTCTACCAACACCCCGCCGCCTTCGGCCGCGTCGTCAGCTAGCCGACCCGAGCCCTGCCGGTAGCTCAGACAACCTGAGGTGCGCTCCGGCTTGACACGATCGAGTACAACGCGATGCCGGTGGCGACGGCAACGTTGAGGGATTCAACGTTGCGGCTCATCGGGATCGAGGCCAGCACGTCGCAATGCTGCGACACCAATCGACTGAGCCCCTTGCCCTCCGCACCCACGACCAGGAGCACCGGATCATCATCCGCCCGAACCTCACCGATGGTGGATCGGGAGTCACCGGCGAGCCCGACGACCATGAACCCCGCCTTCTTGGCCGCCTCGATCGAGCGGGTCAGGTTCGTCACCTGGGCGACAGGCACTCGTGCCAATGCTCCTGCCGAGGTCCGCCACGCGGTGGCGGTCACGTGCGCGGATCGTCGGGCCGGCAAGACCAATCCAGTACCGTCGAAAGCCGCGGCACACCGCACAATCGCCCCGAGGTTTCTAGGGTCCGTGACACCGTCGAGCGCCACCAGCAACCCCGGTCGATACAGGGTTCCGACATTCAGCAGATCATCGAACTCGTGATACTCGTACGGCAGCGTCGTCAGGGCCAAACCCTGGTGCAGAACGCCATCGGTGAGCTTGTCCAACTCGTCTCGGCTACACTCCCGCACGGCGATGCCGGTCTGCATCGCCAGGGCCATCGAGTCCTTGACCCTGGGGTCAGGATCCAGCGAACGCTGGACGTGCAGCGCTAGCGCCGGAATCCCCGACGTCAGCGCCTCCAGCACCGGGTTGCGCCCCGCCACAACCTCATTCTCGCCAGCCGCTGGTCGCCGTGGGCCAACCCCCGCAGGTCGCTTGCCTGATGCCTTCGTGGACGCCGCCGGCCGCTTCCCCGATGATGCAGCGGACCCCGTCGACCCCGTTCCGCGTGCGGCAGGTGTCGCGGCCCCGGCCTCGGCCTTCGCCGCGGTGTAGTCCGCGCGACGCTTCGCGGCGTGGCCGGGACGCTCGACCGCCTTGGGCGTCGGACCCTTTCCCTGCAGCTTCTGTTTGCGCTGGCCACCGGAACCGACCTGCGGGCCCTTCTTGGTGCCCGGCTTGACCTTTGCGCCACGCCGCTGCGAGTTGCCGGCCATCAGGACTGCCCCGCCAGTGACCAACGCGAACCCTCGGCCGAGTCCTCGATCAAGATGCCTGCGGAGGTTATTCGGTCCCTGATCGCATCTGCCGCGGCGAAGTCACGAGCGGCACGCGCCTGCTGACGCGCCTGCAGTTCGGAGGTGACCAGCACGTCAAGGGCAGTGCGCAGCGCCGAATCTTCCGAGCTCTGGTCGCGCCAGGTAGCGCTCAACGGATCGACCCCGAGAACGTCGAGCATGCTGCGGACCTGCGCCACTACCTCACCCAACTGCGCGTCGTCGCCACTGGTCATCATCCGATTTCCTGAAGTCACCCTGTCATGCAGCACGGCCAAAGCCGCGGGCACCGACAGATCGTCGTCCAACGCCGCCGAGAACTGCTCCGGTAACAGCTCGGGTGACGGTTCCGGTGAATCGGCAATCCGCGCATGGGCGCGCACCACGAAACCCTCGATCCGCCGGTAGCTTGCGGCCGACTCCGCCAGAGCCTTGTCCGAGAACTCCAGGTTGCTCCGGTAGTGCGCGGCGATCAAGTACCAGCGAAGCTCCACCGGGCGGATACGTTCGATCACGTGGGAGACGACCAACGTGTTTCCCAGCGATTTGCTCATCTTCTCGCCCGCTGTGGTGACCCAGGCGTTGTGCAGCCAGTAATTGGCGAACCCGTCCCCTGCCGCCCGAGACTGGGCGATCTCGTTCTCATGGTGCGGGAAGACCAGGTCGAGGCCGCCTCCGTGGATGTCGAACACCGGACCGAGATAGGCGCGCGCCATCGCTGAGCACTCGATGTGCCAACCAGGTCGGCCGGGTCCCCACGGCGTCGGCCAAGCTGGCTCGCCGGGTTTGGCCGCCTTCCACAGTGCGAAGTCCCGGGGATCACGCTTGCGCAGGTCAGTGTCGCTGTCAGCTGCCGGCAACAGATCATCGATGCGTTGGCGGGACAATTGCCCATACTCGGGGTAGGACCGAACGTCGAAGTAGACGTCGCCAGCTGAGTAGTAGGCGTGACCGGAATCGATCAAGCGGGAGATGAGCTCGATCATCTGGGTGATATGACCGGTTGCCCGCGGCTCGTTCGTCGGTGGCAGACAGCCGAGCACGTCATAGGCCGACCGGAACTCCCGCTCGTAGTATGAGGCCACCGCCCACCACGGCCGACTCTCGACCACGGCCTTGTTGAGCACCTTGTCGTCGATATCGGTGACATTGCGGACGAGTACGACCTCGTATCCGCTGGCAAGTAGCCACCGGGACAGCAGGTCGAACACCACGCCGCAGCGGATGTGTCCGACATGCGGATCCGACTGGACCGTCGGGCCGCACTGGTACATCGAGGCCCTTCCGGGCTCAATCGGAACGAAGTCGCGGACCGACCGACTCAACGTGTCATACAGACGCAGGCTCACAGCAGGCAATCCTAGTCGCCCGCGGGCAACGCCCCGGATCCGCGATCACCCGCGTGACCAAGGCCGGCTTCTGCGCCGGGAACTACCCCATGGTCACGACGCGTAAGGGCTTGATACGGACGACCACGCGGACGTTGTCGGTGCCGTCGTCGAAGGTGTAGCGATCGATCCCCATGTACTTGCCGGCCAACTCGTCGATCAACTCCCGGCCACCGTGCTCGGTGATCTCTGCGGTTCCCCGGACCTCCACGTACGTGTACGGATTCGCTGGCGGATTCACCAGAATCGTGACGCGGGGATCGCGTCGAAGATTCTTCTCTTTGAGCCGCCCGATAGTTGTTGAGAACAGGATGTCCTCACCGTCGGTCTTGACCCAAACGACCGATAACTGCGGCTGGCCGTCCGGGTTGATCGTGGCGACCGTGGCGAAGCTGGCCGCGTCGAAGAGTGCTTTCTGCTCCTGTGTCAGTTCTGCTGTCATACGCGGAGGCTATACGCGGACCGAGCCGCAGCAATCAGCGACCGAACACGATCGCAGTGGCGATCGCCGCCACACCCTCACCGCGACCGGTCAAGCCCAAGCCATCGGTGGTTGTCGCGGACACCGAGACGCGCGCGCCGACGGCTTGGCCAAGTGCCAACTCCGCGTCCAGGCGCCGCGGACCGATGATCGGCCGATTGCCGATGACCTGCACCGAAACGTTGCCGATACGGTAGCCGGCGGCAGCCACCCGAGCGGCCGTCTCGCGAAGCATCGCCACACCGGAAGCGCCGAGCCACTGCGGGTCCGACGTGCCGAACTGGGACCCCAGATCCCCGATCCCGGCAGCCGACAAGAGAGCATCGCAGCACGCATGCGCTGCCACATCTCCATCCGAATGACCCGACAGACCGGCCTCACCAGGCCAGAACAGGCCCGCGACGTGCAGCTCACGACCGTCTTCGAACGGGTGCACGTCCACCCCGATCCCGATCTGCCCCGGCATCACGCCCGCGTCATCTGTCGTCACATCAGCTCCCCTTGCGGCCAGCACTGCTTGGGCTAGCAATGCGTCGAATCGGGTTGTCACCTTGAATGCTTCCGGATCGCCGTCGATCACGACAACACGACCTCCGGCGCGCTCGACAAGACCGGCGTCGTCGGTTGCGGCTTGGGCTGGATCCGCATGCTCATGAACCGCGACGAGCAACTCTCGTGGAAAGCCCTGCGGTGTCTGGACGGAGCGAAGTCCGGCACGGTCCACTGTGCGCACTACATCTGCGTGCTCATCGACTGCCTTGATGGTGTCCGCGACTGGCAGTCCGGGAACCACTGCGGCCTGCTCCCGCGCAACGGTGGCCATGACGTCCGAGAACAACTTCGCGGGCGCAAAGGCCCGGGCCGCATCGTGAACCAGCACAATCGACACCGAATCTGCGATCACCGCGAGCGCATTGGCGACGGAATCCTGACGGGTGCGACCACCAATCACCACTGTGATCGCCGGCGCCCCCCGGACCGACTCAGTCCAAGGCTCACACACGGCTTGGATGGCCGCTAGATAGTCGACTGGAGCACTGACCACCACGTGAGCTACCCCAGGGACTGAGATGACAGCTCGCAAAGTATGACCTAGCAGTGGCTCACCGTTGATCGACTCGAGCGCCTTGGGTAGCAACCCGCCGTAGCGTTCGCCCCGACCCGCGGCAGCAATGATGACCGCCGTCAGCGGTAATGGGTGCAGCGAAGCCTGGACGTTCAGGACGCAAGAACCTCATCGAGCAAGGATTCTGCCTTGTCCTCGTTGATCTGCTCGGCCAGAGCCAATTCGCTCACCAAAATCTGCCTTGCCTTTGCGAGCATCCGCTTCTCACCTGCGGAAAGACCCCGGTCTTTCTCTCGGCGCCACAAGTCGCGAACGACCTCGGCAACCTTGATCACGTCACCGGAGGCGAGCTTCTCAAGGTTCGCCTTGTAGCGACGAGACCAGTTGGTGGGCTCTTCGGTGTACGGCTGACGAAGGACGCCGAAAACCCGGTCCAAGCCTGCTTGGTCCACCACGTCACGGACGCCGACCAAATCGACGTTTGCCGCTGGAACGCGTACTGTGAGGTCTCCCTGAGCGACACGCAGAACTAGGTATTCTCGCGACTCCCCTTTGATAACACGGTGCTCGATCGATTCGATCAAAGCTGCCCCGTGGTGCGGATATACAACGGTGTCAC
The DNA here is from genome assembly GCA_037133175.1 of Actinomycetes bacterium. Lineage (GTDB taxonomy): Bacteria > Actinomycetota > Actinomycetes > S36-B12 > UBA10799 > ELA509. The sequence goes on from JBAXOQ010000199.1 coordinate 5,078, forward strand.
CGACTGCGAACGACATGTGGCGATGTGCCCCTTTCGTGCTACTCAATGGTAACACGCACGCTTTGATCTTGTTAGGTAGTTCACACATTCTACCTAAAGGCATAGCCCGTGGATACAGATGGGACTACCTAACCCAGCACTATGCTGAGGGCTGACTCAACAGCAGCCTTCGGGACTAGCATGTCGCCATGACGGCACCTGACGGTTCAGCGGACCCGCGGTTGGCGAACTACCGGAAGATCCTAGAAAGTGTCGAACACGGCGACCTCAGCGCCGGCATCGCGGAACAACCCGGCCCATCAGGGCGCGACAGGCCGACGCAACCCCGGGACGACATCGCGCTGCTCGGCGAGTCCATCATGTCGCTGGCTTCGAGCCTGTCCATCCGGTTCGCCCAAGAGAAGCAATTTGCCGAGGTCTCGCGTGAGATCGTGCAAGGTCTGTACTTGGATGAAGTGCTGCATCACATCTACGAGTCTTTCCGGTCGCTGATCCCCTACGACCGGATCGGGTGCGCACTGCTCGATGCCGACGGCACCCGGGCCCAGTCGAGGTGGGCACGGTCGGATGGACGCAGCGCACTGCTGACGGGCTCGTACTCGGCGAGCTTGGCCGGTAGCAGCCTGCAATCGATTATCCACACCGGACGACCCCGAATCATCAACGATTTGGCGCAGTACTCGCAGGAACACCCGACATCGGGATCTACGAAGCTGATGCTCGCTGAGGGAATCCGCTCCAATCTGACCTGCCCGTTGATTGCCCTGGGACGTCCGGTCGGCTTCCTTTTCTTCAGCAGCACGAAGGTCGGCACCTACTCCCAGGAACACCAGGATGTCTTCCTGCGATTGGCGGACATGGTCTCGATCATCGTCGAGAAGTCCCTGCTGTATGAGGAGATGTCACGACTGAACCGCGACCTGCTGCTGGCCCGCGAACAACTCCAGCGGCAGGCCACGCATGACGGACTGACAGGACTGCTCAACCACGCCGCGATCATCGACCACCTGATGCAACGGACCGCGGCACCCGAAGACCGCAACGCCGAGAACGGTCCGCTTCCATCGGTCGGCGGATCGGGGGACCTCGCAGTCCTGATGCTGGACATCGACTACTTCAAGTCGGTCAACGACACGTTCGGCCACCAGATCGGCGATCAGGTCTTGCAGTCGGTCAGCGAACTGCTCACCGCCGAACTCGACGGACAGGGGCAGATCGGTCGCTACGGCGGGGAGGAATTCCTGGTGATCGCAGATCTGAGCCCCCAGGTCGAGTCCGTCGAACTGGCCGAGCGGCTGCGGGTCACCGTCGAGGAACACCCCATCGATACCGACGCCGGGCAGATCCCGATCACCGTCAGCGTCGGGGTCGCAGTCACAAACCGCGGCGGCGACCAGAGTTGCGACTCGTTGATCCGCCGCGCCGACCAAGCGCTCTACCAAGCCAAATCGGCGGGCCGCAACCGAGTCGTGAGTGAGGGCGCGAACGCTAGCTAGGGTTCGCCGACCCCTGCGTCAGGCATCCAGCTTGTAGCCCAAGCCGCGCAACGTCACCAAATAGATCGGGTTGGCCGGATCGGGCTCGATCTTGGCTCGGATGCGCTTCACGTGCACGTCAAGGGTCTTGGTATCTCCGACGTAGTCCGAACCCCAGATTCGATCGATCAACTGTCCTCGAGTCAGAACGCGACCGGCGTTGCGGAGCAGGAACTCCAGTAACTCGAACTCCTTGAGCGGCAGTTTGACGCTCGTGCCAGAAACAACGACCTGGTGGCGGTCCACATCCATCCGAACGGGTCCCACCTCCAGGACAGAGGTTGGTTTGGCCTTCTCCTCAGCCTCCGATGATCGGCGTCGCAACACTGCCCGCAGTCTGGCTAGCAATTCCCGGCTTGAAAACGGCTTGGTGACGTAGTCGTCGGCTCCGAGTTCTAGTCCGACGACCTTGTCGATCTCGCTGTCCTTGGCGGTCAGCATGATGATCGGAACCGTCGAGACCTGCCGCAGCGCTCGACACACTTCGGTGCCCGACAGTCCGGGCAGCATCACATCGAGAAGCACCAGGTCAGCGCCTTCACGCTCGAACAACTCCAGCGCCGCCCGACCGTCGGCCGCGACGCCGACGTCGAAGCCCTCCCTGCGCAACATGAACGAAAGGGCATCGCTAAAAGACTCCTCGTCTTCAACGATCAGGATTCGACTCACTTGACCTTGTCTCCCTCTGTTGCCAGTCCCATTCGCGAGCTTCGCGAGTGTTGTGGGCGGTATTCGGGCAGCCTCAGCGTAAACGTGCTGCCTTCGCCCTCGACGGACCACACCGAGACATCCCCGCCGTGGTTCCTCGTGACGTGCTTGACGATCGACAGCCCCAAACCGGTGCCGCCGGTGGCCCTCGACCTGGCCTGGTCGACCCGGTAGAACCGCTCGAAGATCCGATCGATCTCGTTTGCCGGGATCCCGATGCCTTGATCGGTAACCGTGACCTCAACGATGTCGTCCGCAGCCAGCGCAACAGCCACAACCACCCGAGTCAGTTGTGGGCTGTACGCCACCGCGTTGGCCAGCAGGTTTCGCACCGCGGTCACCAGCTGACTCTCCACACCGAGCACCGTCAGGCCTGCCGTCCCGGTGACGACCACCTCGATTTCGGCCGCTTCCGCTGCCATCCTGATCGCGTCGATCGCCTCGCCGACTACGTGGTCGACGCTGGTCGGCTCCGCGTACTCCATCGGATTCTGCCCCTGCAGCCGCGACAGATCGACCAAGTCCGCGACCAGGTGCGCGAGCCGCATGCTCTCGACCTGCATGCGACCGGCAAAGTGCCGGACAGCTTCCGGATCGTCCGCGGCGGACAGGACTGCCTCAGCCAGCAGCGACAACGCACCGACGGGCGTCTTCAACTCGTGCCCCACGTTGGCGACGAAGTCACGTCGGACCTCGTCGAGGCGCCGCGCCCCGGTGAGATTCTCGACCAGCACCAAGACAACTGATTCGGTGACCATTGCGACCCTGGCGACGATCTCTACCGCTCCCCCGGCCAACGGCAGTCTGCGCAACGAGATTTCCTGGTGGATCGCGACGCCGTTGGTGCGGACCTGCGACACCATTCGGGACAGTTCGAAAGCACTGATCCGCCCATCACGCACCAGGGCCAACGTGTAGGCCTGTTCGGACGCGCTCAGCACCCTGCCGGTATTGGAGTCGACGAGGATCGACGCTGCAGGCAGCACGGCAAGCACTCGGCCGATCTGGTCAATGTCGATCGAATGCCCGCCTTCGACATGGGCATGATCGCCCGAGTTTGCCGCGGACACCGGCTCCTGGTTCGCGACCTGTGCCGTGCGCCGAGTCAAGACCACCGCCACAGCAGCACCAATGGCGGCGGCGACCAGCGCAGCTGCCACAACGATC
>JBAXOQ010000200.1:0-8415 GCA_037133175.1 Actinomycetes bacterium
GCCTAGAGCGACCGGGTTCGGGCGTCACGAAGCAGGAGGGCAGTGGTGATCGCAGCGAGAGCGGCCTCACGGCCCTTGTCCTCGCTCGAGCCGGGCAATCCAGCGCGGTCGAGGGCTTGGGCCGAGTCGTCACAGGTCAGCAGTCCGAACCCGATGGGTTTGCCCGAATCCAACGCGACCCGAGTCAAACCGTCGGTCGCCGCCTTCGCGACAAACTCGAAGTGAGGCGTGCCCCCTCGGATCACCACTCCAAGAGCAACCACCGCGTCGTAGGTGTTGGCGTAGGCGGCAGCGACAACGGGCAGTTCGAACGCTCCGGGAACCCGAATGACGTCAATGCCGACCCCTGCCTGGGCGCACAGTGCCAGCGCCCCGCTGATCAGCCCGGCCATCACGTCGGCATGCCAACTGCTGGCCACGATCGCCACCTTCAAGCCGGCTCCGTTGGGCACCGGTTGCTCGGTCGGGCCCCCTACTCCACTCATGGGCGCTCCGGTTGGGTCTGGCCGGCGATCGGGTCACCGGTTATCGTCTCATCGCCCATCGTGCCCAGGTGGTGCCCCATTCGGGCTGCTTTGGTGCGCAGGTACGAGATGTTGTGCTCGTTCGCTTCGATCTCGATGGGTTCACGGTCGATGACGGTGATGCCGTACCCATCGAGTCCAGCGAGTTTGGCGGGGTTATTGGTCAGCAGTCGCATCGTCCGGATCCCGAGATCCGCCAGAATCTGCGCGCCCGTCCCGTAGTGGCGGGAATCCGCGGGAAGCCCCAGCAGCAGGTTGGCATCCACGGTGTCGGCGCCGTCGTCCTGCAGTTCGTAGGCGCGCAACTTCTCGAGCAACCCGATACCTCGGCCCTCATGACCTCGGATGTACAGCACAACACCGCGGCCCTCAGCAGCGATCTGGGCGATCGCAGCGTCGAGTTGTGGCCCACAGTCGCATCGCAAAGACCCGAAGACGTCGCCAGTCAGGCACTCGGAATGCACGCGGACCAACACCCGCTGGCCATCACCGATCTCACCGATCACCAGCGCAACATGTTCTTGACCATTGATGGTGTCGCGGTAGCCGACCGCACGGAAGGTTCCATGCTCTGTGGGCAAGGTGGCGTCAGCAACCCGTTCGACGTGGCTCTCCTTGAGTCCGATGTGGGCGATCAGGTCGGCTATCGAGATCATCGATAGACCGTGATCGTCGGCGAACGTCCGGCAGGCTTCGGCCCGCATCATGGAGCCGTCCTCGTGAACCAATTCACAGATCACCCCCACCGGGGTCAGCCCTGCCAACCGAGCCAAGTCGACGGCCGCCTCGGTATGGCCGGCACGGCGCAGAACACCGCCCGGGACGGCACGCAGCGGGAAGACGTGACCCGGACGGGTCAGCTCATGCGGTTCGGTTGCGGAATCAGCCAGCACCCGAACAGTGTGGGATCGGTCGTGCGCCGAGATGCCGGTGCTGATGCCATCCCGGGCATCGACGCTGACAGAGTAGGCGGTCGCTTTTCGGTCCTCGTTGACCACGGTCATTGGCGGCAGTTTGAGCCGATCTAGTTCAGGACCCGGCATCGGGACGCAGATCACTCCACTGGAATGGCGAATCATGAATCCGACCAACTCCGGCGTGGACTTGACCGCGGCGAAGACCAAGTCCCCTTCGTTCTCACGGTCCTCGTCATCGACCACGACCACTGCCCGGCCGGCAGCGATATCGGCGATCGCTCGGTCCACTGAATCCAGCTCGACTGCGCCCGGACCGCTGCTTCGCCGCGGCGAGTCCGGCCGGTCGTCTGGCTGTTCCCCAGCGGGGGTCGGCTCATCCTCGGCCAGCACCACGTCGGCAGGTATCATCGCTGATCTCCTTCGATAAGCCGTTCGACGTATTTGGCGAGCACGTCCGTCTCGATATTCACCTGGTCACCTACCGGTCGTGACCCCAGCGTGGTCGCGGCCAGGGTGGACGGAATCAGGGACACCTCAAACCAGGCTGGGTCTTCGCCGGTAGCGGACACTGCGGTAACAGTCAGCGAAACACCGTCGACCGCGACCGAGCCCTTCTTCGCGATCTGTCTTGCCAGTTGGCAGGGAATCGCAACTCTCACGACTTCCCAATGCGGTGCCGGGGTTCGTGCCGCGATCGTCGCGACGCTGTCCACATGGCCAGACACTATGTGTCCGCCCAGCCGGCCGCCAGCCGGCACCGACCTCTCCAGGTTGACCCTGTCCCCCACCACACGACTTCCGATGGTCGTATGGATCAGAGTCTCGCGCATCACGTCGGCTGTGAAGACACCATCGGACAGCTCGACCACCGTCAGACAGACCCCATCCACGGCAATCGAGCACCCGGGCACAGCGTCCGAGGTGGCGATGGGCCCCCGCACAGCGACTCGAGCCGCCTCGCCTTCCAGCATGATCAGGTCCACCAACTCGCCCTGCTCTTCGATGATTCCGGTGAACACGTCAACTCCTCGGGTTGTTCTGCGCGAGCGGGGTCAGTTCGATGCGGACGTCCCCGCCGACGGTGTCGATCGACTCCACCTGCCACCGAAACGCCTCGTTGATTGTGTCGATTCCCAGATCATCGATGGCCGCGCGACCCGAACCGAGCAAGACCGGCGCGACGTACCACACCAGCACGTCCACCAGTGAAGACCGGAGAAACGCCGCCGCCACCGTCGCTCCGCCCTCGACCAGGACGTGCCTGACCCCGGCGGCGAACAGGTCCGTCAAAGCGTCGTCAAGGTCCCTGGTACGCAGGAACACGGTGGGAGCTGCCGCCCCCCGGACCTTTGCCGCACTGGGAACCTCTCGCAAGCCCAGCACGGCCCGAATCGGCTGATACTCGGCTCCGTCGCGGCGATCGGTCAGTTCCGGATCGTCCGCGATGACTGTCCCGGTGCCGACGACAACGGCGTCCACCCGCGACCGCAAATCATGCACTTGAGCCCGCGACTGTGGTCCGCTGATCCAACGACTCGTGCCGTCAGCAGCAGCAATCCGACCATCCAACGATGCCGCAAGCTTGAGAGTCACGAAGGGTCTGCCCCGGCCGACAGCCACCGACCACCGCGAGTTGATCGCCGTGGCTTGCACCTCACACAACCCGCCCTCGACCTCGATGCCGGCTGTCCGCAGGGTTGCCGCGCCGCCGGAGGCGATCGGGTTGGGATCGGCCTGGGCGAACACCACTCGCCGAATCCCGGCCCGAATCAGTGCCTGGCTGCATGGGCCGGTCAAACCGGTGTGATCGCACGGTTCAAGAGTCACCACCGCAGTGCCGCCCACCGCACTTCCGCCGGCGTCGGTCAGAGCGGCGACCTCGGCATGGGCTGTACCCGGTCCGCGGTGGAATCCTTCGCCGACGATCCGGCCATCGCCGGACAGGATCACGCAACCGACACGTGGGTTAGGTCCCACGATGGGCGAGCCGGGCGAAGTGGCGAGGGTCAGGGCACGTGCCATCGCGGCTGACTCGGCGGCACTGATCACAAAGCGAATTGTCCCATGCGGTCCAGAACGCTACGACGCGGCAACGGCGGCGGTCGCCACCGACCGGATCTTGGCGACCGCCTCGGCCGGGTCCGCAGCCCCGTAGACGGCCGACCCTGCGACCAGAACATCTGCCCCGGCGGCCGCCGCGATCTCGGCCGTGTCCAGGTCGATGCCGCCGTCAACTTGCAGCCAGATGTCGGATTCCGGGCCGAGCAGTTCTCTGGTCCGACGAATCTTCGGTACCACGAACTCCAGAAATGACTGACCGCCGAAGCCAGGTTCAACCGTCATCAGCAGAATCATGTCGAATTCGGAGAGCATGTCGGCGTACTGATCGATCCCGGTCGCCGGTTTGAGGCCGAGGCTGGCCCGCGCTCCCAAGGACCTGATCTCACGCGCGAGCCGGATCGGTGCGTGTGCTGCCTCGACGTGGAACGTGACGCTGCCGGCGCCGGCTTGCGCGTAGGCCGGCGCCCATCGGTCCGGATCAGCGATCATGAGGTGGCAGTCAACGGGGGTACTGACTGTGGCCAACAGCGATTCGACAACCGGAAGGCCAAGGGTCAAGTTCGGCACGAAGTGGTTATCCATGACATCGACGTGCAACCAGTCGGCAGCCCCTGCGACCCGCTCGCAATCACGACCGAGGTTCGCGAAGTCGGATGACAGGATGCTTGGAGAGACTTGAATACCCACGGGCACAAGCCTAGAGGTAAGTCACCGCCGACGCAGGAGGGCGAAGAACATTCCGTCAGTGTCGTGGATATGCGGCCACAAGCGCACAAACGGGCCGTCCCCGAGGTCGGGCACCGACTCAAACAGCGGGCGGGCGTCCTCGACGGCGACGTCGTCACGCGAGCGGGTCACCGCCTTGACGATCAGGTCGGTCTCGGCAAGGTGGGGTGAACAGGTCGCGTAGCCGACCACTCCTCCCGGGCGAACAATGTCGATGGCGGCGTTGAGCAGGTCACGTTGCAGCGCGCTCAGGACGGGGATGTCCCCCGGCACTCGCCGCCACCGCACCTCCGGCCGACGCCGCAGCACCCCAAGACCTGTGCAAGGCGCATCAACCAACACTCGGTCGACCCCGTATCGAATCGGCGGCTTGCGGGAATCTGCCACCACGACACCGGCCATGCCCGCTGCGGTGGCAGTCATCTGCCTGATGAGTCTGGCCCGGTGCTCATGCAGTTCGACTCCGACGACCCGGGCGCCACGCTGCGCCGCGAGGGCTGCGAGCAGCGCTACCTTGCCGCCGGGCCCGGCACACAGGTCGACCCACGTCGCATCGGCTCCGGACAATTCGGCGCGGGCCAGCGCAATCGCCACAAGCTGGCTTCCTTCGTCCTGCACGCCGACATCCCCACGTCGCACCCCTGGCAGGCGGCCCGGAGTCCCAGTCGGGGCGAGGACGGCGAACTCGCTCCACCGTCCGCGAGTGCCACCGGCCGACAACAGCTCCGCTACGTCTGATCGGCCGGGGCGCGCCACCAAGGTGACCGGCGGCGGCCTGTTGTTTGTCGCCAACAGATCCTCGATCTGGTCGGCGCCCTCCCGTCCGAGCGAGTCGCGTAAAGCCGACACGACCCACTTCGGGTGGCTGTACTGCAGGCTGAGCGATCCGACGAAGTCACTTTCCCGGTCCGGCACGACCTCTGCTAGCCACTGCTCGCGGCTCCGACGGGAGACCGCGCGCAGAATCGCGTTCACGTAGCCCTTACCGGCCTCGCCCGCGACGCTCACGGCAAGATCGACGCCGGTATTGACAGCGGCATGGGCGCCGACGCTCATGAACAGCAGTTGGTAGCAGCTCATCCGGAGCACGTCGAGCAGCCGGGGGTCGATCTTGGTCAGCGGGCGGGAACTGCAGCGGGCAATGATCGCGTCGAGCAGGGAGGAGTTGCGCAAGGTGCCGTTGACGATCTCGGTCACGAAACCCGCGTCACGGGCGTCGAAGTGCTGATCGTGCAGAATTGCTGCTAGCGCGACGTTCGCGTATGCCTCGTTCGCGCCGACTTCGTGCAGCACGTCGTAGGCGATCCGGCGAGGCTTGTCGACGACCGACCGTGGTCGTCGAGCGCCTGAATTGCTGCGTGCGCGGGTCTGGCGTGGTTCCCCGGGTGCCTCATTCATGCGGTTTCGCTCACGGGAAGGATTCGCCGGTTTCAATACGCAACCCGCGAGCCCAATCCGCTGCCCGCATCTCGCGCTTTCCCTGTGCCTGGACCGTGGACAAGGCAACAGGACCCGAAGCGGTCCCGACCAGCACAGCACTCTTGGTGGGCTGTAGCTCTCCGGCCTTCAATGCCTCCCCCGTAGGCATCGCGACGCTGACCGGACCGATCCTGATCCGTTGGTCACGCAAGGTCGTCCAGGCGCCGGGTTCCGGGGTGCAGGCCCGCACCATCCGATCGACCGCGATCGCCGGGGTGCGCCAATCGATCCGGGCGTCAGCGATGCTGATCTTGGGAGCGAGGCTGATTCCCTCCGTCGGCTGCGGCACCGGCACAACCTCACCGGATTCGATACCGTCCAGGGTCTTGAGTAGCAACTGTGCACCGGACTCGGACAGCTCGGCGAGCAGCGACCCGGCTGTGTCGTGGTTGGCGATCGGTGCTGTGACAAATCCGTAGACCGGACCGGTGTCCAGCCCAGTCTCCAGCGCGAAGGTAGTGGCGCCAGTGATGTCGTCGCCGTGCCAGATTGCGTGCTGCACCGGGGCAGCTCCGCGCCACGCGGGCAGCAGCGAGAAGTGCAGGTTGATCCAGCCGCGACGTGGGATATCCAAGGCGGCTGGCGGTACCAGCGCGCCGTAGGCGACCACCGGGCAGGCGTCTGGGGCCAACGACCGCAGCGCTTCCAGGAACTGCGGATCCTTCACCGACGCCGGTTTGAGCACGTCGATACCGAGCTCTTCCGCCAGCTGGCCAACCGGTGAAGGGGTCAGCCGACGCCCTCGCCCGGCAGGGGCGTCAGGCCGGGTGATGACAGCTACGACATCATGAGTCGAGTCGACCAGGGTCCGCAATGAGGCCAGCGCTGGTGTCGGAGTGCCGGCAAAGACAAGGCGCATGCCAGTCAGCCTAGAACCAGTCGTCGAACTGGTGTGGACTGATCTTCACGACGGGCGGTTCGGCGCCGAACCAAGCAGACTCCCTGATCTCTTTCATCGCCTTCTTACGTCGGTCCGGGGGCAGTCGGTCGATGAACAGCACACCGTCGAGATGGTCCGTCTCATGCTGCACGCACCGTGCCAGCAGCCCGGACCCTTCAACGATGACAGGCTCGCCCCACATGTTGAAACCCTTGGCTACTGCTCGCAGGGCACGGGGGGTGTCAGCGACAAGTCCCGGCAGTGACAGACAACCTTCGGGACCATCCTGGCCTTCTTCGGAGAGGTCGAGGTCGGGATTGATGAGGTGGCCGACCACTCCGTCGACGTCGTAGGTGAACACCCGCAAGGCCACGCCGATCTGGTTTGCCGACAGCCCGCTTCCCGGCGCCGCGCGCATGGTGTCCGTGAGGTCCTTGACCAGTACCCGCAGTTCCTTGTCGAACACCGTGACCGGTGCCGTCGGCGAACGCAGCACCGGATCACCAAACACCCGAATGGGCTGAGCCGTCATGCCCCCAAGTCTAGGCACAAACCACCCAAACCCGCGGTCAGAGGAGGGTGGTCGGGTCGATTCGGATGTGCAGATGGGCGGGGGATCCTCGATCGGCGGTTGCACTCAGGGCGGCTTTGGCGGCGGTCGCCAGCCGGGGGCCGTCGGCGATCGGGGCCAACACCAGGACACGAACACGCTGCCCGCCGGTTGGTCCCACCGAATCCATCGGGATGGTCCGTGCGGGGGTCGATGACGCTGCGACAGGCACCGGCACCGGACCCAGCACACGCCAACCAGGGTCCAGGTCAGCTCGGGTCAGGAAGTCCGCGACCGAGGGTTGCTCCCCTGTCACCGTCAGCGAACGTGTCACCGGCGGCAGGCCAGTCTCGCGCCGATCGTCGAGTTCGCGGGCGGCCCATCCGATGGGATCCATCCGAACCAACGCCTGGACAGCGCGATGCGTGGGGTCCATGGTGACTGCGACCTTGCCGCCCTGATCCGCCCCTCGAACCAGGGCCATGACATTGAACCAACGCCGGACGGTCTGCTCCTCGGAACGCAACTCGGTTCGGGCAAGCAACGCCGAACCATCCAGCAAAACCGCGCCCTGGTAGCCGCCGTCCGCTACCGGCTCGGCATCCACGGTCGCCACCACGATCGCCGGCTCGGAGCCAATGCGGTCGATAACGCCACTGGCACGTCCGCTCGTGCGCACGGGTACATCGGGGAACGCGCGCGCCAAATCCGCCGCCGTGCGAGTGGATCCGACACTGACCGGCCGCAGCCGAGTCTGCCCGCAGGAAGCGCAACTCCATTGTCGAACCAGCTCCCCGCACCACCGACAAGTCACCCCGTCCACCCCGGGGTCGGAACCCAGCGGGCCCGAGCACACCGAACACGCGGCCGGCTCCCGGCACTGCTGGCAGACCAGAGCGGTCACGTACCCGGATCTGGCCACTTGGACCAGCACCGGTCCCGACCGGATGGCGTCGTGGATCACCTGCCAGGCAACGTGCGGAACCCGAATAGCGCCGCGTTCGGGCCGGGTCGCCGGATCATCGGCCAGCGTCACGACTCTCGCGACCCCGAGTCGGTTCTTGTCGCGACCTCGGGCGATCAGTCGAAGCCACCCAGAGGAGACCAGCCGTGCCGAGTCGACGCTTTGGCTGTGGCCAGCCAAAACCAGGGATGAAGATCCGGCTAGCGACCGCAGAGCCATCACCTCACGCGCGTGCCAGCCCGGACTCCGCTGCTCGCAGAGGTTGTCGTCACCGTCGTCCCACAGCACCAGCAACGACACGTCGACTGCGGGGG
>JBAXOQ010000201.1:0-8410 GCA_037133175.1 Actinomycetes bacterium
GGTTCGCCAGCACGTGGCCCGCAATCAGGCAGCGACGCCGGAGATCCTCGAACGGATCCTCGCCGACGAGAACCCCAAGGTCAGAAGCCAGCTGCTGCGCCGCTACAACCTTACGGGGAGCTTGGTCGCGAGGCTGGCCGGCGACCCAGACCCGCAGATTCGGAAGGCCGCCACTCGGGCTCTGGCCAAGGCGCTGACGTAGCGATACTCGGCGCGGGGCCTTCGTTTTGGGAGCATTCCGCGGTGTTGGTTCGTTCTCCTAACGCTGAACTGCAACGAATCGTTGTGAGCGAAGGGTTGACGACCCAAGGCTCGTGTTTCGGAAGACATGGGGGACCGGTGGCGGTCGATGAGGACGGGCCTGATCAAGGAAACGACGGAGAGGAATCGGGGGACGAGGATCACGGCGGTGAGCCTTCGCACGGGGACGTCAGCACTTCAGTCGATGAGCTACGACGCGCGTTGTGCAAGCACGATCCAGCGATGTGGGAAGTCCTTGACTGCAACGAGGCAATCAACGCAGAGGTCCTGAAGGTCTGGGCGGAGTGTTCCCAAGAGGCTGTCCTGAGATACGTGGCAGGTCATCCGAGAACCCCGCCGCAGATCGTCGAGCTCTTGGTGCAGCGGGCAACACGGTTGGTGGCCGAGCAAATTCTGCACAGATCCGACATCACCTCTAGCGTCATCCGCGCACTGACCGCAAAGGAACTCCTGCGCATCGCCTTTGAGCCTGACAAACAGGACCGGCTCGGACTTTTCAAACGAGATTCGTTACCTGCTCAGCTAATCGAAGTGCTCGCCGCCGATGCTGAGGCCGACGTGCGGCGCCACGTCGTGTTCATCCCAGCACCGATCCCGACACCCTCCGGTTGCTTGCCGGTGACCCGAGTTGGGAGGTCCGCGAACTGGTCGCCAACCGCCCCCGCACCCCTGGTGATGCGGTGCAGGTCCTTGCTGCCGACGACGACGTCTGGGTGAGGGTCGCCGTCGCAGGACGAGCCAATCTTCCCGAGGGCATTGTCGCGAGTCTTGCCGGGGACCCTGACGCGTCCGTTAGGAACGCGATCGCCGGAAATATCTACCTCGATCTGCCAACCACACCTTAGTTCCGACCGGGACGAATGAGTCCGGCGATCGGTGTTCAGTCGCTCGCCGCGTTTGGCAGCAACTCATCGGGGAAACCGAACCGGCGGGCCAGACGGCGGATGCCGTAGATGTCCTGAAACAGGTACGGGAACAGGATGTGATCAGCGCACTCGTGCCGGACTTCAGCTTCGGTCAACCGGTTGTCACGTGAGGCGACAGGTGGCCTCGGATGCGGTGCCTGGCACACCCGGACAACGGCGGAGCAGTCCGGGCAGATTCCGACCAGGTGGCTGGCTTCGTCCAGCCAGATCCATCCGGAAGCGCGCAGGATGCGGTTGGCCGGCAGTGCGTCTTCGCCGCTGGTTTCTGTGTCGGGGACCGGGCGGTGTCCAGCGCTGTCCGGCCCGCCAGGCTCCGGATTCCCCGGTGGCTTGACCTCTGCGGGTTGCGGCGGGTGCGCGGTCTGCTTCGGTGTCTGGCGTGGATCGTGCTCTTCGGGAATGCTTTGGTTGCTCATGGGAATGATCCCTTCCGGGATGGGACCGGCCCTGGCCGGTCTGTGGTCTTGCCGATGACCGGTTGGCCCTCGGCCAGCTCTTTCCCTGGAGCACCCCGCACCAACGAGGGGGTTGCTGGATGACCGGCCAGGTACCGACAGTCACCGCTCTGGAGCCGTTTGTCGCTATTGAGTTGTCGAGTTGCGGTCTGGCGTGATTACTGTGCGCCGCCCCGCGTGATCTGCCATCGGTGCCACCAACGGCGGCGGACCGCTGGCGGCGGCGGGTCGTCGATCAGGGTCACCGACCCCACGCATTCCGGTCCGTCCCAGCGCAGGTGGTCCACGTGGAACCCCGCCGCCTCGGCAGCCCTGATCACCGCTGTGAGGGCATCGGCGGTGCCCTCGGGAATCTCGAAGATCCAGATATCGTCGACTGTTGTCACCGCCGCTGACGGTGGCCCGAACAGGCCGTCGAGGTCGATCCGGATCTCTGGTGACAACCCCACTTGATCCAGGTACTGGGCGGTGCTCATTGCGCTCCCTCCGAATCGGGTCGCTGCTCGTCCGAAGGGTCCTCGGCAGTGCCGATTGCGTCACCCACCTGCACCTGGGTGACCGTTGGACATTCGTCCATCGGCACCAGGGATGGCCCGACCGTCGGACATCCAGGACTGCGGACCATGCACGGCGTCGGTTCGCCGAAGCACGGGTAGAACGTTGCGGCCACCCCCGACTGGCCGCTGTGTACTCGCAGCAACGTGTTCTGCTCGGAGTAGGCGGCGTAGCTGCTGGGGTCGGCCAGGCGAGCGCGCAGAGCCGCGGCGTTGTGAACGACGAAGGTTCGACCGTCGTTAGGGTCGAGCTCGTCGCGCGGGTCCGTGGCCGGCTCGACGTACAGCCGGAACTGTTGGGCCAGATCAGGAAGGTCCCACTGATCCGGTGGGGGCGGCACAACGATGGCCGGGACCGGTGGTCCGGCGTGACTGACTTGGATCCAGTGCACGTTGTGGCCGGCGTGGTATGTCTGGCAGACTGCCATTTCTTGTGTCCTTCGATGAGGACCGGCGAAAGCCGATCGTTGGTCTTGCCGAGACTCCGGTGAGCATCGGCCCGTTCTTGCCCTGGAGCACCCCGCACCAACGAGGGAGGGTTGCTGGATGACCGGCCAGGTACCGACAGTCATCACTCTGGAACTGTTACTTCTGGTCTAGCTGTCGGTCAGTCACACAGGCCTCTCTCCACTCGTTGGCGGGCTCGCAGCAGGCGGTACTCGATGGTCTGTTCCGGGGCGCCGACTGCGAGCAGCACCGCTCGCGCCTGGTTCAGGTCCGCCACCACCACGGTGCGTCCGGCCTTTACTAACTCGGCGTCCGCCGCCACCGAGCCCGGCCGTTCGTGAGCAAAGTGGCAGTCGCCGACCCAGACCAGCGCGGTCACCGCGATCATCGCCGCACCCCCGCACGCAGTTGGCCGCGCACGAGCCTGCCGCGCACCGACCTGCCCATGATCAACGCCGCGGTGGAGCGGTGATGGCCCTGCCAGATCATTCGCAATGGCGACCGGACATCTCCGAACACCACGGGCCAGTCGTTGCACACATCCCGGGAGTTGTCGAACAGTTCCCCGGTCGCCTCGTACGGCCGGTGCAGGTAGTGGAACAGGGCATCGTGGCGCAGCCCCCATTGGCTGGCGTGAAGGATGCGGGGGTCAATGTCCGCCAACCCGACCGTCAGGTACGACTCGTCGTCGTGGGCGTCGACATCACTGACATTGTGTTCACGCGGGTACGGGATTGCCGCGCGCGGGCTGAGGCTGAAGGTGTCCACGTCGCGGCCACGAAACGAGGTCGGACGGCCGAATAGCGCTGCCCGTCCGATCGCCTCGCCGACGCCCCATAATGCGCTGGCCCGTCCGTCGTGCAGCGCCCGGCAGACAGCGTTGACCGGCGACCACCCGCAACTGATCCGGTATTCCTCCGGTCCGACTCTCTCGATAACGGCGCTCATACACGTACCTGCTGTCGGTCGTTTGTGGACACACGTAATGAAGGGGAATGCTGCCGGTGAGGCTCAGTGTGGTGGGTGCAATGAAAAGGGGAGTTCATGAACTCTTGGCCTTTCGAGAATGGGATCGGCCCCCGGCCCGGGGGCCGATCCGTAGTCTTGCCGAGGACCGGTTGGCCGTCGGCCAGCTCTTGCCCTGGAGCACCCCGCACCACAGTGGGAGGGTTGCTGGATGACCGGCCAGGTACCGACAGTCATCGCTCTGGAGCTGTTGTTGCTATCGAATTGTAGACGGTGCCGCCGACGTCTAGCTCGCGAGTTTGTGCGGGCCGGCCTGCGGTTCGGCGACGGCGTCCTGCTGCGTGATTCGCTTGGCGTCGACGTCGGTGAAGCACATCCAGCAGTTGGGTTTGCCGATCCCGTCTGGCCCCACCTTGCCGTCCGGATGGGTGGTCCCACCCTTACACCGATCCCGCACTGTGCCGGTCGGGTGACGCTGTCGCACGCTCCGGCGCGAAGAGTTGGCGCCTATGGCAGCTTGTTGGTGGTCACGAGTGCCGCGACCGACCGGGGGAGGTGCGCGTGAGTCCGACCAAGGGGCAGGTCCTTGCTGCGTGGATCACCCGTACGCGCGGGCACCGCCCGGCGCAGGGTGAAGATACCGTCGAGATACTCCGAGCCCTGATCAACAGTGATACCGCTCGGCTCTGGCCCGGCAGCGCGCAGGCCGCCCTGGTGCAACGGGTTACCTGGCAGACCGAGTTGCAGCAAGGCGATATCCCGGTGTTCGAAGCGTTGCTGGACCGGCTGGGGCCGCTGGCGGTGGCAATCAAGAACGTCTACCGCAGGAGTGTGCCGGAGATTGCCAAACAGATTGAGCTCACGTTTGAGAACGACCCACGGATCGGCCCCGAGCGAGCGTTTGGGGCAGCCCGTGACTTCAGCCGAAACCGCCGTACGCTGCTGCGCAACCGGTTGCGCCAGGAGACGGTCGCCCTGCTCGTCGGCCTCGGGCCGCCGACTGCGGACGACCTACCGGCGAAGGCGGAACTCGTCGTTGCGTTTGCATCCTCGGCGGCGTTTTACCGGACCCTGGTGGATGTGCGAACCCGCATCGTGGCGCGAGACCGGATCGATGACATCTCCTGGAAGCGGTTGGCCCACGCCGCCCAGCAAGCCCTCGAAGAAACGCACGTCATGGAAAGCAGTCGGATCCTGTTCACTGACGACAAGCACTGGATGAAGCAAGCAGGCCTGCTCGTGAATGCGGACGGTTCGTTGGCGGTAGGCGGCTTCTGGGACATCACCGAACAACTCGGAGCGGAAGATCCGGAGGTGGAGCGTGCCGTCATGGATCGGCTCAAGCGGGAGTGGGCCGACGACTACATTCTGACCGGGTCGGGCAAGACGGATCGACAGTGGAAGACCTACCGTGATCAGTTCGCCCGAGACGGGCAGCAGGACCTACTCGGGTCTCGGCAGGTCGCGCAGTGATGTGTCAGGTGCGGCTCCGCCACAGTCCCGCGCTGATCGCCGGACCACGCCCCCTCCCTCCTTCCCCGTCTTTGCACCTAAAAGCCGCTCCCGGACGAAGTCCCGCAGGGCAGGCGGCTTTTCAGGGCAAAGACGAAGAGATCCGCGTCGGCCTGTCGGGGGGAGCTCTTAGTCGGCCACTGATGTGTGGAGCTCTCCTGGTGCCGGCAGGAAATGCTTGGAGAGTTCGCGGGCGCGATCGGTGCAACCCATCGCCAGGTGCATGGCGATCGCTTGGGCAAGGGCGTGTTCTGCGCGTGGGTCGTTGCTTTCGAGGAGATGGCGTGCGCGAATGTCGTACATCCACGCGGTGTTGCGGTTCACCTGCGACTGTGACGTCAGGGACAAGACACGTTCCGCGATCTGGGCCGCAGGCGCGAGCCCGGACAGGGCTTCGGTGGCACGGGCATGGGCTGCCAACGTGTTGATCAGGGGCGCCTTGGCGTCAGCATCGTGTGCGTCCAAACGGTCAACCCACTCGTGCGTGACGTCGAAGGTGGCTCGGGGGTCGTCTAGTGCGAGGTAGTTGTCGGCGAGTCGGGCCACCGACCAACTCAGATCCACCGAGACCCCGTTATGCGTCATGTTGTGGTAGGCGGCAACAAGGCGGGCGTTCAGCGTCGCGGCGTCGGCGAACCTTCCAACCATGTGAAGAACCACCGCGCGGTCGGCGTCACACCGCAACGAGTCCAAATCGTGCCCATTCGCGTCGAACAGGACGCGGGCCTGCGTGAAGACGGCAATCGCTTCGTCAGCCCGGTCCAATTCGAACAGTGCGTCGCCTCGCACTCGGTCGCACCGGGCAGCGCCCAGCATTTCGGCGACGTCCGTATGGCGCGCCCGAGCTTGTTCGGCGTGGACGAGCGCAAGGTCGGCCTCACCCCGGGTCAGGTGGGTTTCGGCCAGCCGAAGTTCGGCCCGCGCGGCATCCTCCGGAAGGCCGCTCGCTTTGGCCAGGACGAAACAGCCGGTCGCCAGTTCCAACGCCTGATCCAACCTGCCCAAGGCCAAACACAACGTCAACCTGAAGTCATCGATCTGCGCGACCAGTGTGGGTTCGCCGGCCGAACGAGAGAATTGCCGGCCAGCTTCGCACGCATCCAGCGCCTCAAGTTCTCGGTCCAGAGCGTTCAGTGCGCGAGCTTGCAGCAGGCAGGCCCTGCCCGCCAACTCCGGCAAGTCCTCGGATTCGGCCAAACTCCTGGCCGCGATCGTCGTTGTGAGGCAACCGTCCATGTCGCCGCCCTCGAGAAAAGCGGCTGCCTGCGCCCACAGTACGTGGGCGGCCTCCTCTGCGCGGCCCGCCAAGTGGTACTGAGTAACGCTTTGCGTGTGGGCGACGGCCGCTTCTCCGAACTCGTCGGCGTCGAACAGGGCCATTCCCTGCTGCGAGAATGCGAATCCCGCCAGCGTGGCATCGCCATGCTCAGCGCTTGTCGTACCCGCGGAGCCGAACAACGACGCGGCCCGGCCGTACTCGCCGCGCAGAGCGGCACGTTGGCCCAGCTCGCACAGCAGTTCCGCTCGCGGTAGGGCAGTTGCGTCCCCCAGCATCGTCCACAACTCATTGTCGGAAGCATCCGTCAGTTGTTCAGAGTCCACCCCAAGCTCCCGCCATTATCGTTCGATCCCGGCCAAGCCAGCGCCCGACCTCGGCCCTTCACATCAGTACCCATTTCCAAGGTAGGCCGGGGGTCTGACAAACGCGAACAAGATGCCGTTGCGGGCGTGGTGCGATGGGACGGGTGATCACGTCAAATTCGCGCCTGCGTTGCGTGTTGTGCTGAGATGGTTTTGCGTGTCATCCACGGATGTTTCGCTGGTCCCATCCTGCCTACGCTCGGTCTCATGCGGTCACAACGACAAGTACATGCGACGGGTTTCGGTGAACGACCTGGTGTCCACTGGCGCGGGCTCTGCGCTTGGGCCGGTGTCGTGGTTGTGGTGGCTGCGACTATTCCTGGCGCAGTATCGGCCCACGCTGCAGTACCAGCGGCCGGCCTGACAATCACGGTCGTCAATAACAACCCTTCGTACACTGCAGACCAGGCCTGGGTGTTCGCCCAGGCAGGGGGTTCCGGATCGGTGGCGGACCCGATGCCGCTGTCGAAGCGGGCATCGTTCACGGTGAACAGCATGAGTTCGGGCCGGGTGTACGTGTCGCTGGGCAAGCCGGTCGATCCAGCGCATGCTCCAAGTCCGGACACCTCGGATGTTCGATTCGATGCGGTCGAACTGACGTATCCAGGGGTCGCGAACCTCTCTGCGGTCGACATGCTGGGCATCCCGCTGGACATCGAGACGTTCGACGCCAACGGTGCGCTAGTCGGATCCAAGAAGTGGGGCTGCTACACCGACACTATCCAACAGGCGTTGAAGACCAGCCTGACGGCCGCCGGCGGGGACTACAATAAAGTGGTTCGCCGTTCGGCTAGCGGTGACTTCCTGCGGTTGGTCTCACCGAACATTGTCAGCGGCCTGAACCCCAGCGGTTACCCCAAACTGACCAGCTACGTTGCGTCGTTGCAGGGTCAGCCCCTCATCATTCGCGGTACCGCGCTGGGCAAGGACTACCGATTCACCGGTACGTTCGCCGCCGACCCTGCCGATCCTGGTGGACCCGGTTCGCTCACGCTGGTCGACCAGGGACCGAACCACCTGTCTTCGATGTATGTCAAGGGCAGCAGCCTGCCGGACAACGGCGGCAACGAGACATCGGCGATCTACGGGAACAACGGTTCCTACTACCTCGGAAGCGACCACACGTCAGCGCATCATGTGGGCGAGAACGACGTTTACGCCGCGGCCTACCGAGATCTCGTTGCTGGTTTCGCGTACGGGTTCTGGGGAAGTCCTGCCTATGGCAACGACAGTGGGCGTTTCGATGTGAGCACGCCACCCGGTCCTTTCCGGGGTGCGCAGCCCACGAGCCCCAACTACAACGTGTGGGCGGCGACCTTGTGGCAGTTCACGCAAGCGTACGGATTCCCTTTCGGCGATACCTTCAATGACAACCCGGCACGCAACCCGCTCATCGCGTTGCCGACCAACGGCACGCTGCGGATCACGATCGATCCCGATACGAGTCCGGCCGGCTGCGCCCCGACCCCAACGCCAACTCCGACCCCGACGCCAACTCCGACGCCGACGCCAACGCCAACGCCAACCCCGACCCCGACGCCGACTCCGACTCCGACGCCGACTGGGACGTCGGGTGTTCGGTCGGCGTTTGGCCGGATCGAGGCTGAGTCGGTGGTGGTCAACAACGGTGGGGTGATCGCGGGTGGTC
>JBAXOQ010000202.1:0-8366 GCA_037133175.1 Actinomycetes bacterium
GGGTTCGCCTTGATGCCAGCATCAGGGACCTGCTGAGGTTGCGCGGGTTGATGTAGGGGTTTGATCGCGGTGGCCACCTGATCGGCAGATCTTAGCTGGTAGGTGCCATATGTGTTACCATACATGTGTGAACAAGACGACCGTCTATCTGCCAGATGAGCTGAAACAGGCCCTCTCCCGAATCGCAGCCGAGTCTGGTCGTTCTGAGGCTGAAGTCATTCGTGATGCCATCGGGCGCGTCGTCAGCTCTTCACAACGTCCCCGACCAAAGGGGGCCCTGTTCGCAAGCGGCGATCCGGCACTGTCCGAGAGCCTCGACCAGGCCCTGGCGGGCTTCGGGGAGCACTAGACCGTGGTCATCTGTGACACCAGCGGCCTGATCGCCTACTTCGATGCCAGCGATGCGCACCACAGACCGGTCAGCGCGGCAATCGAGGAGGACCTCGGCCCATTCGTCGTTTCCCCGTACGTCCTGGCCGAACTCGACTACCTGTTGGCAACGCGCCGTGGGGTGCCTGCGGAACTGGCGGTACTGGATGAGTTGTCCGGCGGCGGGTGGGAGCTGCCGGACTTCGGAGCAGTCGATCTTCGGCGCGCCCGCGACATCATCGAGCGCTATCACCATCAAAATATTGGGCTAGCTGACGCTTCGCTGGTGATCCTTGCTGACCGCTACCAGACACCCCGAATACTGACGCTGGACACTCGACACTTCGCCGTATTGCGCACCGTCGGAGGAAAGCGGTTCACTGTTTTGCCCCGGGAACGCTGAGTGTTTGCCCGGGAACACTCAGCCGGGTTCGCCTTGATGCCAGCATCAGGGACCTGCTGAGGTTGCGCGGGTTGATGTAACGGGGTGCTTATCACAAACCCCCTAGCTGCGCGGCAGAGGCCTTTTGGATGTGGCACATGTAGAGTTGCGGGTCCCCCAAGCCGTCTCGCAGTAATCTGTTCGACTGCATGATCGGGATTTCGGAACCGTTGGCTTTCACCCAACGCAACTGTCGGACGTTCGCCTCGAACGTACCGGTCAACAATTCATTCCTGGATGAAAGATCACTACTGAGGTCGTCCGGGTGCACCACGTCCGCAATCCCGTGTTCAAGCAGCCACTCGGGACTGCGGCTCAGCAATTGGCAGAGCGCCGCATTGACCTCACGGAACATCAAGTCGATACCAACGATTGCCATACCGTCCGACGCGCCCAGCATCGCCAAACTGAACAACTGTCGAGTCCGGGCAACCTGTTCTCGAGAGGCACTCTCAATCGACAGAACATGCTCACGTGCCTCGTATTCACGTACGAGAACTTGCTGGTGAATGTCTCGCAGCCACACGACGACTCCGTTCGCCGCGCCGCCGGCATCGGTCGTCGGTCGGGACTGAACCGACATCCACTGGTAGCTGCCGTCGGCTGCCAGCATCCTAAGCTCGAACGTGGACACGCCGGTGTCCGCGAACAGCGGAGTTCGCCACAACCCCAGCACTTCCCGATCCCCCGGGTGGACAATCCCTTCTGGTCGCGAGCCGAGGAGTTGGTCGGGGCGCCATCCCAATAGCGGTTCGATGGACGGCGACACCCATATGATCAAATCGTCGAGGTCGAGTTGCCACACGATATCCGTGGTGTTCTCTGCCAGCAGCCGATAGCGGCTTTCGCTCTCGGCCAGGGCTTTGCGGGCCGATGCCTGTTCGGTGACATCGTGGATGATCGAGAAGAGTAGCGGCCCGCCACGGTCCTGGACCGGAGAGGAATAGACCTCAACTGTTCTGATTTCGCCGTCTGACAATCGGTGCGGGAAGGTGAAGTAACTTCGGTCATGACGAAGCGCCCTGGCCCGCTCCCGGGCAATGTCCTCAGGCGCAAGCGCATTAATCTGTGAGATCAGCATTGAACGCAGTTGCTCAACTGAGTACCCGTAGAAGCGGGCTGCTGCCGGATTGGCGTCGACGATCTCACCGGTTTCCGCTTCGATAAGCAGCATCACCGCGTCGTGATCGTCGAACATCTGCTGGAACCGGTTCTCGCTCTCGGCGAGTTCTCGTCGAGCTGCGAGCACGTGCCGGGTGACATCGCGCCAGGTGAAGGACAGCCCATCCCCGACGCGCACGGCTCGAGCATCGTGGTACCGCTGGGCCCCACTGTGTCGTTCGTCGGTGTGGGCGAAGTCGTCCAACACCAGCGGTTCACCGGTCTCGACGACCTTCTGGAAGGCCGCCAGCAGTCCCTCGCCGGTAGCACCGGGCAGCATCTCGCGCATCCGAGTTCCGACAAGTTGCTGGTACGCGAGGCCGTTGTATTCACAGGCCGCCGGGTTCGCGTCGGTGAACACGAAGTCCACGATGTCGCCGGACTCGTCGCGGACTGCTTCTAACAGCATGTGCGGGTCCGGCAGCGAGTCCATGGTGGCCCGCAGCCGTGCCCGTTCGACTTGCACTTGTTCGCGGGCGTGGACCAGTTCGGTGACATCCTCGTGTGTCCCCGTCATCCGCAGGGCACGACCGTCCGGGGTCCACTCGACGATCTTGCCGCGGTCGCGGACCCATACCCACCGGCCATCTCGGTGGCGCATCCGCACCTCGATGTCGTAGTACGGAGTCAGGCCAGCACTGTGCTGTTCGATTGTCGTGTCCGAGCGTGTCAGATCCTCCGGATGAACCAACCGGACCCAGGCGTCAATGGTGGTCGGCTGCAGTTCTTCCAGGCGGTAGCCGACGATCTGTGCCCAGCGTTCATCAACCAGCAGATCTCCGGTGATCATGTTCCAGTCCCACAACCCCAACCGAGTCCCGGCCAGCACGAGTTCAAGGCGCTCCTTCTCGACCTCCAGGGCGGCTCTGGTCTGTTCGAGTTGCTCCCGATTCCTGGCTAACTCGTGCTGGATCAGTACTTGCTCGTGGACATCTTGTAGCCCTACAACCCGGCCGATCGCGTTGCCAGCCGCATCTGTGGTCAGGCGCCCGGTCCCGGCCATCCAGCGGTACGTGCCGTCGGCGCACTGCCATCGGGCTTGCAGGTGTAGTCGGTCCCCGGCGGCGGAGTTGGCGACCGCCTGGCGCAGGCCGGGGATGTCGTCCGGATGAACGAACTCGCCGACCGAATGGCCCACCAGCTGCTCGGGGAGCCATCCCATGATGCGTGTGATCGACTCGGACACCCAATGAATGTCCAGCTTCTGGTCCCCCAGGAACACCACGTCAGAAGCGTTCTCAGCGAGCATTCGATAGAGTCGCTCTTTGTCTGCCAGAGCATCTCGGGCCGCGACCTGCTCGGTGATATCTGTCGCGAGGCAGTAAACCCCGCCCCCGTCTTGCGGTACGTGAACCACCCACGACAGCCAGCGATAACCGCCGTCTTTGCACCGATACCGATTCTCGAATTTGATCGTCCCGTGCTGGGAATCCCAGCCACCCTCGAACTCGGCCGCCGTCCTGGCGGCATCGTCCGGGTGCACGAAGTCCAGAAAGGGTCGCGAGGTGAGTTCCGTCGGCGTATAGCCGAGTACTTTCTGCCAGTTTGGATTGACCTTCGTCAGGATTCCGTCGGGTCCGACTATCGCAAACATCGCCACCGGCATGCCCCACGGAAAACTGCTGGCCGTGCCTTCGGGCACGCCATCTGTGGCGTTCTCCTCGCTCACAATGACTCCCGTCGCAATGATCAGCCTCAACATACCAATCCGATCTTGTTCCTGCGTGCTCATGACGACCGTGTCGAACGGTGCGGCGCTTGATATGGGACGCCATTCGCACCCAATTGGCGATCGGGTGAACGATCGACGTCCGCCGCGTCCTTGGGGGCTCGTTCCGGGCCCAGCTGACTATTCGGCTAGGCCGACCGGTGTGCGGGGCAAGATCCGGTTAGGGATTCGCTGGGCCAGGTGGGTGACCTGATCTTGTCGCTGGAGATAGATTCGGGAGACACTGTGACGAGCACCACTACGGCAGTCCTGCGCCGTAACAGTCGCCGGCACGGGGGCAGCAACTCAATGGGGTCGTGATGAAGACGAAGTTCCTCGCACTCGGCTTGGCCGCAGTGGTGGCGCTCGGCGCCGGGGGCTTCTACGCGGGCGCGCTGACCACCACCACCGGGGCCGAGGTTGGTGCCGGTGCGGTCGAGGTGCAGTCCTCATGCGCATCCGCAGCGGTGATCTCGCCCGGCAAGGCGAGCTGGGATGGTGCTTCGGCCAAGTTCCGATACGCCACCTTGGACGTGTCGTTCACCGTGAACGACGGGCAGACATGCGAGGGGCAGAAGGTCAGCGCCAACGTCTTCGCGGTCGCGGACGGCTCGGAGTTTTCCAAGAACGCCAGCCCCCACAAGATCACCGAAGCCGAGAACACAGCAGCGGCGTTCTCGATGACGCTAGACACAAGCGTCCCGGCAGACATCGTCAACCAGGACTACAGATACGGGCTGGTGTTCCAGGGCACGACACCGCCGACTGAAGCGGTTGGCGTCAGCGGGACACCGGGCAACCAGCAGGTCACGCTGGTGTGGAACACCCCGACCTCTGATGGTGGTGCGGCGATCGTCGACTACGTGGTGCAGTACTCGACGAACGGAACGACGTGGGCAACGTTCGACGATGGGGTCTCGGTGGCCACTTCGGCCACCGTGACCGGTCTGACCAATGGCACGTTGATTCCACCGGCCAACACGTCCTACACGTCGTACGTGTTCCGGGTCAAAGCCGTCAACGATTCTGGTAAATCCGTCGCGTCGGCTCCGTCGGCTCCGGTCACGCCACGGCAACAACCAAACAGGCCGACCGGCGTCACCGCGACCAACCCCGCCGGTGGAGCAGCGGCGGTCTCGTGGTCCGCACCAAGCTGGGATGGCGGTGCGCCGGTCACCGGCTACACCGTGACCGCCGATCCTGGCGGCGGAACCTGCGCCACCGCTGGCGCCCTGACCTGCACCGTCACCGGGCTCAGCCACCGCGCCTACACATTCACGGTCACCGCTTCTAATGTCGGCGGCGCGTCCGCCTCGTCCAACGCCTCGGCGAGCCTGACCGTCAACACCGCTTCCGACGCCCCGACGGCGCTGACCGGCACAGCTGGGGACCAGCAGATTGCGCTGTCGTGGACTGCCCCTGTCTCTGACGGTGGTCTGTCGATCACCGACTACCACGTCTACTACCTCAGCCATGGGATCTGGACACTGTTCGATGACGGGGTCTCGACCAGCACCAGTGCGACCCTAACCGGGCTGACCAACGGCACCGGGTACCAGTTCTACGTCCTCGCGATCAACGACTACGGGTCAGCCTGGTCGGCGCTCTCGGCGTCTGTGACGCCGCGGACCACACCCGGTGCCCCGACCGGGGTCAGCGGAACCGCGGGCGCGGCTTCGGTGAGCCTGACGTGGACCGCCCCGGCATCCAACGGTGGCGCCACAGTCACCGACTACCAGGTGCAGTACTCCAGCGACGGAACGAACTGGACGACGTTCAACGACGGCGTGTCGGCTGGCCTCAGTGCGACCGTAACCGGTTTGACCAACGGCACGGCCTACACGTTCCGGGTCGCCGCCACCAACGCCGCCGGCACCGGGACAGCGTCGAGCGCGTCGTCGTCGGTGACGCCGCGGACCACACCGGGGGCCCCGACCGGAGTCAGCGCCACGGCGGGCATCACCCAAGCCTCCGTGTCCTGGACGGCCCCAGCGTCCAGCGGCGGCTCAGCGATCACCGGATACACCGTCACCTCCAGCCCAGGTGGCAAGACCTGCACGACTGCTGGGACCGTGACTTGCACCGTGACCGGACTGACCGCCGGCGTCGGGTACACATTCACAGTCACCGCGACCAACGCCGCCGGCACCGGATCGGCGTCGGGCGCATCGTCGTCGGTCACCCCGACCTCGGCCGTTCCGGCCGGCACTGTGACCGCGACCGTCGCGTTGAGTGGCGCGGAAGGCATCACGTTCAACCCGGCCGGAACACGGGCCTACTCCATCGACTCCGGCGGCAACATGAAGATCATTGATGTTGCCACGGGTGCCGTCATTAGCACGGTCAGCCTCGGCGCTGCCCCGCGTGGTGTCGTCATCGACCCGGCGGGGGCCTTTGCCTACACGGCCAACTTCGCGGCCAGCACACTGTCCAAGATCGATCTCGCGACGAATGCGGTTTCCACGATCTCGGTTCCCGGTGGTCCATTCAGCATGGCGATCGACCCGACCGGCACCTATGCCTACACAGCCAACAACTCCGCTGGCACGGTCTCCAAGATTGCCCTGAGTACCGGTACCGTGGTCGGATCAGCGGCCGTGGGCGCTGGGCCGATCAGCGTCGCGATCGACCCCACGGGCACGTACGCCTACACAGCCAACAACTCCGCCGGCACCGTCTCCAAAGTCAGGCTCTCCGACAACACGGTGACGGGCAGCTACACCGTTGGTTCGGGGCCCAGATCCATTGTGGTCGATCCTGCCGGCGCGTTTGCCCTGGTCACCGACTACCAGGGCAACACGGCATCCAAGATCAACCTCAGCACCGGCGCGGTCACCACCTTCACGCTCGGATCCGGACTGCTACTAAACAGCCTGGCGATCAATCCCGCTGGCACGTATGCGTTCGTCACCGACACCAGCAACAGCATGCGTGTGCTGCAGATCGATACCAGCACCGGAGCCGTCTTCCGCACGATGTCCGTCGACGGGTATCCCAACGGCATTTCGATTAGCCCCGACGGGACGACGGCATATGTGACAACTAACCGCTCAGCTTCGGCAATTTATGTCGGACCCTGATGGCTGGCCGGTGCGACAGGTAAGTCAGGGGAATTGGAATACGGATTTCTGGCGAAATCGGACATTTCACCCGTGATTTCCCTGCACCTCGCATGGATGTGCTCGGAAGCCCCCATATTCAACGGTTTAGTGGCTTCGATGTGCGGGCCAATTAGAGACAGGTACTCCAAGCAAATGGGGGCACGAATGGGCTAACCACTGCTCGGTTAGCCCATTCGGGTGACGACAGGTGAATACGCATTTCGAAATTCGCTCTGCCGACCAAACTATCCCCCGAACGGCTCATCTTCTTACCGCGTCACCAGTGAAATTATCTCGCTTGGGATGGGCCAACAGGGTGACCACTGGGTTGGCAGGAAGGGGAAAGTCGACAAAGATTAGAAGTGCAGGAATTGCAACCGGCACGGGCGCCGGACAACTCGGAAATCCCAATAAGGGGAACGGAAATGAAAAACAAACTCAGTTCGAAACGCAACATGTTCGTTGCCCTCGGGACAGCCGGTGTGCTCGCCTTCGGCGGCGCGGGCCTTTACGCAGGCGTCTTGGCACCCCAAGCGCAAGGGAAAGTCGGCGCCGGCGCAGTGGCTCTGACGGCCTCCTGCACCGCTGCGGTAATCATCAAGCCAACCGAATCCACCTGGCTAAACGCAGCGGCGGCCGATGCCGCGCATGCCATCGGGCTCTCGGATGCGCAGTCACCCCCCCAAGTGTCCCGGTATGGTACGCCGGGGTATTACTACACAGGTCTGGAGATCACCTGGGATCTTGTCGCAGAAGCTGACCCATGCGCCGACCAGCTAGTGACGGCGAACGTCTTCGCGACCGCAGCAGATAGCTACCTCGACAATGCTGGCGCTGGGCCAGTAGGCGTTGCCGCGGGTGACGTTGTGGCAACCAACGCACTGAGCGGTTCGGTGTACAAAAAGGTGTTGGCGGACGCACCGAGCACTAAGGCGGGGGGCGGGGCAGAGCTGGTGTCCACTGCCACGCCGGTGGTCCATCCTCCGGTGGGTAAGACTGGCATCATTATTACCCTGAATGTACCGGTTACGGCCAGTGTCACGAACACCGACCATAACTACGGTGTCGTCTTCCAGGCCCACGCCGAGGAATCTGCTCCATAGTCTGCACCTGAGCGGCCATCTCCCCCGGGCAGGTGCAGGCTGGAGCAACCAGGAGCCCACCGAATCGCACGCACCCACCCCCCGTGGTGCCTGCGATTCGGTGGGGTCGTCAACCAGCAGTACGAGATCAGTTCTTGAGAGGTCAAGGTGAGGCTCGGAGCGTTCGCCGGTCGGCGGCGCGGATCGTTCGGTGTCCGCGTCGCCATCGTTGGCGTGTCCGGATTGATCGCCTTGTCGCTGACATCTCCGTTTGCTTCCACTATCTCGATACATTCCGACGAGGGTCTGTCAGCTCCCCAGGTAACCGCTGGTCGGCTCGTGGTGCCGCCGGTTGGGGGACAATCGCCAAGCCCCATGGTCGCGCCGTCCACACCAACCGCTGAGCCGGCTACGGCAGCACCGGTTGCCGTAACCCCGACCACGCAAGCACCAAACCCCGTCGCCAGTACTGGCCCGAGTCCGACCCCCGCACCCGACCAACC
>JBAXOQ010000203.1:0-8321 GCA_037133175.1 Actinomycetes bacterium
CTTCTGGCAGTACCCACGCAGTCCTTGCGACCAATGCCAAAGTAGCTCATCTCGCCGATCACCGGCGGCTGCGTCGATGTGGACGAGGAGCACCCCGTGAGCGCCGCCACGGCCAGCGCGATGACAACGGACACCACCAGCGACTGTCCAACTCGAGCATGAATACCGCGCATTACTGCCACCTCACCGTTCGATGTGGGTGGCTCAACTCGCCGTTGCCCCACCAATCGATTCCAACCGAACCGGCCTCCGCAGAGGTCCTGTCCCTGGTCATCTTAGGGGTGACAACGTGTCCACTGCGTGTCGCATGGGCCAGCCCAGGCAGCAGCGACGGCCCACCGATCCGGCTCCTTGCGCCCTGGGCAAAGCCGACGCACGGCTTCGGGTCGTCCGAGCCTGTCGGCTACCCTGGCACTGTTCTTCAACCTTGCTCCGAACCTCGTCCTGGAAGGCCGTCGCCGTGAAGCGCACTCTGTTCGACAGTGACCACGAAGAGTTCCGCTCGGCCGTCGCGACGTATATCGAACGCTCAGTGCTACCAAACATGGACCGGTTCATCGAGGACCGGCTGATCGATCGCGACGTCTGGCGCGAAGCCGGCGCGCAGGGGTTCCTGGGCCTGGAGGTCCCCGAGGAATACGGCGGCAGCTTCGCCGACGACTACCGGTTCAACACGGTCGCCACAGAGGAGATGTCCAAGGTCAGCGTCGGGTTCAACTCCAGCCTGCAGATCCACGCCGACATCGTGGCTCCCTACCTCGTCGAATACGGCACCGAGGAGTTCAAGGCCCGGGTGTTGCCGGGCTTCTGCGCCGGGGACCTGGTCGGCGCCATCGCCATGACCGAGCCCTCCGGCGGCACCGATCTGGCCGCCCTGAAGACCACCGGGGTCAAGGACGGCTCCGACTGGATCATCAACGGTGCCAAGACCTTCATCACCAATGGCTACACCGCCGACATTGTCATCGTCGCCGCGCGAACGAGTCCGGCCAAGGGCGCCAAGGGCATCACGCTGTTCGTGGTCGAGGAGGGTATGCCGGGCTTTGAACGCGGCCGCAAACTGGACAAGACCGGCCAGCATGAGGCCGACACCGCGGAGCTGGCCTTCACCGACGTGCGGGTGCCGGCGCAGAACGTTCTCGGAGAGGTCGACCTCGGTTTCGTTTACATGATGGAGAAGCTGCCGCAGGAGCGAATCGGCTGCGCCATCAGCAACATCGCCAACGCCGGGCAGATCCTGTGCGAGACGATCAGCTACGCCAAGGAGCGCAAGGCGTTCGGCAAACCGATCGGCAACTTCCAGCACAACAAGTTCCTGCTGGCCGAGTTGGTCACCAAGATCGATGTCAGCCAGGCGTTCCTGGACCAGTGCGTGGCCGCCAAAGTCGCCGGTGAGCTGACCGCAATCGACGCCGCCAAGGCCAAATGGTGGACCTCGGCGATCCAGTTCGAGGTGATCGACCACTGTGTGCAGATCTATGGCGGGTACGGCTACATGAACGAGTACCGCGTCGCCCGCGCCTGGCAGGATGCCCGGGTCACCCAAATCTGGGCCGGCTCCAACGAGATCATGAAAGAACTCATCGGCCGGGACTTGGGGTTGTAGCCTTCGGCCTCAGACACCGATCAGCTCAACATCGGTACTCTCCGCACCGGCCATGGTCACCACCCCGCGGTCGAGGGTAGCCAGCCGCGCGCCGTGCCGCCGAGCCAGTGCGAGCAGGTGCGCGTCGGTCACCAGGCGATGGCCCACCAGACGATTGCTGGCCAGATAGCCCTGCCCGAGAACGTCCTCGACATCATCGGGAAGGAACCGGTGACCCGCGGTTGCGCGTATCCGTGCGAGCAGTGACAGAGCCTCGACCGGCGTGACCGCTGTCGGAATGGCGCTGCGATTGGACGACACCCGAACGAACCCACATTCGGTGATGGGGGTAGTTGCCCACCCCTGCTCAGGCAACCGATTGCTGAACCACGTTCGCGCGGCCACGTGGTGGACGTGATTGGGCCACGCGAGACTCACCAGCACATTGACGTCCAGCAGGTCGATCACGAGTCGTCCAAGGCTGCGGCGACCATCTCGTCGGTGATCGCCGGAGCGTCTTCAGTCACTGAGAACACCGGAAACCCGACTGCCGCGGGGTGCTCGGCAGGGCGAGGCGCCAACCCACGCCGGGCCAGGTCCGACACCACTTGCCCCAACGGGCGCCGCTCAAAGCGGGCCAGCGCCTTGGCAGCTTCCATCACGTCGTCATCGAGGTTGAGTGTGGTTCTCATCCGAACATCATAACATCACATCACGATGTAGCATCTGCAAGCAATGCGACCAGCGCCACCGCTCCCAGGGGTTTCCCAGCAAAACGTGCTCCCATGGTGTCCGAGGCTGGCGATTGCCGGTGTTACGCTGCGACCACCTGCGGCGTCTCCGGAGACCACCCGCCCCCGCGTACCCGCAGCCCGCACCCTTGGTGAAACAGGAGTCCCATGTCTCGCGTTGTAGGAATCGACCTCGGCACCACCTTCTCGTCCGTGGCCTATGTCAACTCCCTCGGCAAGCCCGAGATCATCCTGAATCGCGAGGGCGAGGCGATCACTCCCTCGGTGGTGATGTTCCAAGGGGATCAGCCGCTCGTCGGCAGTATGGCCAAGCGCGCCGCCATCTCGGCGCCGTTCGACACCGTGCAGTTCGTCAAGCGTTCAATGGGCGACCCCACCTGGCGGTTCGTCAGCAGCGACGGTGGCAACTACACCGCCGAAGAGGTGTCCGCCATCATCCTCAAACGCCTCAAAGAGGACGCCGAACTGGCGTTGGACGAACCGGTCACCCACGCGGTCATCACGGTGCCCGCGTACTTCGACGATGCTCGCCGCCGCGCCACGATCGACGCCGGTCGGATTGCCGGGCTGGAGGTGTTGCGGGTCCTCAACGAGCCGACCGCCGCTGCCCTTGCCTTCGGCGTGGACGGCGAGGTTGACGGGACCCTGCTGGTGTTCGACCTCGGCGGCGGGACCTTCGACGTCACCGTCATGAAAGTCAATGACGGCGCCTTCGACGTGATCGCCACCGACGGCGACCGCAACCTTGGCGGCTTTGACTGGGACAACAAGCTGATGGAGTGGGTGAACGCCCAGGTCAAGGCTGACGGTGGCCAGGACCTGTTCGACGACGACGTGGCGACCGCGGACCTGCGGGACAAGGTCGAACTGGCTAAACGCAGCCTGACATCCGTGCCCAAGACCAACCTGATTCTGATGTCCGACGGCACCCCGAAGACGATTTCCATCACCCGAGAAGCGTTCGAGGAGGTCACTGCCCCGCTGCTAGCCCGGACGCGACGTCTGACCGAGGCAGTGCTGGAAGACTCCAAACTGACCTGGGCCGACATCGACCGGGTCCTGCTGGTCGGCGGCTCCACCCGGATGCCGATGGTTTCTTCGATGATCGAAGAGCTGTCGGGCAAGTCGATCGAGCGCTCGCTGAACCCCGACGAGGCAGTCGCCCTCGGTGCTGCGATTCAAGCCTCCATCACCGTGGCCGAGAACGAAGCCGGTGGCGGAGAAGCCGGCATCGCTCACAACGTTCCAGGGCTAGGTTCCGGCGCCCCGATCGTGATCAACGACGTCACCTCGCAGGCGTTGGGGATCATCGCACTCGACAGCCGAGATGCCCGGTTCAACAGCATCATCATCCCCCGCAACCACAAGATCCCGGCTCAAGCGTCCGAGCGGTACAAGACCATCGCCGACCACCAAGCGCGACTGAAGATCGAGGTCACCCAAGGCGATGACGCCGATCCCGAGTTCGTGACCGTTGTCGGCGAGCAGATCCTGGACCTGCCGCCGTACCCCAAAGGTGCGCCGCTGCGGGTGACCTTCTCGTACGACATCGATCAGATCATTCACATCGAGGTGTTCGACGAGACCGCACAACGGTCCCTCGGTTCCTTCGAGGTCGACAACGAGGCCAACATGTCGATCTCCGATGTGCAGATCGCCTCCGACCGGCTGAACGACGTCGAGGTGTTCTAAGGATGGACCCGTCCAAGGACTTCGTAGACTTCTACGAGGTCCTTGGCGTACCCCAAAACGCGACCGACGCCGCCGTCGAACGGGCAATCAACGAGCTTCAGCGCAAGTGGCGCTCGAGACAGAACAGCCCGGACCCCAAGCGCCGGATGGAAGCCGAAGAGATGATGCGCACCGTCGAGGCAGCCGAGGTGACGCTGAAGGATCGCAGCCGCAGGCTCGCCTTTGATCGTGCTCGCAGTGCCCGGTACGCGCCCCAAGCGGCCGCCCCGGCTCAGCCACAGACCCCTCCATCCGCCCGTCCGACCCGACGCTCGGCCGGTGGATCAACACGTGCGCAGCCGCCCCCGCAACCCCGACCGCAGCCAACCGGCCAATCGGGCACGCAGGGTCAATCACGCACCCAAGGCCAGCCCCGCACCCAGCGGCCGACCAACAGCAACAACCCGTGGGTGCGTCAGGCGAATGAGTTGCTCAACCGGGGCGCCAACGAGGCTGCCCGGATCGCGGCCAAGCGCGCCGTGGATACCAGCCCGTCCGACCCCGATTCCTGGACCGCCCTCGGGCACGCGCTGATCGCGCTCGGCCGCGTCCAGGAGGCGCAACTGCCGTTACGCGAGGCGGTCGCCATATCCCCCACCTCCGCCAACCGAGTCAACCTGGCCAGGTGCCGGATGATGCTCGGGTACTACGGTCTGGCCTTCGAGTCCCTCAGCGCCGCCTACTCCCGCGACCCCGGGAATCTGAGCGTCCGCGAGGCTCTCGTGCTGTGCTACGTCGATGCTGGCAACCCTGAGTTGGCGCTGCCATTGGCTGAGGCGATGGCCAGCCAGCACCCTCACCACCAGCCGTATCAGCGTCAGCTCGCCTGGGTTCTCTACAAGACGACAGTCAGCGAGCTCACCGAGACGACGCCGGGGTTGTACCTGATCACCAGCAAAGAACAGGCGAAGGTGGTCAAAGCGCGGCTGGGGAAGGCGTGGAACCTGCAGTTCACCGATGATGCCCTCAAGGCCGAAATCAAGAAGTGGTACCACGTCGGCGAGGCCTCGCTTGAGCGCAACTTCAACTCGCCGGACGCCGCCGTCTGGTTCGCCTGGATCATCGCCTTCCTCGCCGGGGTGTTGTTCTCGTTCGCGCTGCTGCCGCTGGGGTTGATCTACCTGGCCATCTTCGCTCTGGTGTTCTACCTCGTGCAATGGCGACCGCAATGGCAGCTCAACCGCCGGGCCGCCCAAACATCCGGCGTGACGAAGTGGGGACTATGAATACCGACAGTTCAGTCTTGGACAACGACCCGCCGGCTGCCGCAGCAGAAGAGGTCGCGGTTCCTGATCCGACCGCGGGACAACTTGCCGAGCTCACCGAACAAGTGGCTGGACTGCGCGATCTGTTCGCCCGTCGACTGATGGAGGACAAGACCAAGAAGGCGATGTTCGATGAGCTCTACTCGCAGATGCAGTTCGCAAAAGAGGGCCTGATCAAGGCCACCATCGCGCCGATGGTCAGCGAACTCTTGTTAGTGATCGACCGGATCGAATCCAGCCAGGATCAATCCGCAATGGTCCGATCCGTGCGCGAAGAGCTACTCGAGGTACTGGCACGGCGCGGGGTCCAGCCGATCGTTGCAACCATCGGAGTGCCCTTCGATGCGAGCATCCACCAGGCAGTCGGGGCGGTCGATGACGACTTGCCCGCAGGCTACATCGTTGCCTTGGAACGAGCGGGCTACCACCACGGCGCCTCGCTGCTGCGGCCCGCACAGGTCATCGTCAGCCGTTAGTGCCGCAATGATCCGTTAGTGCCGCAATGATCTGGTCCGGGGTGGGCGGGCAGCCAGCGACACCGATGTCCACCGGTAGCACCGCGGCCACTCCGGTCCCGCAGACCTGTGGCATCCCGAGCAGGTTCAAGCCCAACGCGCAATCACCCAAAGCCACCACCCGCCGAGGCTCAGGCATCGAAGCATAGGCGTGGCGCAGCGGCTCGACCATTGCGGAAGTGACCGATCCGGTGACCAGCAGCAGATCGGCGTGCCGTGGCGAGGCCACGACATTGACCCCCAATCGCGCCACGTCGTAGTTCGGGCCGCTGAGCGCGTTGAGCTCGTGCTCGCAGCCGTTGCAGGAGCCGGCGTCGACCAACCGTACCGCCACTGAACCGCGCGTTGGTCGGCCCAGTCCGAGACGATGTCGCCACAACCGGAGCATGATCAGAAGTCGCAGCATGCTATCGATCCACACACGCGTAGCAGAGCTCGAAGCTCTTGTTGATGATGGGGAACTCCCCCACCAGGTTGCCTGCCGCAGCAGCGCCAACCAACGGCCAGTTCGCGTACGACGACGTCCGAAGATGCACCCGGTCGATGACCCCACCGGTTGATTCCACACAGCACACCGTCTCGCCCCGAGCACTCTCAACCCGTCCGACCGCGACGCCATCTCCGGATTCGGTGTAGTGCTCGACTGGTCGACCACCAGTCCAACTGAAGGTCGGGTCGACAAGGCGTTCCAGCAGGTCCAGGGTCGCCAGCAACTCCTGATATCGCACCTGCGCCCGGGCAGCTACGTCACCCACCGCTTGCTCCAGCACCACCGGCTCGAACCCTTGGTAGGCAAGCATCGCCGAAGTGGTCCTGACATCTCCTTGGACTCCGCTTGCCCGGGCTACCGGTCCGACAGCGCCCCCGCTGGCCGCCACCTCGCGGTCGAGAATCCCGGTGCCGCGAAGCCGCT
The DNA here is from genome assembly GCA_037133175.1 of Actinomycetes bacterium. Lineage (GTDB taxonomy): Bacteria > Actinomycetota > Actinomycetes > S36-B12 > UBA10799 > ELA509. The sequence continues at coordinate 6,762 of JBAXOQ010000203.1, forward strand.
CCTGCACCGACGCGTTGAACAGCACCACGCGCCAAGCGACCTGCAGATCGGCTGCCAACAACGTCACGGTGTCACGCAAGTCCGTGGCCATCGTCGGGCTGATGGCGCCGGGCCGGCCGGATACGGTGTCAAATAGGAACCGATGCCCGAACAATCGGTGGTTCAGCCGCTGGGCACGTTCTTTGAGCCCGGCGAATGCCATCGTGCCGACGGCGAAGCCGATTCCGGCGCACATTGCGGACAGGTCGTTCAGATGATTCCACAGCCTTTCCAACTCGAGCAGGATGGTGCGTACCCGAATCTGCTCCGCGGCGGGTTCTACCCCAAGGATCTGCTCGATTGCCAGCGTGTAGGCCAGCGTATTTGCGACCGCGCAACCGGCGCACGCTCGCTGGACGTACGCCGAACCCTCCGCCAGTGTCCGGCCCTGCGCTGCCCGCTGCAACCCTCGGTACTTGTAGAACATCCGCATATCGATCAACAGCATCAGCTCACCGACGGCGTGAATCCGGAAGTGGCCGGACTCGATGATCCCGGCGTGGATGGGACCGACTGCGATCTCGTGGACACCTTCGCCGCTGACCGGAACCCGCCAGTCCCCGGCGTGCCGGACCAGTGGCCGCAGTGGCTCGTGCCCGCCGAAGTCGAATCGGTAGAGGTCGTGGGCCTCCCGCTCAGCCCAACCGGCAGCCGGAATCAGGTCGACGATGGAATCGATCCCGCCCCCGGCCGGCGACCGCAGCACGGTCGCCGTTCCGTCAGCCGAGGTCAGCACGCACCGCACGTCGCCGTCGTCAGCGCCGTACAGCGCGCTGAACCGGGCACCGCCGGCGATACCGTGGCGGACTCGCTCACGCCACTGGTCGACGGGGACCACGATCGGTGTCGTCACGACAGACCCCCGGCGATCGCGGACCAACCCGGCAGGGTGAACACGTACCAGGCCAGCACCACCAATGCCAGCAGCAGCGAGCCGAACGCCACAGACAGGATCCACCAACGTCGTGGCGTAACAGGCCCGGTCGGTGCCGAAGCGACGTCGGCGAACAAGGCTTCCAGGGTCTGCCGGGTCAGTCCGATGAAGGCCAGCGCCAACAGGACTGCGGTCACGGCGACGATCGCGACCTGACCCGAAGCGATCCCGCCGACCATGATGAGCAGCTCACTGACGAACAGCGGCGATGGTGGTAACCCACTCAGGGCGCCAAGGCTGATGCCCAGCGCGCTCGCCCCGGCTGGGCTTGTCGTGGCTGCCCCGCGCAATGGTGCGCTCGCCGCCGATGCATCCCGGGCGAACAACGGCATGGTCGCGTAGAAGCCGAGCGATTTGGCTACTGCGTGACCACACACATGCAGCAGCACCCCAGTCGTGGCAATGGGATTGGCGAATCCCAGACCGATGGCGATCAATCCCATGTGTTCCAGGCTGGAGTAGGCGAGCAGCCGTTTGACCGGCAGCGGCGCCCACAGGAACGGCACCGACACGGCCAGTGACATCAATCCGAAGACCAGCAGCATGATCCGTGGCGAACCGGGTGGTCCGAGTTCGGTGGCCAGATC
>JBAXOQ010000204.1:0-8272 GCA_037133175.1 Actinomycetes bacterium
CACCAAGAGTCATAGCCGTCCCCACGTGCCGAACGACAACCCGTTCTCCGAATCGCAATTCAAGACAATGAAATATCGGCCCGACTTCCCGGACACGTTCAACACCATCGAAGAAGCCCGAGCTTTCTGTCAACGCTTCTTCAACTGGTACAACCTTGATCATCGTCATTCCGGGATCGGCTGGCACACACCAGCCAGCGTCCACTACGGCACCGCGCAACAGATCCGCGAACAACGCGCACACACCCTGAACGCCGCCTACCGGCAGCACCCCGAACGCTTCGTTAGCAAACCCCCAACACCACCCCAGATCAACACCACCATCTGGATCAACAAGCCAGAAACGGAGGCGACAAAGAAAACCTAATTCAAACTCAAATCTGTCTCAAACAGGTTGACATCTTCCGCCATTGCACCTGCTCGAACGCCTCATCGGGCAAGTGGCCCAGCAGCGGCGCCTCCTGGTCGGTGAACCGTTCGGCGCGGGTCGTCCCATCGGCCCGGCGGATGTCGTGGTTGATCTCATGCACCCGCTCGGTGATGGCCTCGTTCAGCTCCGCCAAGGTGGTCCACACGTCTTCGGCCAGATACCCGATAACCCGCTTGTTGATCGTGTTCACCGCCGATTCCACAGCTGCCTTATCCCGGGGCTTGCGGACCCGGGCGGGCACGATCGCGGTGCCGTAGTGATCGGCCATCTGCCGGTACCGGTCGGTCACGAACCGGGCAGCCTCACCACGGGCCTTGCGGTGGGTGGCGGTCAGCGCGTTGTCTGGCACAACGATCCGCGGCACCCCACCATAGAACCCGAACGCCCCGACATGACCGCCGATCCACGCATCCATGCCCATAGTGGTGAACGCGCGGCAGTACACGCACCCCGAGAACGGCAGCACCGCCACGAACAAGTACGCCTTCAGAACCTCACCGGTGACCACGTCAACAACCGGGATCGTGTCACCAGCCCAGTCCACGAACATCGCCCGACCCGGCTCGTGGTGAAGGGTCGCGACCAGATCGTTGCGCACCGCGTACTCCCCGAACAAGTGGCAATACTGCGAATACCCGTACCTCCTGCCCTCCGATCCCGACCCGACATACGTGCGCCAGGCCTGCAGCAAAGTGAAGTGCGGATTCGACTTCATCGACGTCACCACCCGCGCGAAGTCCGGCAGGTCATACTGACCCCTCACCCTCGCCCGCCCATCGGGGAACAGGCGCGCCAACTCCGCGTCCGACATCTGCGCCAGACCCTGCACCGTGATGCCCCGATCCCCGATCGTCTTGCGCGCGGCCGCGACGTCACGCTGGGAACACCCCACCGCCGCAACGACCTCCCGATAACTGCGGCCCGCCAACACCAGCCCCATAATCACCCGGTAATCCGCCATACCTGCCTCCTGTCACAAAGAAGCGGCGACGCCCAACGCGCCACCGCTCCAACAGCAGACCACGGACCAAACCAGCCGCTACCAACAACCCAGAGCACCGCTACCAACTAGCCGGACTACCGCTACCAAATCGGGCTATCCGCCAGCCTGGAGTTTGAGCTGTATTACGACATCCAGCAAGATCGATTTCTGGGTAGCTCGCTTACCTGCGAAAAAGCTCCCAGTCAGTATCACTGCGCTTCACTCCAGATAACTCCGATTCTTGCGGTTTGGCGGAACTGAGACGGAAGTGAGACGGAACTGGCAATGATCTTGGACAGCCCTCTGGGCACTCGCTTGGGGGCTGTTCCGATTGCGTCTGAAGACGACCTCCGACCGGCCGCGAGAACGAGTACCAGCCATACCAACCTGGCAACAGGGACCGTGGCGACACAGCAAACCCGCAGGTCTTCGTGAACGACGACGGTTCCCGGTTCTCGCGACCCATAGACTGACTAACCTGTTGGCTAGTTGGTTGCGACGGGTTCGTACCCAGCTCAGACCGGCAAACGATCCATTGCCGCTCGGAATAAGCGGCAGCACTCAAAGGCGAAGGAGAACGAAATGTCCCGTCCCAAGTCCGACCGAGTCGTCAGCGTCATGCTCGGCGTCGCCGGGCTCTCCTCTCTCGTAGCAGCCCTGCTCAACGTTACATGGGCGAGCTGGGTCGCCCTCGTCGCCGTGATCGTAGCCATTTGGGCCCATGTCTGGAACCGAACGTGGCCGGTGAAGAGTCGCAGATCCGGAACCGACTGAGTTCGGAGCAGCCCCGGCAACCTCCTGCGCCGGGCGCATCGAGCCCGACGGTGCGTTGCCCATCCTTTGCCTGACACGCAGGGGTGAGCCCGACCCAGTCGTCACTCCCAGTCGGAAAGCTCTCGCTCCCAAGGGTGAGCCGGTTCATGCACGACGACCCACTTTGCGCCGGAAGCCAAAACCTTCCCGGAAACTTCACGAGAATGGTGTTCGCAAAAAGCCAACTGGGTCCCCGCGCCAAACATAGCGATCCGCATGGCACGGGCACTACATCTGGCATAGGCGCATGGGACTGCCCCGACTTTTGTTGACAGGTCGGGTGTGTTGTTTTCAGGCCGCGTGTGCGACTGAATTGAGTATCTCAAATTCGATGGGTGTTAGCCTGCCGAGCCTCCTTTGACGACGACCCTCTCTACCCCGAATGGCGTGCCTGCCCCGCGCCATCCACCGAACGCGTCCTGGAAATCTTTGCAGAACTCACCCGACACGAACTACGCGACCAAAACCAAATCGTTCAAACCTTCGACATTGAACTCACCGACCTGCAAACCCAAACCCTGAACCTGCTCGCAATCCCCACCACCGCCTACACGCCAGCAGGTGCACCCGAAAAATAGGGCCCGACTAATTGCCCGCAAATCCAAAATCAGAAGTGCGGAAAGAGAGTCCCGATGGGGTTGCATTCGTCATTCGATTCCAGCGCGGACCTCGAGTGCATTGGAACGCGCAGTTTCGATTTGATCGGCGGGGGGGGTCAAGATTGCGATCCTGGTCGCTTCCTACCTGCTGTTCAAGTTCTTTGCCAGCCAGTCAACCCCACCGAACATTGTGACCTTGGTCAGCCGAGGCTGGCACCCAAGCAGGCTGTATTCCGTCCCCCAGGCAACCGCCGAGCCCGAAGCTGTTCCGGTGAGCGATTCCGCCACCTGAGCTGCGGGCCTACGTGAGTTCCGCGATGAAATTGGTGACCGTCATGATTCGCATGCCCATGTTCGCCAGGTCCTCCAGATTGGCCTGATGCACCTGCGGTGTTCCGGCGGTAATCGCATCCGCAAGCAGAACAACATCGAAGTCGTAGCTGTCTGCATCGGTTGCGGTGCAGCGGATACAGTTTGGCGTCTGAAGGCCGACCAGCACTACTGTTCGAATCCCCAGTCGCATAAGAATCATGAGCAGGTCGGTTTGGAAGAACGCACTGAACCGCTGCTTAGGCACTCGAATCTCGTCCGGACGAGCCTCCAACTCGGGGACGAGCTCCGCTCCCGGTGATCCCTTGACCAGGAAGGGCTTCTCGCGGAAGCGCGGCAATCGGAATCTAGGGACATCGGATCCATCTGGTCGGTGCTCGTAGTGGACGTGGATGATCGGCACGCCGCGGGCACGGCATTCACTCAATGTGCGGGCTATCGCCGGGAGTACCGCGCGGCCAGTCGGGACTATCGAATCGAGTACGTCGACCTGAACATCGATCGTCAGGACAGCAGTGTCTTTGTGGTCCATTCAAACTACCTCCTCGTCTGAAGCAAGCGGGGCGATGCGGCCCTCGCCTACCCCCACAAGCCAAGCGTAGTTGGCGGCGAGCGGGTGAACCTGCCAACGGGGCGACTGCTGCGCTGATGGCAAGCCGTACATTTGGGGAAACTCAGGTATTCGGCGCTGGGTCCCTGAACATCGAATAAGACATTGGAACTACTTCGCACGGTTACTGAGCACGAACTTTGGCGGTTGGGACCTTTCTTACGCCAAAGGAGACGAACTCGTGATAGGAAGACAGCCCCGTGTCGTGCGGAGCGCGGGCGCGCCATGTTGGATGGCCGAGAGCTTGCCTACTGCCAGTATGGGGACTCGGGACCCGTGATCATTCTGATTCACGGAGTCGGCGCCAGCGGGGAGTGTTGGGAAGAGGTCGCGCCGCTCCTTGCCGCAGGTGGTGTCCGCGTTATCGCGGTCGACCTGCCCGGACACGGACAGTCCATCAAGATGTGCCCGTCGTCCGTCAGAGACGAAGGTTCCCGCGACGTCATCGGGCAACTGCATCGGCCCCGCACGCCGCCAGCTCATGGCAGGATATTCGCCAATTGCTCCTGCTAGAGTCCAAAGATCCACAGCGACGTTGTGTTTCCAATGAGGGGGAGCCGGAATGCCTGAAGACGTTACAGTCCAGTTAGCGAAGTTCGTAACCGATCTTGCTTTCGATCAGCTCCCAGCAGACGTGATCGACAAAGCGAAGGTGACGCTGCTCGATACTGTCGGAGTCAATATCGGGGCGTCCACCACCGCCTCGGCGAAACCAGCCCGCGAGGTCGCAGAGGAATTCGGCCCGGGGCCCGGCACGATTCTGGGCACTAAGGGCACCGCGCAGCCTGTCTGGGCAGCCCTGGCCAACGGTGTGGCGATCCACAGCCTGGAATGGGATGACTACCACGAGGTCATGCTTCACGCCTCGGCGAGCGTTGTTCCGGTGGCGTTGGCTCTGGGCGAGGCGACCGGAGCCAACGGAAGAGAGCTGCTCGCGGCAATCGTGGCAGGCTCAGAGGTCACGATTCGGATGGCCAAAGCCGGTGTCATGAGCTGCGACGAAAGAGGTTTCCACAACACAGGAATAACAAACGTGTTCGGGGCGGCCGCCGCTGCCTGCCGCATGCTTGAGGCTACTGAGGAACAGACCCTCTATGCGCTCGCCATCGCGGCGAACCAGGCGAGCGGTGTCGAGGAGTTCCTGGTAGGGCACAGCTGGACCAAACGGCTCCATCCAGGGTGGTCTGCTCACGCGGGAATTGTCGCCGCAATGCTTGCAAAGAAGGGCTTCTGGGGCGAGAGGTCGGCGATCGAGGGCGATTTGGGTTTTTACCACGCGTATTTCAACACTTACGACTTGAGTGCCATCACCGACGGGCTGGGTGAAACCTTCGATCCATTCCTGGGCAACACCGTCAAGTACTTCTCCTGCTGCGGTCGCATACATACCGCTCTTGACGCCGAACTGCGGATCATGACAGATGAGAATCTCAAGTCCGAGGATGTCATTTCCGTCTTGGTTGCCCTGAACACCCGCGACGTCGAAACACTCGGCCGACCTGAGGAGATGCGGAGAAACCCGCCAGGCCGCCTAGAAGCGCAGTTCAGCATTCCCTACTGCATCGCGGCAGCGCTCGCCGATGGTGAGCTCACACTCAAGCAGTTCACGCCCGAGTCGATTGCCTCACCGGCCATACGTGCAGCGATTGACAAAGTGACAGTCGTTGCGGAACCGGCGTACGACAGCGTGCCCGACTCTTGGCCCGGCCGAGTCACGATAACCACGAAGGACGGCAGGTCTTTCACCAAAGAGGTGGTCCACCCTCCCGGCTCCCGAGAGAACCCGCTCACGTGGGACCAGCTCGTGCAGAAGTTCATGGCTGTCGGCAGCCTTGCGATGGGCGAACGGCAACTGGCCGAGCTTGCGGACCACCTGGCGACCGTTGAGGATTGGCCGGCAATGACACGCTTGACCGAACTCCTTCGCGCGTAAAGGCCGTCGCCCGGGACCCCCACCACACTGGCCGCCGTGCCGTACCCCGCAGCGCCGATCTTCCGCGTCCAGTCCGTCAGTTCGGCGCTTGATACCAATGCTCGGCAAACTGGCGCTAAGCAATAATCAGAGGTGGTTCCCAATAACACCAGTTTTTGAACCCGCGAAGCGCCGATCTTGAGCACAATCTCAGCCACGAGGAAACTGGCGGTAGGAAGCTACACGGAGGGGCACGACGGGCAGTATTCTGTAACCATTTCCTTAGAAATGTTTACACCACAGGTCAGGCAACGCAGGTTAGGTTCGGCGCCATTTGTTCGCATCGGCGGTGATTGGCGTGGGCGATGGTGACAGCAGTAGCCACTCGGGCATTGGCGTGGCTTTGACGTCTGGGTACACGACTTTGACGACGGCTAGTTGTTCAATGAACTTCGCCTTGAACTGACGAGGGTTCTTGTATTGAGAGCCGAATTGGCGTTCGAGCATCGCCCACGGGACACGTGTGGAACTACGCAGGTAGCTCATGCGGTGTGCTAGCCAGGTGTAGATGTCAATGGCGAGGCCGCCACCGCCTTTGGTTCGTAGGGCACCTAGGGCGCGAAGGTCGACTGGGATCGCGTCGGAAACGATCGACAGGTAGAACTTTTCCGAAAGCACGATGCGGGATTGCCACAGTGGCAGCTGGTTACTGTCTTTGGTGTTCCACCACAGTTCCCATTCGTCGGCGACGGACAGTGTGGCTCCCCGGTAACGGGTCAGGTCAGTCTTTGCATCTCGTTGGAACTCGGTGACAACCATCGTGGTGGTGAACAGCCGTTGCAGCTGGTCGTTCAGTCGTCGGCGGTAGTGGCCAGTGTCAGCCATGCCCAACTTGTTGAGGAAGTCGCGCAACGTATTACCTACGTCTAGTTCTGGGGTGCGCTGGATCGTTGCTTGTGTTGAAAGCCACGTCAGCAGAAGCCGCGGAATCACGCCGTACGGATACAAACGCTGGTAACTGCCGTCCGGCTGGTCCACGATACCGGGATTGATCAGAAGGCGTATGTCACCGTTCTGCCGCACCCATTCGGACATTTGGCCGGGATCGCGGTATGGCAGGGCTACCTGTGCCCACAGGCGGGCGCTGTAGCCGCGTTGGCCGACTTCGGCGGCATCACGTTGTTCAATGTCGACCGCAGCAGCGCACAGGTCTAGCTGACGTTGCGTGTAGGTAATGGCGAGTTCCGGTTCAACAAACTCGGGCTCCTGCGGCTGGTCGTGGAGGTCCTCGTTCACTGGCCCAGACTATGGCCACAGTCTGTCAGCGGAAGGGCGGCTCGCCACGCTGATCTATCCGGTGGCGACCTGTGGACAGCTAGGGTTTTCAACGTACTTCTGGTGACGGCCCCGATCTCAGCAATACCGGGGGTCTCTAGGGTTTTCAACGTACTTCTGGTGACGGCCCCGACGTACTTCTGGTGACGGCCTTTCTGCGTTTTCGCAGGTCAGACCCCACGTTTGGGCTTCCCCCTGTAGTTAAAAATCCTGTAGTTAAAAATCCTGTAGTCGTCAGGGCACGTTTGTGGAAACTGTGGATTGCAGATCGGGCCGTGATCCAGGTCAACCCAATCCACTTGCTTTTGAGTGGTTTCGGAAGACCGAACCTTTCCAACTCGACGCGTTCACAGCGTTTCTGAGCAACGAACACACCTTCGCCTTGGTGATTGGTTGCCCTGAACGTCAAATGGCTTGAAACGGCTTGCAGGACCACTGAAGCCTTTTCAAGCCATTTCATGGGATTGGTTTAGGTAGTCGGTGTCTTGGGTGACATCTGAAGGCGGGATCTCTTATTTAGCCTGCACGGGTGGGTAGGGCTGTCGTGTTCACCCTTCCTTCCAATCACATCACCCCTACCCACGAAAGAATCATCCGACAATGCCATTAGTACAGCTCCTCGAGACCAACGCCGCCGCACCCGACAAGAAGATATAAGCCTCCCACATTTCAAGGGCAATCAATTTGTCACACTAGTTGCTAAAGCCTTGCGGCTTTGGCAGACTGCCTGGGTGACGGTCAGTGTGAAGGCTCAGGGGGCGGGTGGTTGGCAGTACCACCAGAACTCCTTTGAGAAGGGGCAGCGGCAGGCTGAGGGGGAGCGTTCCGTAGCGGCTGAGAATGGGCTGGCCGGTTACTACGGGTCGGATAAGGAGCGGGCTCCTGTGTGGCTGGAGGGCAGTGCGGGGGTGGCCGCCCGGTATGGGCTTAGTGCTGGATCTGAGGTCACCACGGTCGATCTGGCTCGGGTGATGGATGGGGCAGCTGAGTCGTTTGGGGTGCGTAATACGAAGATCGCCATGTATGACACCACCTACAGTGCGCCGAAGTCGGTGAGCGTGTTGTGGTCTGACGCCGATCTGGCTACTCGGGTGAAGATCGAGGCGTGCTTGTTGGACGCGGCGAATGTGATGTTGGGTGACCTTTCACGGCACGCCGCCTATGTTCGGCGTGGGGCTACTCCTGCGACTCAGCGGCGCGAGGATGCGGTGGGTCTTGTTGGGGCGGCCTACGTTGAGGGGACGAGTCGGGAGGGTGATCC
>JBAXOQ010000205.1:0-8149 GCA_037133175.1 Actinomycetes bacterium
TGGCGAGCCTGCAAACGGCAAGCTGAACCCCCAAGGAACCAGCAATCGGCCAGATTGATGCCGCTTATCGAAATTCCCCAGAGTTGCTCATCTGAAATTCCCCACTGTGGGCGGTCGTCAGGCTAGCATTTTTGGGTCTCCGGTTGGGTGTCGAACAGGTCTGTGGCGGCTACTGGCTCATCGCAATTCGGGCATAGGCCGCCGTAGCCGATGCGGTTGCATGGTCGTCCGCAGTCGTAGCACCATTGCTGGGCGAAGTAGCGGTTTTCGCAGTGTGGGCATTCGTAGACGGTGTTGTCTCGTCGTCGCCGTGGTGGCGGAACCGGCGCAACGGGTCGGGGGATTGACTGGTGGGTGCGGGCCCATGCGGTTTTGCGGCAGTGGTCGGAGCAGTATCGTTTGCGCCCGGCTCGTGGGAACGGCGTCCAGCACAGTGGGCACAGTATTGGGTCGTTTTCTATCGTCGCGCTATCGTCGTGTGACGGGGTTTCAGTGTCCATGACCGGTGGCCTTTCGCAGGTTTTGGGTGTGGGCTTGGTGGGAGCGCAGCCGGTAGCTGTCGCCTTCTAGGTGCATCACGACGGAGCGGTCCAACAGGCGATCGAGCATTGCGGCGGCGACCATGTCGTCGCCAAGGACGGTTCCCCAGCTGGCGATCCCACGGTTGGTGGTGAGCACGATCGAGGTTTTCAGATGCCGGGAGGACACGACTTGGAACAGTGCCGCAGCAGCGTCGGCGGGCAACGCCAAATACCCTAATTCGTCAACCACCAGGAGCGCGGGGCTGGCGAAGAAACGCATGGTGGCAGCCCACCGGCCCTCGATCGCGGCACGATGACAGCGGGCCGCCAGGTCCGCGGCGGTGGTGAAGTAGGTGCGATAACCAGCCTCGATCGCTTTGCGTGCTAACCCGATCGCGATGTGAGTTTTGCCGACACCGGGAGTGATGGCGACAGACTGCAACACATTCGTTCGGTCTTGCCATGTGAGGTGCGGGTGACGGCGCGGTCTCATCCGTTGTTTGGTGGGTTGCTGACTGCGCAGGCTTTCCGTCGGGTCAACGGGATCACCTATTTGGTGGTCGAGTTGCCCGACGGCAGTCCAGGCACCATCCGCGCCGATGCCACCGATGTCGTTGCGGGGCCCGTCGGTGAGGTGGTGGCGACGGTGTTCGACGTGGATGGGTTGAAAGCCCTGCACAAGTTGGTGCTCAGGCTCCGGGCGCGGCCGCCGGTGAGCGCCGGGCCTGCAAACAGCAAATAGGTTCGACCTGCCCTTGATCGCGCCAACGACTTCAGAAGGTGAACCTATTTGCGTGCCCTGACTGTAGCGGCAGTTCCTGTTCAACTTGAGCTGTCCGAACCCAATACCCCCATCCCAACCCAACGGTGGTGGGACCTGCCGGAGGCCTCCCGGGCCAGCGCGGTGGCCTTGCTGGCCCGGCTGATCACCCGCAGCGTGTTGATCGACGCAGAAGATCCTGCCCTGGGGGCCTGTGATGACTGAGACGACGACGCTGGTCCCGGCGAAGATCCTGGCCGTGCATCTGGGCCGCGATGCCTACGTGTATGTGCGTCAGTCCACGCTGACCCAGGTCCGCCACAACGGTGAAAGTCTGGCCCGCCAGTACGAGCTGGCAGAGAAGGCGGTCGCGCTGGGCTGGGATTCCCACCAGGTCAAGGTGATCGACGCTGACCTGGGTCGCTCCGGTGCCGAGAGCACCGCCCGGGAAGGTTTCAAGGAACTCGTCGCCGATGTTGGTCTGGGTCACGTCGGGATCGTTTTCGGTATTGAGGTCAGCCGCCTGGCACGCAACAACGCCGACTGGTATCAGTTGCTGGATCTGTGCGCGCTGACGGACACGTTGATCGCTGATGCTGACGGGGTGTATCACCCGGGTGATTTCAATGATCGGCTGGTGCTCGGGCTCAAGGGCACCATGAGTGAGGCCGAGTTGCACCTGATCCGGTCACGGTTGACCGCGGGTTTGCGGCATAAGGCGGCCCGCGGTGAACTGCGCCAAGGGTTGCCCGTCGGGTTCGATCACGACGATGACGGGAAGATTGTGATGTGCGCGGACGAGGCTGTGGTGGAGGCGATCGCGGTCGTGTTCAGCCGTTTCGCCGACCTCGGTTCGGCCCGTCAGGTTCTGTTGTCGTTGCGCGAAGACGGTTTGCTGCTGCCGCGCCGACCCTCCCGCACCGGGCGGATCGGCTGGAAAGCTGCCACGTATCCGGCGGTGCATGACATTTTGACGAACCCGACGTATGCCGGGGCGTTCGTGTTCGGGCGCACCCGAACCGAGAAACGGCTCGATTCGGCTGGGCGTCTGATCGTGCGGACCGTTGCTGTTCCCCAAGATCAGTGGGAAGTGCTGATTCCCGAGCACCACCCGGGGTTCATTGATTGGCCGACCTACGAGGCGAACACCAAGACGTTGCGGCAGAACTGGCGTGCCCCGCGCGGTTCTGGCGGCGGCCCGGCCCGTGAGGGATCGGCACTGCTGCAAGGGCGGATCCGTTGCGGCAAATGCGGTCGGATGATGATGACCGGGTATTCCGGCACGAACGGCAACTGCCCCCGCTACCTGTGCTCCAGGGCGAACCAGCTCTACGGCTCCGAACATGGTTGCCAGAGCCTGGGTGGGCGTCGCCTCGAGCAGCGGGTCCTGCAAGAAATGTTCACGGTCCTGGCCCCGGCCTCGCTGGCCGCGACCGCCCAAGCGCTCAGCCAGGCGGAGGCCACCCACGCCGCCGGCCTGCGGGCCTTCACGCTGGCGGTGCAACGGTCCAGGTTCGAAGCCGACCGGGCCCGGCGCCAGTACGACGCCGTGGAGCCGGAGAACCGCCTGGTCGCCAGAACCTTGGAACGCGCGTTCGAGAAGAAGCTGGCATGTCAGCGCCGGGCCGAACGTGACCTGCTGACCCAGCAGGCCCGCAAACCGATCGCACTGCGCGACGACGAGCTCGCCTGGTTGGGCAAGGCCGGCGCCGACGTGCGCGCCGTCTTCGACGCACCCACCACGACGGTGCGTGAACGCAAACAACTGTTGCGGGCGGTCATCGACGAAGTGGTCGTCACCGTCGACACGGCGGCCCGGACGGCGGCGGTGACGATCCTTTGGCAGGGCGGGTCACGCAGCGACCTGGTCATGGAAATGACCAGGACCGGCGGACATTTCCACGCCACCGACGAGGACACCGTCGCCCTCGTGGCCCGCTTGGCCGCCGACTACGACGACACGACCATCGCGCAGATCCTGTCCCGCCAGCACCGGCTCACCGCCACCGGTCTGTCGTTCACCAAGACCAGGGTCAGGAGTCTGCGCGTCGCCCGGGCAATCCCCGCCTACCAGCCCCCGGCCGATGCCACACCGGGTCATGAGGATGCGGTCGTGGTCAGCGTCGGGCAAGCCGAGAAACTCCTCGGTGTCGATAAGACCACGATCTACCGGTGGCTTTCCGAGGGATTCCTCACCGGCGAGCAGCTCACCGCCGGGGCACCATGGAAGATCAGGATCGATCAGGGCGTCCGGGACCGGATCGCCCCGACCGTTCCCCAGGGCTGGCTGCCCCTGGCCGAGGCGGCAAAAGCACTCGGAATCTCCCGCCAAACCGTCCTGAACAAGGTCCAGCGCGGGGAACTGGAAGCCGTCCACGTCAACCAGGGACGGCGCAAGGGCCTACGAATCAACGCGAACACCCAGCAGGTCGGACTGTTCGACCAGCCCGCCGATGAAGGGAACGGCCCACAGGCCGACACCGGGCAACTCGGATCGAGGACGACATGACCGACACCACAACACCGTTGCGTAACGGCACCGTAACGGCACCTCCGCAGCCCTGCTGCCCGGTCTGCAACGCAACACTGTCGCCGGGACGATCGAAGCGCTATTGCAGCGACCGCTGCCGGCAGACGGGCTGGCGGCGGCGCAACCAGGCCGGCCAACCACCGGAACCGCCGCCACCGCCGGAACCCAGGTCCCGACGAACCAACACGATCTACGAATGCCCGGTGTGTGACGGTCGCTACCTGGAAGAGCAGCGCTGCCCGGACTGCAACACGTTCTGCGTCCGGCTTGGCAGAGGCGGCACGTGTCCCGGCTGCGACGACTTGATCACCATTGACGAGCTGCTGCTGGGCGGCCCATCATGAGCCACCGTGCCGAGCACCGCGAACCGGCCCCAACATCGGGTGACACCACAACAGGACAGTGCAATGACGACCGGCACGTCTGGCCGACAACAGGTCTCACCGACGAACCGACACATCTCTGCCGAGGCATCGGCCCGCCCGTCGGCCTGCCCCGGCGAATGTCACACCCGGGTGCCAGGATGCGGTCGTGGTCATCGTCAGGCAAGCCGAGAACTCTCCCGGCGCCGGTAGCGCCGCCAATCACAGATGGTTCACGGCCCGATCCCCCGCCGGCGAGAAGCCCGGCGGCCGGGCTCCGCGGGGGATTCGGGTGGACGACAGTGCCCGAGATCGGCCGGGACGACCCCTTCGGAAGGCCGGCTGCCCGGGGCCAGGCCGGTCAAGGCCCCCCGGGTCTGGCGGCAAACCGTTTCGCATGAGGTCCAACGCGGGGAGCCCCATGCCTGCCACGCCAACCGAAAGCGGCGAAAACGCACACGAATCAACGAAGAAGCCCAACAGTTTGGACTGTTCGACCAACCCTGAGGAAAGGAACGCGCAGTGCTAACAGGTGCCGGACGAGCCGATCAGCAAAACGTTGCTTGCCTGATCGATGAAACGCAACGAGGCGAGGTCGTTGATCAGGGCCCGGTCCAAGGTGGGGCTGGCGTCGTAGTCCAAGTCTTCCAGCGTCCATGGTGCGGGCAGGCTCGCGAAACACAAACGGGTCGTCAGACGCCGTGCCTCGGTCGCGCTCACTTCCAGATCCAGCAGTCGTTCCAGTGTCGCGGTTGGGCTCAGCTCCTCGGCGCGGGCCGCGTCCAGAACGGCGGGCAGGTGCTCGGCTGCGGTGGATAGTTTGAGGTAGGCCAGGTGGGAGCGCAGTCGTTGATACGTTCCGGCCGCTTCGTTGGTCAGGGGCTGCGTTGCGGTGCCGGTCATGGTGCGACCTGACGGTCGTTGGCCGCTTTGGCCCACACCTCAAGGTCGACCACGACGTCCCGAGCCAGGCTCTGCCCGCCCTCACCGGTGACAGTGATCGCTTCGGCTTCGGCCAGCGCTGCCGGGCTCGGTGGCCGCCGGCCCTTATGTTTACAGGGTTTACGGTCACTGAACTCGGCCAGCACAGTGCGTTCTAGCGCTGTGACGTGGACTGCATCGCGCACGGCTATCCCGGCACCGTCGCGTTGGCGGTGATGGCGGGCCACCACAATCCCTTCCCCGGTCGCGATATCCAACGTGGGTGAGCCCAGGCGGGCAGTCAGTACCAACGTGCGCCCGCCGAGCCCGGGTGGCACGGAGTAGAAGTTCCCGCAGAACCCGACAAGTGCCTGGGCGGAGACAACGCGGGTCACGCACAGTGTTGCCGGGAACGGTGCTGGCAACGGTGCGAGCAGTGCCGCTTCGGCGGTAGCGATTTCACCGACGCTGGTACGGATGCCGTCCCGGTGGCGCACCCTGTTATCACCGACCTTGGTGCAGAACACGTCCAACGATGCCTGCGCCTGGACAATCGTGAAATCATCCGGGACGGTGCGCCACCAACGCTGGGCGGCACTGTGATTAGCCTTCTCCACGGTGCCTTTACGATTCCCGTGACGAGGCGGGCACAACGCAACATGAACACCGTAATGCTTGGCGACCGCCGCGAAGGCGGCGGTGACTTTTCCGGTGTTCGGGTTGGCGACAGTGGCCATCCGATCGAATCGCCAGGTTTTGGGCAGTCCACCCAGACGCTCCGACACCTGGTGCAGGCAGTGGACCAGGTGCGCGAAATCCTCGGACTCGCCCAGCACGCCGCGCCACCGGCCGCTGTGCGGCAACGCACCAACGAACAGATGAGCGGTATCACCAACGTTCCACGCCTGGGGAGCCTCTGGCAGTTCCAGCCAGTCCCACTGCGCCTCATCACCGGCAGGATGATCGATGACCGCGTGGTCCCGGCCGGTCGAGGCTGAACACGCCTCGCAGTGCGGTCGCAGACCACGCTCCCGCAACCCCCGGGTGAAACTGGGATACGACAACGGGAAACCCAACGCCACCACCTCATCGAACAAGGTTGTGGCCCACACATGGCGGTCGTCTTCGAGCCGCCGCGTGAGGTAGGCCTGGAACGGTTCGAACAGGTCCGGGCCTGTGGTGGGAGCCCGGACCCCAGCAACCCGGTCCCCGTCCAGATAGGCACGAATAGTTTTCCGGTCATGACCAAGATGTTTGGCTATCGCAGTGATCGTCCAGCCCTGCCGGGCAAGCGCATGTGCGTCCATATCGTTCTCCTGTGTGAGCATTGAGTCGGGACTCCTTCGAAGTGCTGGTGGAGGTCAGAGACCACCACCTTCGAAGGAGTCCCCCCGCACGCAGCGACGCCACGCACGGGTGCCCTAAGTGGGGAATTTCAATGAGCAGAACTGGGGAGATTCAGATGAGCGCCATCAAGATCACGGCGAACCAGCGTAGACCGAACCCACATCGGGGCCATAATCCATACCGCTATCGGGACCGCAGGCCCGCACACGCCCCTACAGGGCCCAGCCACGCGACCACAGCGGAACGCTCATCCCGGAATCAGAATTGCCAATTCAGACCCGCGCTCCTAGGGGGTGACGGCTGGTTTGGGGTTAGGGGTTGATGCGGCGGCGGGATTGATCGCGGCGGGTGGCTCGTTGGCGCGAGCAGCGGCCGAGGTACTGGCCGGGGCCTGGGCCACGGTGATCGTCACGGTGCTGCCCTTTTGAGCTTTGCTGTTCGCAGTCGGCGCTTGGGCCAGCACCGTCCCGGCGGTAGCCGTGTTGGAGATCTGCTGGACCACGACGACCTGGAAGCCGGCGTTGCTCAGGGTCGCGCTGGCCTGGGCTTGGGTCTGGTTCACCACGTTCGGCACCGCCACCAGCCCACTGGACACAGTGATACTCACCTTCGAACCTGAGTCCACGGTGTTTCCGGCGGTGGGTGACTGGCTCAGGACCTGGCCCTTGGGTTGGTCGCTGTCCTTCTCGGTGACGGATCCAAGTTGGAGTTGGGCGTCGGACAGCGCCACGCGGGCGTCGTCTGAGCTCGGCATGCCGATTAGGTTCGGGACCTGCACCTGGGTCTTGCCGGCTGAGACCACCACGTTGACTGGCTGCCCCTTGGCCAACTGCGAGCCGGCGGCCGGGTCCTGGGACAGGATCTGGCCCTTGGTGGTCTCCGAGTTCTGCAGGGTCTGGGTCCCCAGGGTCAGGCCCTGAGTGATCAAGGCCTGCTGCGCCACGGCCACGGTCTTGCCGGTCAGGATGGGCACGGTCACCTGTTCGACGGCCTTGTTGCTGTTAGTCAGGGTCACCGTGGCGAAGGCGGCCACCGCGGCAACGAGCAGGATGATCAAGGCGATGCCAATCCACATCCAGGGGCTACGCCTGCTGCCACCGGGATCCACCGGTGGGGTCGGCGCCGTCGCTGCGGCAAAACGCTGGGTCGCGTCGGCGGCGGCGAAACCACCAACCATCCCACCGGCAGCGGCAGCCACTGGGACAACTGGGGCCACTGGCGGAACGGCCGAGGTGACCGGCATGCCCGCGATCGCCCGCTCGACGTCACTGCGGAAGTCTGCTGCTGTCTGGTACCGATCGTTGGGGTTCTTGGCCAGTGATTTCAGGACCAGCGCATCCAACGATGTCGGAACGGCCGGGTCGATTCGTGACGGCGGCAGTGGGTTCTCGCTGACGTGCTGGTAGGCCACGGACACCGGTGAATCACCGGTGAACGGGGGTCGACCGGTCAGCAGTTCGTACAGCAGGCAACCGGTGGAGTAGAGGTCCGAGCGCGCATCGACGACTTCGCCTCGTGCCTGCTCGGGTGAGAGGTACTGTGCGGTCCCCATCACCGCGTGCGCCGAGGTCATGGTCGCCGATGAGTCGGCCAGGGCCCGGGCGATGCCGAAGTCCATCACCTTCACATCGCCGGTGCGCGTCAGCATCACGTTCGCGGGCTTGATGTCGCGGTGAACGATGCCGTGACGGTGCGAGTAGTCCAGTGC
>JBAXOQ010000206.1:0-8148 GCA_037133175.1 Actinomycetes bacterium
TCTCGACGATCTCGCTCACCCAGCGGCAGAACCGGTCCCGTGATCGGTTGGCCACTGCGATCATCTCTTGGTAGTCATGGCAGGCGCCGGCCACTCCCGTCGCCATGTTCGTGATACACGAGATACCCAGCACCTCCAGCCCGAGTTGGCGTGCCTTGATGACTTCGGGAATGGTCGACATTCCGACCGCGTCGGCCCCGATGGTCCGCATGAATCGAATCTCGGCGGCGGTCTCGAACGATGGTCCGAGGGTGCCTAGGTAGATGCCTGACTGGTGATTGATGCCGCAGTCCCGCGCGCTGGAGTGCGCCAACGTGCGAAGGCGCGGACTGTAGGCATCGCTCATGTCCACAAATGCCGAGGGCCGGTCATCGCGCTGCGTTCCGACCAGGGGATTGGCGCCCGACAGGTTGATGTGATCGGTGATGAGCATCAAGTCGCCAGGCGAGAACGCCTGGTTGATTCCCCCGGCGGCATTGCTGACGATGAGGGTCTGGACGCCGAGGGCGGCGAGCACCTCGATGGGGAAGCTGACCTGCTGTGCGGTGTGGCCCTCGTAGAGGTGGAACCGGCGTTGCATCATGGCCACAGGCTGCCCACGCAGCCTACCGACGACGAGGGCGCCAACGGTAACTGCTGCGGTGGACTCCGGGAAGTGCGGGATCGAGTTGTAGGGCACGACGACGCGGTCGCTGACCTGGTCCGCCAGATCGCCGAGGCCGGTGCCCAAGACGATCGCGATGCGGGGCTGCAAACGGGTGGTCTCGCGCAGATGCCGCACGCTGGCGGCGACCGATGCCGATACTTCCATGTGGACATTGTGCAGCGCCCGATCGTCCGGCGCTTGCCACGTCCGCGCCAGCGGCTTACGCTGACGCGCCGAGCGGTTCGGCGCGTGTGTCCGGAGGGGCGGCGGGTGACATGATCACACCTCGCAGCAGACCGACCGCGACTGCTGCGGTCGCGGTCGCGGCCACGGTTGTGCTGGCGACCGCAGCCATGGTCGGCTCGGGTACGGCGGCTGCCAGCGGTCCCATCGCGGACCGGGCATCAGCGCCGGTTCACGTCACAGTCGACACGGCATCGGGTAGGCATCCCATATCGCCGTTGATCTACGGCATCAATGACGACCCCACGTTGAATTCGCCCGGTTCCGTGCTGGGGAGCCTGGATGACGTGCTCGCCGCTTCCGGAGCGACCTTGGTGCGGTTGGGAGGCAACCGCTATACCGCCTACAACTGGGAGAACAACGCCTCCAACGCCGGGTCTGACTGGCTCTTCGAGAACGACGACTACCTCACGTCCTCGACCGCGCCGGGGGCGGTCGCTGATGCGACTGTCGCCAGCGCTCAGGCGGCCGGAGCGGCGGCTTTGGTGACCGTGCCGATCGGAGACTACGTGGCAGCAGATACGGCGCCGCGCGATGACGTTCGGCTCTCAGGTCCGGGCTACCTGACGACCCGGTTCCGGCAGAATCGGGCAACCGGCGGGCCACTGTCGCTGACGCCGAACACCTCCGATGCAGTGGTTTATCAGAACCAGTTTGTGAACCGACTGGCGCTGACCCACCCGGGAGCCACTGTGTTGTACTCGCTGGACAACGAGCCCAACGATTGGGACTACACGCATGCCGAGGTGTTCGCCCGGAACTTCACCTACGACGAATTGATTGCCCGCAACCTGCAGTACGCGCGGGCCATCAAGGACACTTCCC
Source organism: Actinomycetes bacterium (assembly GCA_037133175.1). Classification (GTDB taxonomy): domain Bacteria; phylum Actinomycetota; class Actinomycetes; order S36-B12; family UBA10799; genus ELA509. The sequence continues at coordinate 1,715 of JBAXOQ010000206.1, forward strand.
CGTCTGCCAAGGTGACCGGCCCGGTATTGGACGGCTGGCAGGGGCAAGAGGATCCGGTCAACAACGATGGCAGCTCAGCGGACTATCAGTCCCACGGACGTTTCCTGGATTACTACCTGTCCGCAGTCAAGGCTGCCGACACCGCAGCGGGCCACCGCACCATCGACATTCTGGATCTTCACTGGTACCCGCAGGTCAGACCCGAAGTGTTCACATTGAGCCACACTCCCGCCGAGGTGGCTGCCCGCGAGCAGGCTCCCCGGTCGCTGTGGGATTGGACCTACGTCGAAGACAGCTGGATCGCGATTGACGTGTTGGGCGGTCAGCCGATTGCGCTGCTGCCGCGGGTGCGTGCGGAAATAGCCGCGCACAACGCTGGCATGGGTCTAGCCATCACCGAGTGGAACTACGGTGGTGGAGGCGACATCAGCGGTGGCATCGCGACTGCGGACACGCTCGGAATCTTTGGTCGGGAGGGAGTCACCGCCGCGACTTTCTGGCCGCAGTTCAATCCGAACGAGCAATGGTCCTATGGGGCGTTCGCGATGTTCCGCAACTACAACGGCGGCGGCAAGTCGTTCGGTGACACAGCGGTGCAGGCCAGCGATTCGGACCCCGTTGAGACATCCGCCTACGCGGCGGAGGATTCGGCGACTCCGGGTCGGGTCACCGTGGCTTTGATCAACAAGGCTGTCAGTGCCCGGCCGGTCACCATCACGGGTGTGGCCGGCGCCAACGCTGCACAGCTCTACTCCCTGACCGGCGCAAGTTCGGTGCCGGCGCGTGGGCCGGACTTGGTGGCGTCCACTCCGGGCAGCTTCGAGTACACGATGCCGGCTCAGTCGGTGTCGTTGGTTGTGACAGCACCCGGGACTTCGGTCCCGCCCACCACGCCGCCGACTGATCCGACACCCCCGGTCGGCCCGGTCGGCCCGGTCGGCCCGGTCGGCCCGGTCAGCCCGGTCAGCCCGGTCAGCCCGGTCGGCCCGACCACTCCGACGAATCCGGTGGCTCCGGCGACGCAGGTTCCGGCGGGGGCGGTACCTAGCTCCTTGCGACGCGGTCGCTCAGCCGTGCTGCCGCGGCGTACCGACCACGGGCAGCGTGTCACCTGGACCGCGCTCACTGCGTCGAGGTGTTCCGTGCGCCGCGGTACGCTCACGGCTCGCTGGAAACTCGCCACCTGCAAGCTTCGCGCCACCGCCGCCGGTGGTGCTGCGTGGCAGCCACTCGCCGCCACCTACCGCATCAAGATCAAGCGCTGACCCCCGCTCCAGGTCATCCGCAAAGCCGTGCCGTGTCTTGTCGTTGACTGCGAAGTTGTCGCGGTTTTTGATCAAGGAAACACCGCGACAACTTCGCAGTCAACGAACAGGAGTTGCGCGGCGGGCGGGCGGCGGTCCGAGCAAGGGGGTTACAGGTCGATGTCGGTGCGTAGGGCGCAGTGGTCACTGACCGGCAGGGAAATGGCGGCGGTTCGCTGCCGGGCGGCGGCCAGCACGGGGTTCGCGGCGCCGTCGACCAGGATGTGGTCGAATTGGGTCCGCGGATTGTAGGACGGATAGGTCGGTTGTTGGGCAACAGAGGGCCAACGCGTGACTCGCGACGGTATGGTCCCCGGCAGGTTGAAGTCGCCCATCAGCACCAGCGGTCTGGGCAGTTCCGCCAGCCAGGCCTTCAACCGCATCAGTTGGGTGATGTTGTAGCCCGGTACGAACGATAGGTGGGCGGTAGCGACAGTGATTGGGCCATCACGGCCCGCCAGGGTGACGGCGATGGCGGCTCGCGGTTCGTCGCGCACCCGGGCAAACCTGGCCCGTCCGCCGCTTTGCACCAGCAGCGGCAACGACATCGGAGCGCTGGCGAAAACCTGGACATGCCAGGCGATCACGGGGAGCTTCGAGATCAGGGCGATTCCGTAGCGCTCGCCGACGCCGAGGCCTTCGGCCGATGCTGCCCGCACGGAATCGTCGGCCGGTTTGAAACCGCCGACGCCGCCCGGGGTTCCGACGACGGTGGGGACGAAGCGCCACCACGGCGCGCCGATGGTCTTCGCCACCACATCCGGTTGGTGCACCCGGCCGCTGCGCGGTTGGTGGACATCGACTTCCTGCAATCCGATGACGTCGGCGTCTAGTTCGGCGATCGCCGCCGCTAGTTCAGCCCCCGACGTGGCAGGGCGCTCGGACGATGGGCGGTCGAGCCGCTGCCCGTGCAGGATGTTGAAGGTCGCCAACCGCATCGCTGACTACTTGACACCCTCGGTGGCCTCTTCGATCGGCTTCACCGGAGCTCCTGCTCGCCGCCGCATCCACTCGCGCGCCGGTTCCTCCACGAAGCGCCACATCAGGTACGCCAATACAACCGCGATAACGATCAACCCGATCAGGCTGATCAAGTACAGCGGCCCGCCGTTGATCCCGATGACCTTCATCCCCTGACGCCACAGGCCGTACCAGACGATGTGGACCATGTAGAGCGAATACGAGATGAAACCGCCGAGCACCACCCAGCGATGGGACAGGAGGCTGGCAGGCCCGCGGGTCGTCAGGGCCAGGGCGCCGATCCAGATGACCAGAAGCGGAATGATCGCCACGTACAGCTTCGGTGCCTCGTTCGGCAGCCCCGGCCACTGCAACGACGCGATGTTGCCCAACGCGATTGACACCGCCACGACCAGCGGCGGGATCGCCCAACTGACCACCAGTGCGCCTCGCTGAACCGCCGCAGAGGGGCCGCCAGACTCTGTCAGACGCCGCACAGCGAGGTAGATGAACCCACCCGCGACGAACTCCGTGAGGATGCGGAAGGTCGAGTTCCAACCGCCGGTCAGGAACGGATCGTGCAGCGGGTCGGAGTTCGCGGTGAAGCCGATGGTCAGCAGCGGCGTCAGGCATAGCAGTCCCACGACGGCCAGCGCCCAGGCCGGCAGCCGGTCCCGCAACCGCCAGAACACCAGCGCCATCAGTGGGAACAGCAGGTACGCCAGCCATTCCATCGACAGTGACCAGGCCACGAAGTTGTAGCCACGGGTGGGGTTGGGTCCCCATTCCTGAATCAGCAGAAGCTGCTTGACGTACTCCAGCGGGTTCAGCCAGGTCTTCGCTGCCGGGTCGGTGCTGCCGGCCAGCGATCCGGCCACCAGCGCCAGGATCGACACGTTGAGCATCACGAAGTGGACCGGGTAGATGCGGGCGAGGCGAAGCCAGAGGAAATTCCCGGCTGCCGGTCCCTTCAACGCAGGTCCGAGCCGGGTCAGGTAGGTGTAGGTCAGGATGAACCCGGACAGCGTGAAGAACAGGTCGACGCCCAGCGACCCGACCCGTACCACCTCGTGGACAACCGGGGTGAGGACTCCAGCAGTGGCCATGGCGGGCTGGTAGTGGTACAGCAGCACCCAGAACGCCGCGAAGAAGCGAACCCCGGTGAGCTGGCGAATGAACCCCATAACCGGTGCATCCTGTCATGGATCGCTCCGTGGCGTTGCTCCCACGCTGACCCGGCGCCGCTTCTCGACGCTGTCGCGGGCCGGGGTCGGTGCGTTATGGTCCGCAGGTGGTAGTCGCTGATTCCGTCGATCTGGTTCCCTGGCCGCCCGGACCGCAACCGTTGCTGGCCGATCTGGCATTGTCCCGCCGCGGTTTGGATCGCGCGGAGGCGGTCCGGGCGGACCCGGCTCGGCTGGCTCAGTTGTGGCGGCGGCCGACATCGCGGATCGTCGTGCTCAGCGGAGAGTACGTTGCCGCGGATGCCTTCGCCGACGATGTCCTCGCACTGCGGCTGATCAAGACGACCACTTGGTCGGACGACCTGCCAGACCAGGCGATGTTCCTGGGATTCGACGAGCACAAGCTGGCGTTGTTCGCAATCGACGATGCCAGTCGGCCGCACATCGATGGCGGCCGGACGCTGCGCGACATCGGGTCCAAGCTGTCTGCTCGCGATGCCGAGGTGCTGACAACGGTTGTCGCTTTGGCGACCTGGCACCGTCGTCATCCGCGCTGCCCTGTGTGCGGTACGACGACGCAGATGGTTCGAGGCGGCTGGGTTCGGCTGTGTGGCGAAGACGGGTCGGAGCATTTTCCGCGTACGGACCCGGCTGTGATCATGCTTGTCCGGGACCAGACGGATCGGGCGCTGCTAGGCCGCCGGGTCGGGTGGGCGCCGGGTTGGTTCTCGACGCTGGCCGGCTTCGTCGAGCCCGGCGAATCGGCCGAGTGCGCGGTCGTTCGAGAGGTGCAGGAGGAATCCGGCATCATGGTCGACCCCGCGAGTGTGCAGTTCCTGGGTAGTCAGCCGTGGCCGTTTCCGTCGTCGCTGATGCTGGGCTTTCATGCCTACTCGGTCGGTTCGGTCGAGCCGGTGGCCGACGGTGACGAGATGGCCGAGGTCGCCTGGTTCTCCCGCGAGCAGGTTCGGTTGGCGTGCTCCAACGGAGACCTGCGCCTGCCGCCACCGGTGTCGATTGCCCGTCGCCTGGTTGAGCGCTGGTACGGCCAGGAGCTGCCCGGCCAGTGGTCTCGCTAAGGGCCAGCGCTTTATGAACTCAGGTGTTCCTTGATCTGGCGCACCGACGGGTTGGACAGCGTCGTGCCGTCGGCCATGACCACAGTCGGGACAACGTGGTCGCCGTTGTTGGCGGCAGCGACGATGTCGGCGGCCGCTGGATCGGTTTCGATGTCGACGTCGACGAACTCGATGCCTTCGCGCGCCAATTGCGTCTTTAGGCGTTTGCAGTGGCCGCACCAAGGGGTGGAATACACGGTTACTTCGCTCACGCTCACTCCAACGTTGTCGGTTTCTTCAGCCATGATCGCAAGTCCTGTCATCCACAGCCAGCCTGCGGCCTGCGTGCTGCGTCACACCCGTTTGGCAGACTGCCCTACATGGTGACCGAAGTCAGCGCGATTGACCTGTTGGGGGGACTTGACCCCGAACAGCGATTGGTCGCGCAGTCCCTGAGCGGACCCGTGGTGGTGTTCGCCGGGGCAGGCACCGGCAAGACCCGGGCGATCATCCACCGCATCGCCCACGGCGCCGCCACGGGCGCACAGGACCCGGCCCGGACGTTGGCAGTGACGTTCACCACGCGGGCGGCTGGCGAGATGACTCGGCGCCTCGCAGAGCTCGGCGTTCACGGCGTGCGGGTCCGGACATTTCACGCTGCCGCCTTGCGGCAGTTGAGCTACTTCTGGCCGCAGGCCATCGGCGGGCAGATGCACGAGGTCATCACCTCCAAATCCGCGTTGATCTCCTCAGCCGTGGCAGCCGCCCGCATTGGCGCGGATCACCTGCTGATCCGTGACTTGGCTACTGAGATCGAATGGGCCAAGTCCGTTCAGATCGGCGCCGACGATTACCCACAGGCGGCGTCCGCGGTGTCTCGGCGCGCCCCAGGCGGGCTCAACCTTGAGCAGGTGGGCGTCGTTTACGCGGGCTACGAGCGCGCCAAACGCAACGCCCGCCGGATCGACTTCGAGGATGTGCTGCTGCTGACGGTGGCGATCCTGGACGAGAACCGCGAGCTTCGGCAACAGGTGCAGTCCTCGTTCGCTCATTTCACGGTGGATGAGTTCCAGGACGTTTCAGCGGTTCAGCAGCGACTGTTGGACATCTGGTTGGGCGATCGGGACGACATCTGCGTGGTGGGCGACGTCGCCCAGACCATCTACAGCTTCGCGGGCGCCAACCCCAGGTTCCTGCGTGAATTCCCTGCCAAACACCCCGGCACCACGGTGATCCAGTTGAACCGCTGCTACCGGTGCACACCGCAGATCGTCGCTGTTGCTGAGCAGGTCATCGGTCAGGCATCCGCCGTGGTGGACATTCGCACTGGCAAGGGCTCGGTGGCCGCGCAGCGAATCCCGCTGCGTTCCCAGGTCGGAGACGGGCCCGTGCCAGCAGTGACCGAGTATCCGGACGAGTCGGCCGAGGCACGCGGTGTGGTGGCTTCGATCTCGAGCCTGATTGCGGCCGGTGTGCCGGCTCGTGAGATGGCCATCTTGGTGCGGATCAACGCCCTTACCGAGGCTTTCGAATCGGAGTTGGCTGATGCGGGCATCGCGTACTCGGTGCGCGGCGGGCGTCGCTTCTTCGAACGGCCCGAGGTGCGCAAGGGCGTGAGCTTGCTGCGCGGAGCGGCCAGGGCTGGTGAGGGGACCGGGTCCGCGCCGGAGGATGTGCGGTCGGTCGTGCATGCGATTCTGGGGTCGGCCGGCTGGAGTTCGGCGCCCCCGGCGGATACCGGCGCCGTTCGGGAGGCCTGGGAGTCGCTGGCCGCGCTCGCGGCCCTGGCCGATGAGGTGCTCTCTCGTTCCTCCGGCGCCGGGCTGCGCGACGTCGTCGACGAGATCGCCCGACGCCAGCAGGCGCAGGACGCGCCGAGTGTTGATGGCGTGACACTGGCATCGCTGCACGCAGCAAAGGGTATGGAG
>JBAXOQ010000207.1:0-8136 GCA_037133175.1 Actinomycetes bacterium
CACGCCGAACACCCCGGCGCTGGCCAATAGTGGCGTTATGTTGATGTTCAGTTGCGCCAGTACCAACAAGATGCCGATGGCGGCGATCGTCAGTGTCGTGACCGACTTCAGCAGCGAGGCGATCGCTTCGGCGCGTTGGCGACGGCGCTGCGACATCAAGATCGCCGTCATGTCGGAGGTGTGCTCGGTGCGCCGTGCCACCGCAAGGCGGTTCGATTCGGCCTTCGACACGAGCTTGGCGGTGACCCGGTTGATGATCCTGGTGACGATGAACCAGATCACCACGCAGCTTCCGACGATCAAGATGATCTTTAGTGGCAGTCCGACCACGGTCTGGACGAATTCATTTTCCGTGGTTGTTGCCGCAATCAGTTTCATACAACTAACTCCTTGGCCAAACCGGTCTCGTCAGCGAGGAAGGCGAGCACGTCGGCAGACAACTCGACACTACGGGACACCGAACGGGCGCCATGTCCCACATCCATCTCTGCCCGGATCATGATGGGCGCAAACCCGGAAGTGGCGTGCTGTAACGCGGCGCACATCTTGCGGGCGTGCATCGGATCCACCCTGGTGTCGTGGTCGAAGACCGTGAATAGCGTCGCCGGGTAGGCCACAGAGTCGCGCACCCGGTGCAGTGGGGAGTAGGCGGCCAGCCAGCCGAACTCCTCCGGCGATGCGGCGCTGCCGTACTCGACGTTCCAGGTCGCGCCGAGTCCGCTGGACTCGTACCTGATCATGTCCAGCAACGGCGCCGAGCAATGAACCGCGGTCATCAAATCCGGTCGCTGAGTCATCACTGCGCCGACCAGTAACCCGCCGTTTGACCCGCCGCTGATAGCCAACTGACTGCTGGTGGTCCAGCCCTGGGCGATCAGCCACTCGGCCGCCGCGATGAAGTCGTCGAACACGTTCTGCTTGTTCGCCAGCATTCCGGCCCGGTGCCAGCCTTCGCCTTCCTCGCTGCCGCCCCGGATACAGGCAATGGCGTAAACACCGCCCGCCTCCACCCAGGCCAGGATATTCGGCGAATAGGACGGAGCCATCGGTATGGCGAACCCGCCATAGCCGTACAAGATGGTCGGCCGAGGGTGGTCAGGGGTGTCCTGCGAACGTGACAGGACCAACATCCGGACCTCGGTTCCGTCCTTGCTGCGGTACGTCTGCATCGACGAGCAGATCGGTGGCACCTCGACGAATCCAGGCGGGTAGGCGGCCACGGTCAGGGTGTCTGTCGCCGCGTCATAACGCATGACCCTCGGAACCGTCGCGTTGTCGGTGTAGACGAACCAGGCTTCGTGTCCGCCTTCCGGGCGATCCAACAGCCCGCCGATCGTGCCGATCCCGGGTAGATCCAATTCGCTGATTCGCTCACCGGTCCACAGGTCGTGGATCGTGACGTGGGCGATGGCGTGTCGGGTCCAGGACACCAGCATGATCGGCTTGTCCAATTCCGGACCGTCCAGGATGGCAAAGTCCTCCAACACCGCCACGTCGTCCTGCGGTATCAGGTCCCGCCACGACTCGACCCCCAAGGCGTCGGTCGTCGTGACGGCGACCCGCCCACGCTGGGCATCGCGATCGGTGAAGGCATACACCCGGCCATGTCGGCCGAAGTGCAGCCCGGATTGGCAGTCGATGCCCTCTTGGATTGCTGTCAGCCGGGGATTGCCGGGACCCCCTGTCTCGCCGTCGATGGTCTGCAGGTCCGCCACCCATACGTCATTGCGCGGGGCGGTTCCCTCACTCGCGCTGATCGACAGCCACCGCCCGTCACGGCTGACCGAGACGCCGAAGTACTCGGTCTTCTTGCGGCCGTCCCCGAAGATCAACACATCTGTCGTCGGATCGGTCCCGACTATGTGCAGCCAGACTCGGCGGTGGAACTGCTCCTCGCCGGTCGGGACCTGCTCTGGTGGCAGCCGTCGCACGTAGTAGTACGCCTGACCGCCGGGCAGCCATGCGATGGGCGAGTAACGAACTCTGCCGATAGGACCCTCAAGGTGTTCACCGGTCGCAACGTCCATGACCAGCAGCATCGATTCCTCTGTGCCGCCTGCCGAGACCTGGTAGGCGATTCGGTCGCCCTCCTTGGTCGGCTGCCAGGCGTCGAGCGTGGTCAAGCCAGATGGGTCGATATCAATCGGGTCGATGAGCGCGCGTTCTGAGCCGTCGCTGTCAATGACCCACAGCACGGCATGTTCCTGACCCGGGTTTCGGCGCATCTGAAAGCAGCGGGACCCGCGCCAGACCGGTGGACCCACCACGCCCGCGCCGAGCAGTGCCTCGAGGCGGCTACGCCAGTAGCTCACAGTGCTCCACTGCGAGCGCTGCCCGATGAAGTACATGGCCTGTTCGGTGAGCCACACCAAGGTCGCCGGGTCGGAACGGTCCTCCAGCCACTGATAAGGGTCGGCCACCTCGCACCCATGGAGGGCATAGACGGTATCTGTGCGGGCGGTCGGCGGGAACGGGTCCATGCGAAGAGACTAATGAATCGGCATGAGGTTGATTCCCGCCGCCGGGAAAGACCGTCCAGTGGGCGTAGCAACCCGAGCGTTGTGGTCTCCGATGCGGCATGCTGGGCCTACGACCGATCCTGGAGGCAACCATGGGTGTGTCCCCGAGCGCAACACCGTCGGAACCGGGTGCCAAGGTACCGCGTGGGATTCATGAACCCCATGAGCACAAGACGCCATGGACTGCCTACATCAAGCCAGTACTGTGGACGCTGCTGTTGCTGTACATCGTGTTGTTCGTTTTTCTGAACAGGGCGGCCATCGAAATCAACTTCCTCTTCTTTACCGCGCAGGTTCCGTTGATCTTTGTGCTGTTGGGGGTGGGGCTGATCGGTGCGCTCTTTGCGTGCGCCATCGTCGCCTGGATGCGTCATCGGAGCGGCAAGAAGGCCGCGACCGCTGCTGAGAATGACTCTGTGAAGGGAGGCGGGGCATGAGCCCGGCAGGCACTTTTTCAGGTGATGAATTGCATGACCTGAGCGCGTTGGAGCAAGCTGCCGCGATTCGGTCGGGGCAGTTGTCGTCCGTCGAGCTCACCGAGCACTACCTGCGGCGCGGTGAGCGGTTGGGTGACACGGTCGGCGCCTACGTGATGATGACGCCAGAACTCGCCATGGAGCAAGCCGAAGCGGCCGATTCGCGGGTGCGGAACGCAGCCGACGGTGAACCGCTGCCACCGTTGCTGGGCGTGGTATGCCCGATCAAGGACCTGGTTTTCGTGGCCGGCATTCCGACCCGGGCTGGATCAGCAGTGATCGATGCCACCCTGCCGACGGATGACGACGTCGTCGCCAATCTTCGGGCCGCCGGGTTGGTGATCACCGGCAAGACGAACACTCCGGAAATGGGGTTGCCGTGCTATACCGAGCCGGACGTGGCTCCGCCGGCCAGGACCCCTTGGGATCTGACCAGGTCTGCGGGCGGTTCCAGTGGGGGCGCGGCTGCGGCGGTGGCTGCTGGGCTGGCACCGGTGGCCCACGGGAACGATGGCGGTGGATCGATTCGGATCCCGTGTGCGGTGACCGGCTTGGTGGGGATCAAGCCGAGCCGGGGCCGTGTCAGCAACGGCCCGTACGGTGACATCATCGGCGATCTGCCCACAAGCGGTCCTATCGCCCGAAGCGTGGCTGATGGCGCGGCTTTGCTCGACGTGATGGCGCAGCCCAGGTACGGGTCGCCCTTCAGTATTCCGCCGCCGCGACATGGAACCTTCTTGGCGGCGTCCAGGCGCGATCCAGGGAAGCTGACCATCGGCTACTACCTGCAGCCGGGGCTGGTCCAGACCAATGTCCACGGCGATGTCCGGGCAGCCATGGAAGACACCGTTGGCGTGCTCGAAGGTCTGGGACACACCCTTGTCGAGTCCCAACCGCCGTTCGATGAGACCGCGCGTCCGGCGTTCTTCACGATCTGGTCGATTCTGGCGTTGCTGACGCCCGTCCCGCCGGAGCGAGAGGAGGACCTGCGTCCGCTGACTCGGTACTTACGGGAAGCCGGGCGGCAGGTCAGTGGACTTGAATTGGCGTCGGCGATCTCGTTCGTTCGGGTGGCGGCGCGATTCGCGCTGCAGCGCACCGAGCACCTTGATGCGGTGCTGTGTCCGACGCTGGCGGAGCCGCCCGCTTTGGTGGGCCAGCTGCGTGACGACGATGACCCGGCAGGCGACTTTGATGCCCAGATTCATTACAGCCCGTTCTGTGCTCCCTACAATATGACGGGGCAACCGGCCATCAATGTCCCGATGAACTGGAATGCGGATGGTTTGCCGATCGGAGTCCAACTGGTCGGAAGGTCCGCTGATGAGGAGACGATCATTTCACTTGCAGCCCAACTGGAGGCGACTTGCGGTTGGCTCGGACTCCGCCCCGAGATTTGGTGACGTGTGAAGGTGAGCATCGATCCGGATTTGGCGACCCTCGCGCGTTCCTATGGTGTGGCGGTTGAGTACCGAGACCAGCAGGGAGTAGTCAAGTCCGTTGCTCCGGCGACGATTCGCGCGGTGCTGGCTGCTCTCGGGGTGGACGGATCGTCGGCCAAGGCGTGTCGGTTGGCGCTGGCGAAGCTGAAGACGAGGCACTGGGAGGCCGTCGTCCCGCCTGTCATCGTCTTGCGCCGTTCCTCCGACGCGGAGGCTGAGCCTTGGGAGACCTGGGTACATGTCACTCATGGCGCGTCCGTGCGGGTGTGGGTGGACCTTGAAGACGGCGGCCAGCGTCATGACGTCGTCCGGACCAACAGGCGAATCGAACCAGGTTCCATCGGTGGCCAGCGAATCGAAGAGGTGATCTACCGGATCCCCAAGGACCTGCCGCTGGGCTGGCACCGATTCGTGGCCGAGACTAAGGGGCAGGAGTTCGCCTGCTCGTTGGCCGTTGCCCCAGAGCGGCTGGAGCTGCCTGAGGTGCTTGAAGAGCGCCGCGGTTGGGGGGTCGCGACCCAGTTGTACTCGGCCAGATCGAAGCGGTCGTGGGGGATAGGTGATCTGGTCGACCTCAGTGAGCTGTCCTCCTGGCTTGGCCGGGAGTTCGGCTGCGATTTCATCCTGGTCAATCCGATGCATTCGTCGGCCCCCACCGTGCCGATGGAGCCCTCGCCCTATCTTCCGGTCACCCGCCGGTACGCGAATCCGATCTACATCCGGGTGGAGGAGGTCGAAGAGTTCGCCTATCTGCCTCGTGCTGACCGCGAATGGATCGAAGATCTCGCGGTGCCGCTGCACGCGGCCGATCTGACGGCGGACCTGCTGGATCGTGACGCGACCTGGGCTGCGAAATGCGCGGCGCTGGAGTTGGTGCATGGAGTCTCCAGAACCCCAGGACGCGAGGCGGAGTACCGCGACTATCTGGAGTCCGAGGGCAGTGGGCTCGACGGATTCGCGACGTGGTGTGCACTGGCCGAGCAGTACGGACATTCCTGGAATGAGTGGCCGGCACCGCTGCAGGACCCGACCTCGCCGGAGGTGGCGGCCGAGCGCGAGCGGCTAGCGGGCCGGATCGAGTTCCATCGATGGTTGCAGTGGATCCTGGATATCCAGATGGCTGGTGCGCAGACCTCTGCGCGCGCCGCTGGCATGGGAGTCGGCATCATCCACGACATCGCCGTCGGCGTGCACCGCTACGGCTCAGACACCTGGACGTCGCGGGACGTGATGGCGCGGGAGGTGACCGTTGGTGCTCCGCCGGACTCGTTCAACCAACTCGGGCAGGACTGGTCTCAGCCGCCGCAACGTCCGGATCAGTTGGCGGCCACCGGCTACCGCAGCTATCGGGACATGCTGCGAACGCTGCTGAGGCACTCCGGCGGTCTGCGGATCGATCATGTGCTCGGGCTGTTCCGCCTGTGGTGGATCCCCGAAGGGATGCCACCGTCGATGGGCACCTACGTCAAGTACGACCACCACGCGATGGTCGACATTCTGGTTCTTGAGGCACACCGTCAGGGTGCGCTGGTGGTGGGCGAGGACTTGGGGACGGTCGAACCCTGGGTTCGCGACTTCCTGGCAGAGCGGGGCATTCTGGGGACCACGATCTTGTGGTTCGAGGCCAGCGATCCCGAAGGTCGGATTCCACTGCCACCGCAGAAGTGGCGGGCGCGGGCGATGGCCTCGGTGACGGTTCACGACTTGCCCCCGACCCGTGGCTACATTGCCGGCGATCACGTCCGGCTTCGGGACGAGCTGAACCTGCTGACCCGGCCGGCCGAGCAGGAGTACTCCGCGCATGAGCTCGCTGTGCAGTCGTGGCGGGACCTGCTGGTGGACATGGGCATGCTCCGCAAGGGCTCTGGTACGGAGGAGCTGGTGGTTGCGCTTCACCGCGCGCTGACCGCTTCGCCCTCTCGGTTGATCTCCGTGGCGCTGCCGGATCTGGTCGGTGATCGGCGTACCCAGAACCAGCCCGGGACCCAGGACGAGTACCCGAACTGGCGGGTACCGCTGTGCGACTCCAACGGTGAGCCTGTGCTGTTGGAAGATCTTCCGGACTGCGACTTCATCAACACTGTGATTTCGGCGGTGGGCGGATCGACACGAGGCCAATCGCCCCGCTAACGTTGCTCCCGTGGATATGGGCGGTTTCGAGTACGTGCTGATGACCCTGATGTTGTTGCTCGTCCTGATCCTGGTGATTCTGCTGCTTGTGAGGGCGCATTACGGCTCGCCTGGCCGCTCGTACCGCCCCGGCGAGCCGTGGGATTTCGAGCCAGTGATCATCAGTGCCGCCAGTAGGGACGGCGTTGGCGAGGCTGTCGGAACGACGGATCTGGGCGAGCTGGGCATGGTGGACGAAGCCGACGTGATCGCGGAAGTGAGCATCGGCTCGGAAGGTGGTTCCAGTGTCAGATGGTAGTTCGCAGTCGCGACCGGCGTTCACTAGCAGCCAAACAGCGGCGCTTGAGCGCATGCTGCTGAGGGCAAACCACAACTCCGGGTTGATATTCCGGGTCTACGTCGGTCCCATGGATGTCGGGCGAGCTTCCGCGCTGGCCATCCATCGCGATTTGCCGGCCCCGGCGCGCAGCGTGCTGATTGCGGTGGACCCGGATCGGCGCGCGATCGAGGTCGTCACGGGTGCGTTGGCTCAAGAGCAGGTGGAGGATCAGGCGTGCCGCCTGGCCAGCCTGACGATGGCGTCTCGCTTCGCGATCGGGGACATCGCGGCCGGCCTGCGGGACGGCGCGAACGTGCTCGCCGAGCACGCGCGCGCGGGGCGCGTGCTGCATACGACCGAACCCGAGGGTGCCAGCAACTAAACACGTCACCACTTTCGGAGTACAAACAGAGCCCTCGGTGCCTGCGTTGGCACTACTGTTTCGGCGACGGCTCTAGCGAGTACCAAGCGACAATCTGGAGGATTCCATGTCAGACGAGATCTATGTTCTTTACGCGGCAACCTACCCCGACATTGAGGATGCGCAGTTTGACTACGACATCCTCAAGACGATTGCGAACTCCGGCCAGGATTTCAACATCACCGCTGCCTTGGTCAAGAAGGACGACAAAGGTCGGCTCAAGATTCACGAGACCACTCACGATGGCAAGGTGGGCGCGGGCATTGGGGCGGTTGCCGGAGTAGTCTCCGGAGCCATCATCGGTGCGATGTTTCCTCCCGCTGGGTTGGTGCTGATCTCGGGTGCTGCCCTCGGGGGCGGGCTCGTCGGTGGGGGAGTGTTCGGCACGATTGGCCATTTCGCCGGCGGTCTGTCGCGCAAAGACCTGAAGGAACTTGAGCCGATGCTGGACGAGGGTCAAGCCGCCATCATCGCTGTCACCGTGGATGCCGAGGAAGAGGACATCTACAAGGCGATGGCGCACGCGGCGAAGAAGGCCAACAAGGCCATCGACAAGGGTGACGTGGAAGCCGCCATCACGGCCATCAACGAAGGTATCGCCAAAGCCGAGAAGGTCGCCGAGACGGAGTAGCGCGCTGCGCGGCCCAGACCGGGAACTGCTCTAGCGGGAATCGCGTTCCTGACAGCGCATCGACCTCAGCAGGCCGTCGAGCGCCTCGCTCATCAGCCGCCTGGCTCCGGGTGCGAGGTCCTGGTGGTGCGCCAGGAAGTCCTCAGTCCGGGTCGCCGTCACAGCGTCGACCAGCAGCGAAGGATACAGACCAGAGAC
>JBAXOQ010000208.1:0-8073 GCA_037133175.1 Actinomycetes bacterium
GCGTGCCTCGCCGTTGGGTAGGGATCCTGTCCGACCAGCAGCACACGGACGTCGGCCAACGGGCGCGAGAACGCTGCCAGAATCAGCTCTGGACTCGGCGCGATGCTGTATCCGTCGGACGTCTGCACAGCGAGGAAATCGTCCACCGCCGCAAACTGCGAGGCGATCGGCTGCAGTACCCGGGACCACTGCGGGTCGATGGCATCTGGGGACAGCCAGTCAGTCGGCACGGCGGATGCCTCCGCTTGCAGGGCCATCCCCGCCGGCGACTCTGCCCATCGGTGCCGAACTCATTGTGTACGCCGTCTACTTCTTGCTGTCGTTGCTTCGGCGCACTGGTTCGGGTTTGTGCTCCAGGTCAGACAAGCCGTTCCAGGCGAGATTGACCAGGTGCGCTGCGACCTCCTCCTTACGCGGTTTGCGCACGTCGACCCACCACTGACCCGTCAGGCTCACCATGCCAACCAGCATCTGTGCGTACATCGGGGCCCACTTCTTTGGGTAGCCGCGTTCGCTGAACTGGGAAGCGAGCAGTCCTTCTACCTTGTCGGCGATGTCCTGGATGGTGCTGGCGAAGCTACCTTTGGCCATGCCCGGCGGCGAGTCTCGGACCAGGATGCGGAACCCGTCGGTCGACGATTCGACGTAGGTGAGCATCGCGATGGTGGCGTTCTCGAGGATGACGCGCGGGTGGTCGCCGTGCATCGACGCGGTGATGATGTCAATCAGTCCGGTGACTTCGCGGTCGACGATGACGGCATACATTCCCTCTTTGCCGCCGAAATGCTCATAGACCACCGGTTTGGACACGCCCGCCTTAGAGGCAATCTCCTCGACGCTGACCGCCTCGAACCCCTTGGTCGCGAAGAGTTTCCGGCCGACCTGCACCAGCTGTTCTCGTCGTTCAGACCCCGACATTCGCACCCGCGGTCTGACGACCTGCTGTGGGGCGGGCACCACAACCGGAGCAACGTCCCCGATCGGATCGCGGTCGATTGGATCGCGGTCGATCGGATTCTCGTCAGGTTCGGTCACAACCGGACAGTACGCCGTGTTCGTCGTTGTCGCTCGCCGCTGTCGTGGGGACGCGGGAGCATCCGCTGGGTTTCTCGGGGGTATGGACGGGTTACCGGCTGGATCGTGGCGGTGAGGCGTACGCAAGAATAGGGGTCCTGCGCGGTTGGTGCGTCGCGACGGCGCGCGTGCGGTGCGGTCCCCGATGGTGTAATCGGCAACACACTGGCCTTTGGAGCCGGCTTTCGAGGTTCGAATCCTCGTCGGGGAGCTGGTGCGATCGCTGCGCCCGTTATGGCGGCGCACAATGCGTTTCGGGCATCGCGAAACCCCCCGTCGGGTCGGTCGTGGCGGCTAGAATCCGGTCCCGTGAGCCAAACAGTCAGCACCGTCCGCCCGCCCGCGCTCGTCGTAGTCCTGGCGGCGGGCGAAGGAACCCGCATGAAGTCCTACCTGGCAAAGGTGCTGCACCCGGTGCTGGGCAAACCGATCCTTGGACACGTGTTGGATGCGGTCTACGGAACCAACCCGCAGAACGTCGTCGTCGTCATCGGCCACCAGCGCGAGCGGGTAGCGACGTATCTGGACAGGTATTACCCCGATGTGCTGATGGCTGTGCAGAACGAGCAGAACGGCACCGGACATGCGGTCAGGTGCGCGTTGGATGTTGTTGCGGCCTCGAGGATCGACCTGGCTGACGGATGTGTGGTCACCCTGGCAGGGGATACGCCGCTACTGACCGCAGGCACTCTTGAGGCTTTGGTCGACGCCCACCACGAAGAGGCCGCCGCGGTGACCGTGCTGACGGCGGAACTGCCCGACGCCACCGGTTACGGACGCATTGTGCGCGACGCCGACGGCTCCGTGCTCGGCATTGTGGAGCACAAGGACGCCACTGCTGATCAGCTGCAGATCCACGAGATAAACAGCGGGCTGTTCGCATTCGACGCCGATGTCTTACGCGACGCATTGACGCGGCTGCGGACTGACAACTCGCAGGGCGAGGAGTACCTCACAGATGTGCTCGGAATCGCCCGGCAAGACGGTCGGCCGGTCGCCGGTTTCATTGCCGCAGATGCGGACGAGGTGCATGGCATCAACGACCGCGTCCAACTCGCCGGTGCCTCGGCCATGTTGCGCGATCGGGTCAACGCCATGCACATGCGGGCAGGCGTCAGCATCCTGGATCCGGCCACGACCTGGATCGAGGTTGGGGCGACGATCGGGCAGGATGCGGTCATCGAGCGCAACACCCACATCAACTCTGGCTGCGAGATTGGGTCGCACGCTGTGATCGGTCCCGACACCACGCTGATCGATTCGCACGTCGGGGAGCAATCACTGGTGCTGCGCAGTCTGTGCACCGGAGTTCACCTCGAACCGCGGGCCAGCGTCGGTCCGTTCAGCTACCTGCGCCCGGGTACTCGACTGGACTCGGACTCCCGGGTCGGTGCGTTCTGTGAGACCAAGAAGGCGATCATCGGGGCGGGCTCCAAGGTTCCGCATCTGTCGTACGTCGGCGACGCGCAGATCGGGGTGGGGGCCAACATCGGGGCGGCGACCGTTTTTGTCAACTACGACGGCGTGGACAAGCACGCCACCGTGGTCGGTGACCACGTCCGGATCGGCAGTGACACGATGTTGGTCGCGCCGGTGACGGTCGGTGACGGCGCCTACACCGCCGCAGGGTCAGTCGTCACCAGTGATGTGCCACCGGGCGCGATAGCGATCGGCCGGGGCAGGCAGGTCAATATCGAGGGCTGGGTGCAGCGCAGTCGCCCCGGCTCTGCCTCGGCGGTCGCAGCGGCACAGGCCCTGGCGCGCGAACCCGTTGGCGAAGCCGCTGACCCCGGTGCTGAGAACGACTAGTCGGCTAAGCGAAACTAGTGCCGCCCATCGCAAGTGATCAGGCTCGACCTTGGCCCAGAGACGACAGTCCGCGCAGACACGGGAGCGACGCAGGAGTGAATGAGGTAGTCCGTACGCCAGAAAGTCGGCTGATGCTGTTCGGTGGCCGTTCTCATCCGGATCTAGCGCAGGCGGTGGCCGCCCAACTCGGTACCGAATTGACCCCGATGAGCGCGTATGACTTCGCCAACGGCGAGATCTTCGTCCGGTTCCACGAGAGTGTCCGTGGCTGCGACGCCTACGTTATCCAGAGTCACTCAAGCAACATAAACACCTCGATCATGGAGCAGTTGATCATGATCGATGCGCTGAAACGTGCATCTGCCGAGCGGATTACGGTGGTGGCGCCGTTCTACGGCTACGCCCGACAGGACAAGAAGCACCGCGGCCGGGAGCCCATCACAGCTCGGTTGATGGCTGACCTGTTCAAGACCGCCGGGGCAGATCGGCTGATGGTCGTGGATCTGCATACTTCGCAGATCCAGGGCTTCTTCGACGGCCCAGTCGATCATCTATTTGCGCTGCCGATTCTTGCCGAATACGTCGCCGACAGGGTCGACAGTGATCGCATCACGGTGGTGTCTCCGGACGCCGGTCGAGTGCGCGTCGCGGAACGCTGGACCGATGTGCTCAATGCTCCGCTTGCCATCATCCACAAGCGACGTGATCCGGATGTGCCGAATCAGGCAAAGGTATTCGAAGTCGTCGGCGATGTCAGTGGCCGCTGCTGCGTGATCGTTGACGACATGATCGACACGGGCGGCACGATCACCAAGGCCGCGGATGTCTTGTTCGAGCGGGGTGCGGCCGAGGTTATTGTGACCGCCACTCACGGCGTGCTGTCCGACCCCGCATCGCTGCGACTGTCGGAATCGCGGATCACTGAGGTTGTGGTGACCGATTCCTTGCCGATTCCGGAGGAGCACAAGTTCGACAAACTCACTGTTCTGTCGATCGCTCCGATGCTCGCGCTGGCGATCAACGAGGTGTTCACCGACGGTTCGGTCACCAGCCTGTTCGGATCGGCTCACGGCTGACCGGCTAGTCTTGGGGCGTTGGTCGGCGACTGGGCTCTGGTTCGACCGATCGTTTCAGGTGATTGACAGCGGATTTACCACCACAAATAGGCGAGGGCGTGCGGGAAGATGTCCCGTGCGCCGTTATCGACGAAGGACAACTCATGGCGAAAGTACAGATTGACGTCCAACCGCGGAATGACTTCGGCAAGGGGGCTGCGCGCCAACTGCGCCGCGCAGGGCGGGTCCCGGCGGTTGTCTACGGCGGCGACGCTCCGGTGGAGCATGTGTCATTGCCCGCACACGACCTTTTCTTGGCGCTGAAGAAGGCGGAGGTCATTCTCGAGATCAGCGTTTCTGGGACGGTCCTGAACGTGGCGCCGAGGCAGGTGCAGCGTGATCCGGTTCAGCAGATCGTCGAGCACGTGGACTTGGTGGTGCTCAGCGGCAAGGAGGTCCGCGAACGACTAGTTGTCGGTGCGGCCGTCGCAAAGGCCGAGAAGGTCGCGATCGAAGAAGAGATCGAGCCCGTCACGCTGGTCGAGGCAGTCCGCGAACTGCTCGAAGAAGGCATGGCCCCCGACGAAGCAATCGCCAAGGCCGTCGAGGACGTCAAGGCAGCTCTGGCAGAGGCGGCCGCAGCATCACTTGCCCATGCTGCCGCGGAGGATGCCGCCCAAGCCGCCGAAGCTGGGGAGGCCGGTACTGCCGAAGCCTCCGCCGCCGAGTAACCCAACTGCCGCACCCGACCACTGTCGTGCCCACCAGGCCGGTCTCGTTGACTGCGGCGGCGAGCGTGACTGATCAGCCGTGGCTTGTGGTGGGATTGGGCAATCCCGGTGCACAGTACGCGTCGACAAGGCACAACGTCGGCTACCTGGTCGTCGACGAGCTCGCGGCTCGCATAGGCGTGCGACTTGGCCGACACAAGCGGGCCCACGCCGACAGCGCAGATGGTCGGCTGGCGGGCCTTCGCGTCACCCTGCTGAAGTCTCGTTCCTACATGAACGAGTCCGGTGGGCCCGTCAAGGCTGCCGCCGACTACGCGCGAATTCCGGCGGAGCGCATCGTCGTGATCCACGACGAGATCGACATTCCCTTCGGTTCGCTACGCCTCAAGCTCGGCGGCGGCACCGGCGGGCACAACGGGGTCAAATCGACCCAGCAGTCGCTGGGCACCGCGGACTTCTATCGGGTGCGGATCGGGGTTGGGCGTCCTCCCGGACGCCAGGACGCAGCCGACTACGTGTTGCGCGGATTCTCGGCCACCGAGCGCAAAGACCTGCCGTGGCTGGTCGATCACGCGGCCGATGCTGTCGAAATGCTGCTGCTGGACGGGTTACCGGTGGCGCAATTGAAGTACCACAGTGAGTAGCCTGCCGAGAGTGGAATCAGACCTCGCGCTCGCGACTCGGGTGGCGCAACATGCTGGTCGGCTGGTGCTGGACCTGCGCGAGTCGTTCGGGTCCTTCGATCCCGATGATCGGCAGACCCGCACCCAGCTCAAGGACCGAGCCGATCGGTTGGCGAACGACTACATAGTGTCCACGCTGGAGCAGGCTAGGCCGCAGGATGAGATCCTCTCTGAGGAGCAACTCGACGACGCAAGGCGTGACGGCGCACAGCGGCTGTGGATCGTTGATCCGCTGGACGGTACCTCGGAGTACAGTCAGGGCCGCTCCGACTTCGCCATACACATCGCGCTGTGGGACCGATCGTCGGCAACTGCAGAGAAGCTCATCGCGGGGGTTGTTGATCTTCCCGCGCAGGGTCTGACCCGCACCAGTGGCGACGCCGTGCCGCCGGTCAGGCGGGTATCACCGGACGGGCCCGTCCGCATTGTGGTCTCACGTTCGCGGCCGCCCCGGCTGGCCACGAACGGGGTGCTCGAGCTGGTGGAGGCGCTCGCTGCGGCGCAGATTACCGATCATGGTGTCGATTTCGTCAGAGTTGGTTCGGTTGGCGCGAAGGTCAACGAGTTGCTGTCCGGTCGGGCGGATGCCTATGTTCATGACACCGGCTTCAACGAGTGGGACGTTGCCGCTCCCCTGGCGGTCGGGCAGCACTACGGACTTGATGTCACGCACATCGATGGCGCCCCAATCGAGTTCAACCACCGGCCGCCGTGGGTGCCGAATCTGCTGGTCTGCCCGCCCGTGCTGAGCCCGATCTTGCGGGCAGCTTGCGGGCCGTTCTGAGTCGGGGTTGGTCCTTCGGTTAGCTCGGTGAAGTCCGGAATCGTCGGTCGGTAGGCTTGGCCAGTGTGAGCCTCGCAGGTCTGTTGCCGATTTTCGCCAATGACCTGCAGTTGGCGACCGCAGTCGAGCTCGCGGCAGCCGCTGGCACCCAACCGCATGAACTCGTCGGGCCCCCTTCGCTGCGCCCAGTGCTGGCCGCACTACTGGCCGACCCCGGCCGCGGCGGCCGCACGGTGGTGGCGGTCACCGCGACCACCCGGGACGCTGAGGATCTGGCCGCTGAGATTCGAGGCTTCCTGCCGACCGCTGAAGTCGTTGAGTTCCCGGCCTGGGAGACCCTTCCGCACGAGCGGTTGAGTCCGACCCACGACACAGTCGGACGACGGTTGCATGTGTTGCGACGGCTGGCGCACCCGGATCGTCGCGACCCGTCCACCGGCACGGTCAGGGTCGTGGTGGCTGGGGTGCGGGCCCTGCTGCAGCCAATCGTCGCCGGCCTCGGGGAGTTGGAGCCCGTGGTGGCCAGGGTCGGTGATGGTCCCGGGTTGGAGGCGATTGTCGACGCGTTGGCCGCCATTGGGTATGAACGCACCGACCTGGTGACGGCTCGCGGTCAGTTCGCGGTTCGCGGTGGGATCGTCGATGTTTTCGTGCCCACGGATGATCACCCATTGCGGGTGGAGTTCTTCGGTGATGACGTCGACGAAGTGCGGGAGTTCTCAGTCACCGACCAGCGCTCGACGCAGGTGGTCGAGCGCGGCCTGTGGGCGCCACCGTGCCGTGAGCTGCTGCTCACCCCCGCCGTTCGGCAGCGGGCTCAGGCCCTGGTGCCGGAGCACCCCGAGCTTGCCGACGTGCTCTCGCAGCTCGGTGAAGGAATCCACGTCGAGGGTATGGAGTCGCTGGCGCCAGTGCTGGCCGATGGCATGCAGACGCTGCTGGATGTGGTTCCCGCGGACTCGTTGGTGCTGTTATGCGAACCGGAGCGGATTCGCCGTCGGGCGCAGGACCTGTTGGTGGCCAGCGAGGAGTTTCTGGCGGCGGGCTGGCACAGTGCTGCCACCGGCGGTGCTGCCCCGATCGATCTGCGGGAGGCGTCCTATCGGTCGTTGGATCAGATGGCTGAGCGGGCTGTCGAACTGGCGATTCCGGTGTGGTCCATCGCACCGTTTGGACTTGCGGAGACTGGCGACGATGAGCGGGCCGCGCGTCCGATTGTGGGCTACCGCGGTGATGTGAGCAGAGCACTCAACGACGTTGCTCGCCGCCTGCGGGCCGAGGATCGGGTGGTTTTGATCACCGCCGGGCACGGACCAGCGCAGCGTCTGGCCGAGCAACTGGCTGATCGGGATATCGCTGCGCGACTGGTCGATTCGGTCGATACGCCGCCGGTGGCCCACGTAGCTCACGTCGTGACCGGTCCGTTGCGCCGCGGCATCGACATGCCGTCCGTCGGACTGTTGGTCCTGACCGAGGCCGACCTGCTCGGGTCGACCAGCGTCGTTGGACGCGATGCCGCCCGGATGCCAAGTCGGCGAAAGCGGGGGGTCGACCCGCTGAAACTGTCACCGGGTGACTACATCGTGCACGAGCAGCACGGGGTAGGCCGCTTCGTCGAGCTCGCGCAGCGGACTGTCGGCGGTGCGACCCGCGAGTATGTGCTGATCGAGTACGCGCCGAGCAAACGCGGACACCCGCCAGATCGGTTGTTCGTCCCGACGGATCAGCTTGATCAGGTCACCCGCTACGTCGGGGGTGAGTCGCCGAGTGTGCATCGCCTCGGTGGCGGCGACTGGACAAAGGCCAAGAACTCGGCACGCAAGGCCGTCAAGGAGATTGCTGGCGAGCTCGTGCGGTTGTACGCCGTCAGGCATAACGCCAAAGGCCATGCCTTCAGTGCCGACACTCCCTGGCAGCGGGAGTTGGAGGATGCCTTC
>JBAXOQ010000209.1:0-8014 GCA_037133175.1 Actinomycetes bacterium
GCTCCCGGCCGTGCGGTGTGACCGGTCGAACCTCAAGGCCTGCTGCCAGGCCGGCGAGCCGCTGCGCCGCTGCTCGACCGACGCAGCGGGCAAGTCGCGCCTCCGGCATTTTGTAGATGTCACCCACAGTAACCACGCCAACGCTATGCAGGCGCTTTTCTGTGCTCTCGCCGACCCCCCATAGAGCGCCGACCGGAAGAGCGTGCAGGAATCGAAGCATGCCCTCATACGGCACGACCAGCATGCCATCGGGCTTGGCCTTGGTCGAGGCAATCTTGGCGACCATGGTCACCGGAGCGACGCCGACCGAGCAGGGCAACCCGAGCTGCGAGCTCATTCGCTCCCGAATCGCGATAGCGATGGCGGTGGGAGACCCGACGGAACGACCGACACTGGAAACGTCCAGGAACGCCTCGTCGATCGACACCTCCTCGATCGCGGGCGTGAACTCCCGCAGAATCCCCATAACCGCGCGACTCGCCGACAGGTACTTGCCACGCGAAGGGTCGATGAATACCGCGTGTGGTGCCAACCGACGGGCCACCCCGACTGGCATCGCCGAGTGCACCCCCAGCGCGCGCGCCTCGTAGGTGGCGGACACGACGACGCCACGTCCTTGGGAACGTCCAACAATCACCGGTCTGCCCGTGAGCTCCGGTCGATCCCTGACCTCGACCATGGCGAAGAAGGCATCCATATCCACGTGCAGGATGGTGCAGCCGACGTCATTCGCCATGGCGGAGTCCCGTCCAGGTGCTGACACCCGACCCGGCAACGTCATCACAGTCCCCATTTCGGGCGGATAAATACATGCCTTACCGTAGCGTCATGGCATCAGATAGTGACAGGACCTCGCAGTTTCGAATCGGTGGCGGCCCCGCCCTCCTGCCCAACCCGATGGACACCCATGTGGTGCTGAACCAGCCGCCGCCGCTGGTGGACTACGACGTGTTCTCCACCGATAACGCGCTCGTCGAGGCCATGGACGCCTTCGGTGGCTCCCACGCCAGCGACCGACTGTCCAAGCTCGGACAGCTGGCCGGTTCTCAGGTGGCGATGGATTGGGGCGTCGCGGCCAACACCTACCTCCCGGTGCTGAAGACCCACGACCGCTACGGGCATCGCGTCGACGAGGTCGAGTTTCACCCATCCTGGCATGAGCTCATGACGGTGGCCGTGGGCGCGGGGCTCGGTGCCGCCCCGTGGGTCAGCCCGGATGCCGCCGCCCACACAATCCGGGCGGCGAGCTTCATGATCTGGTCGCAGGTCGAGGCTGGCCACGGCTGCCCAATGTCGATGACCTATGCGGCGGTGCCCGCGCTGCGCGTCGACCCGGAGATCGCCGCGCAGTGGCTTCCCGGCCTGGCATCCCCGACGTACGACTTCGGCCTGCGAGCACCGCAGCGCAAGGCCGGCCTCGTGGCCGGCATGTGGATGACCGAGAAGCAGGGCGGCTCGGATGTTCGCGCGAACACCACCCGAGCCGAACCGATCAGCGGTGAAGACGGCGCCTATCTGCTACACGGTCACAAGTGGTTCTGCTCCGCGCCCATGAGCGACGTGGTCTTGGCGCTGGCCCAGACCAGCGGCGGCTTGACCTGCTTCGTGGTGCCTCGAGTGCTGCCGGACGGCACCCGCAACGTGGTCCGGATCCAACGGTTGAAGGACAAGCTCGGCAACAAGTCCAACGCCTCCAGCGAGATCGAGTTCTCTGGCACCTGGGCGCAGCGTCTGGGCGCTGAGGGACGAGGGGTCCGCACGATCGTCGAGATGGTGTCGGCGACCCGACTGGACTGTGTGCTCGGCTCGACCGCGCTGATGCACAAGGCACTGGCCGAGGCCACCTGGTACGCCGGGCACCGGATGGCTTTCGGCAAGCGGCTGATCGACCAGCCGCTGATGCGCGAGGTGCTTGCTGACCTGGCGATCGAGGTCGAGGCTGCCACCTGGCTGGCCCTGCGGCTGGCCGCCGCCACCGACCACTCGGTCGGCGCGCAGCCGACTGCTGATGCCGAGCAGGAGGCGGCCCTACGCCGGATCGCCCTGCCCATGAGCAAATACTTCGTCTGCAAGCGCGCGCCCTACGTCGTCTTCGAGGCCATGGAGGCACTCGGCGGGCCCGGCTACGTCGAGGAGGCGGGTATCCCCCGGCTGTACCGCGAAGCCCCCGTCAATTCGATCTGGGAGGGCTCTGGCAGCGTCAATGCGCTCGACCTGTTGCGCGCATTGGCCAAGACTCCGGATTCATTGGACGCCTGGCTCGTCGAGGTGGGCACGGCTCGCGGTGCCGATGCCAACTTCGACGCGGCGATCACCGATGTGCTTGACAGCTTCGCCGCTGGCCAGGCGACCGACGAACGCAACGCACGCAGCCTGGCAGAGCGGATGGCGCTGCTGTTGCAGGGTTCGCTGCTGCTGCGCTACGCCCCATCTGCGGTCGCTGATGCGTTCTGCGCGACCAGACTGAGCCCGGGCGGCTCAGCCCGCACTTTCGGAATCCTGCCGTCGGGCATCGACACCCAGACATTGATTGCACGCGCGTATCCCGCCCTCAACTGCTGACCGCCAGTGAGTTCAGGCGCGCCACGGCGCGCAGGTACCGATCCCTGCGCGGTCCGGCCAGCATCGGAGGAGAGAACACCCGGTCGAAACGCAATCCGCTGGCGACAAACGCCAGGTTCCGGTCGTAGAGACGATCAACAAAGACCACGAAGCGCTGTGCATCATCCTCGTTCAGGAGTTGTCGCACATCCTGCACGCAGACCGTTCGAAGTCCGTTGAGCAGTGCCGCGTACTCAGACGGGTGGATCGTACCCAGATGGGCGATCAGCGTGTCGAATGAGTCCAGGGACGCGGTGATCTGGGTGGCTGCCTCGGCGACCTGATGATTCGATCGCATCTGCGGGACGGCCCACAGGTCGCGGCGCAGGTAGTCCTCTCCTTTGATCCTGACGATCTCAAAACGACTGCCAAGACCCTTCATCTCGCGTTTGAAGGTCGAGGCGGTGCTTGAGCGCGACCCCAGGTCATTCGGCCGTGAGATCGACGCGGCAGCCACCTTGACGTGATGTCGGACCAGAGCCGATGCAAGGGCGACCACGGACTTCATCTCGTCGGAGCGGTCAAGCTCAAACTCGTCGATGCAGACCAGGGAGTTCTTGGCCAGGGCGGCCAATGTCGCCTTCGGCCCAAGCGCGTCGACGACGTTGGCGTACTCCGAGAACGTGCCGTAGCTGCGCCGACCAGCGGCGGTTTGGTACAGCGCTGCCAACAAATGGGTCTTGCCGACTCCGAACCCGCCGTCGATGTAGACCCCGGACGGATCTCTCCTGGAACCCCTGACGCCCTTGCGTCGTTGCCGATGCTTCTCGACATGGCTTGCTCCGATGCCCAGCGAGAATCTGCGCAGATCGTTGACAGCCTTGGTCTGACTCGGCTGGCTGCGGTCCGGTTGATACGTAGAGAAGCGCGCATTGGTGAAGCGCGGCGGCGGTACGAAGTCCAGCAACAGGTCGGCCGGAGGCACCATGGGGTTTCGATCTACCAGATGGATCGGCCCCCGCATCGCTCTACCCTAAGCCACCGGGTAGCAGTTGTCAGGCGGGCGCGGGCGCGGGTCCACCTATGCGGCTACCTCACCGAGGTCCGTGCATGGACGAAGTCGACCACATGGGTGATCACGTCGGGATTGGCGTCGGCCGGCACCCCGTGGCCCAGGTTGAAGATGTGCCCAGCCAGGTCCTGCGCGTCAATGAGCACGTCCCGCACAGCGCTATCAAGTACCGGCAGCGGAGCGAAGAGCGCTGCCGGGTCGAGATTGCCCTGAAGTGGAGTGTCGACGCCGACCCTGCGCTGCGCCTCCTGCAGCGACAGCCGAAAATCGACTCCGACCACGTCGGCGCCAACCTGATGCATCAGCCCCAGCAGTTCACCTGTTCCGACTCCGAAATGGATTCGCGGCACCCCCGTGTCCGCCACTGCCGCCATGACTGCAGCTGAGTGCGCCATCACCGAGCGCTGGTAGGACTTGGCACTCAAGGCACCCACCCAGGAATCGAATAGCTGGATTGCCGAGGCGCCGGCTTGCACCTGCATCCGAAGGAAGTCCCCGCAAATCACCGCCAACCGCGACAGCAGCAGATTCCAGGTCTGCGGATCGGACATCATGAGTGCTTTGGTGTGGATGTGATCACGGCTCGGACCGCCTTCGACCAGATACGACGCCAATGTGAACGGCGCACCGACAAACCCGATCAGCGGCGTGGAACCGAGCTCTTCAACGATCGCGGCGATCGCGGCGATAACCGTCGCCACGTCGTCAGGGGTGATGTCCCTGAGCCGGTCCACATCAGCTGCCGTCCGAAACGGTTCGGCGATGACCGGACCAACCCCGGAAACGATCTCAACACCCACCCCGATCGCCTTGATCGGCACGACAATGTCCGAGAAGAAGATGGCCGCGTCGACGCCGTGGCGGCGGACGGGCTGAAGAGTGATCTCGGTGACGAGGTCGGTGTTGAAACACGACTCAAGCATCGTGGTTCCCTCGCGCACCTTTCGATACTCCGGCAGCGAACGGCCAGCCTGCCGCATGAACCACACCGGGGTGTACGGCACGGACTGCCCGCGGGCAGCCCGGATCAGCGGAGCGCCGACCGTGCGGCCGTCAACGAGCGGGTGGTGGGATGGCAACGCGGTGGGCACGGCATCAGAATCTGGCACGCAGGGATCTTCCCACAGTCAGTCGATGCTCATGAGGACCACACCCAACAGTGCCAACGCGATGCCCAGGTACTGAATCCGGCGCAGCCGCTCGCCAAGCAAGTGCCAGGCCAGCAAGACCGTGAACACCGGGTAGAGCGAACCGAGAACTGCCGCAACGACCAACGCGCCACCTGACGCGGCCAACCCATATGTCAGGTTCGCCGCCACATCGAAGACACCGACGACCGCCAACTGCGGCAGATCATGGCGAGTCACCCCGCCAACAGAACGCAGCGACAGGGCCACCACAGCAATGATCACTACCGAGGACAACCGCATCGATGTCATGGTCATGATCGGACTGATGAGAGAGCCGCGAGCGATCGCGGCCAACGCCACTCCGAAGCAGACCGCAGACAGGGCGGCCAGGAGAATCGACTTGCGGTGGACGGATCGTGCGTCGGCGTCCATCACTGTCACTGCTTTCTCGGCGTCGGTGGATTCCATCACCTCACGCTCCGGCGCAACCACGAATCCCAGACCCGCGATCGCGAAAACCACCCCGGCTGCTTGGACCGGGCTGGGAATGTCGCCGGCGATCAGGCCCCCGACCAACGGAACGACGATCCCGACGGCAGCGATCGGCGACACCACTCCCATCGTCCCGATCGCTAGCGCCCGATAGAACATCAGCAGTCCGACCAGCCCAGAAATGGACGCGCAGATCGCCCACCCTAAGTAGCCAAGCGGGGCGCTCCAGGCTCCGGTGGCCGCCATGACGACGAGCATCACGAACAGACCGAAGACCATGCCGAAGCCGACAATCGCCAGCGGTGGCCGACGCCGGGCGAGCTTGCCACCCAGGAAGTCCGAGGTTCCCCACATGACGCTCGACAGCAACGCCAGCACCGCGACCACCGGACGACCCTAGCAGCGAAGTCCGCTGATCCGTTCGCCGCGAGAGGCGGGCGCCCGGAGCCCTAGTGTTGGGAGCATGTCCACGCCGGCCGCGATTCCCACTGACTTTGCGCACCACTTGGACAACCTGCGTCATTTGTCGTACCGATCTGAACTCAGTGTCAGGGAGGCGCCAGCCCCCGCTCGGTTGGCGCCCTTCGGCTTCGCCCAGACAGTGGACATCGAGGTGGACGACGAACCGATCGGCACGGGCAGACTGGTGATCCTGCATGATCCGGCTGGACAACCCTCGTGGGAGGGATCGACCCGGGTCATCACTTACGTTGACGCCGACGTTGATCTTGAGGTTGCCTCCGATCCTCTGCTCACCGACGTCGGATGGTCCTGGTTGATGGAGTCGCTAGAGCAGGCGCAGGCCCACGCCGTCGCGCTCGGGGGGACAGTCACCCGGACCAGTTCCCTATCGTTCGGAGTCATGAGCGAACGCCCCCCGGAGGGCCGCCTCCAGATACGCGCGTCATGGACACCAGTCGACGGTGAGGACCTCACTGTGCACGCTCTGGCTTGGGCGTTGCTCATCGCCGCGGCCTGCGGTCTGCCACCACAGTCACCCGGAGTTGCCGCAATCAGCAGTCGAACACCGCAAACTTGAGCCAAGAACGGCCATCAGGGTGGCCGATGCGCTGCAATAAGCCCGATTGGGCGATAAACAGTTACGCAATGCGCTCAAGACTGCTCCACGAACGGCCGATACCAATCGTGGAATGTAACAGGACTTGTGGTGTGGCGTGCGGTAGATCGCACGTCCGACGGTCGAGGAGCCCATTGTGACAGCGGCAAGCAGGACCAGCACAGCAGCAACTTCCACTGTTCGCACTCGATTCAACGCCCTCATCGTCTCCGGCGACGGTCGCCGGTGCGGCACTCTGTCCCGGCGGCTCCGTCGGTACGGCGCGCACCAAGTCATCGAGTGCACCACGCATGCCGATGCTCTGTCCCACGCATATGTCGATGGAACCCACGACCTGTGCGTCGTCGATGGCACGAACGCGGAGGCCCCGATCCTTCCGCTAGTCGCCGAACTGCGGGCAATGCGGTGGCGTCGGGTGGTCATTCTCACCGACCGCGACGATGCGTACGCAGTCCGCGCAGCCCTCGGGGCGGGCGTACGGGGCTTCGTCGTGACTCCCCGTTCGGGCATGAACCCAGCACCGCGGACGTACCAGCGTCCGGTTGTCTACCGTGGCCGCACGTCACCTGATGAGTTGTCCTCGCGAGAGATTGAGGTGCTGCAGTCAGTGGCCGAAGGCCGATCGAACAAGGCGATCGGAGAGGACCTCGGACTGTCCGCGTTGACGGTCAAGAGCCACCTGGCCCGAATTGCGCGCAAACTCGGAACCGGCGACCGCGCCGAGATGGTGGCGCTGACGATTCGCTCCGGGCTGGTCCACTGATCCGGCGATGCAGTTAGGCTTGTCGCGTGATCGTTACCGGAGTGACCGAGCAAGTCGGTACCGGGTCCGCTGAACCACCCGAGTATTCCGCTGAACCACCCGAGTATGTGGCGGCGCAAGACGACACGACTGAGCAGGACGAGGACGACTTCGCACCAATCCCCCTCACCGAACCCAGCGGCGGGATCCCATCGGTCGTTGCTGACGACGCCGCCCTGCAGAACTCGATCGAGCGACTCCTTGCAGGTACCGGACCGATTGCCATCGACGCCGAGCGTGCCGGCGGCTACCGCTATCGCCAGAGTGCCTATCTGATCCAGCTTCGCCGCCGCGGCTCCGGCAGTCACCTGATCGACCCCACAATGTTCGACGATCTTGTGAACCTGGGTGAAGCCATCGCCGATCAGGAGTGGATCCTGCACGCCGCCAGTCAGGACATCCCGTGCCTGACTGAACTCGGACTGGTTCCCAACCGACTGTTCGACACGGAACTGGCTGGACGGCTGCTGGGTCGCCCGCGGGTCGGCCTGGCGGCTCTGACCGAGACCGAGTTGGGCTTCACCCTCGCCAAGGAGCACTCGGCAGCCGACTGGTCCACCAGACCCTTGCCCGCCGACTGGCTGCGATACGCGGCCCTCGACGTCGAACTGCTGGTGGAGCTGCGTGATGTGCTGGACTCGGAATTGCGCCGGCGGGGTCGCTGGGAGTGGGCCCAACAGGAGTTCGACCACGTGCGGCTGACGTCGATCCGGCCGGTGCGGACCGAACCGTGGCGGCGCACCTCGGGGATCCACCGTGCCCGCACTGCGCGACAACTTGCGATCGTCCGAGAACTGTGGCTGCATCGCGACCGAGTTGCCAGAGATCGTGACCTTGCTCCCGGTCGAGTGCTGTCCGACGCTGCCATCGCGGCTGCTGCGATTGCCTACCCCGTAGAT
>JBAXOQ010000210.1:0-7992 GCA_037133175.1 Actinomycetes bacterium
GTACTCGCGCTTGATTGGTGGCAACGGAGCAACATTAGGAAGAATCCGTAGACACAGGCCCGCGCACACCACTGACACGAGCGGAATCATCAGGAACGCGATCCGCCAACTGACGTCCGCCATCGCCGAGCCGAGCGGCATGAAGATGAACAGCGGGATAGAACACCAGGCCGCGAAGATGCCCAGGGCAGGAGACAGTTTGGTGGGAACAACCACTGCCCGGACAAAGCCGAATGCACCAGCGAACACCGCTCCCAGACCCACTCCGGCCACCGCCCTGCCCACCAGGAACAGCCCGACGTTCGGTGCCGCCGCAGTCACCAAATCACCGACCGCGGTCAGCAGCAACGCCAGCACGATCAGTCGGCGGCGGCCAATCTTGTCCGCCACCACTCCCATTGGTATCACCGTGGCCGCCAGCGCGAGGGTTGAGATCGACGCCGCGATTGTCTGAGTGTCAGGGCTGAAACCAAGCGACTGGGTGGCCTTGACGAGCGCCAGACTGGCCACGATCGGGTCCGAGATCTGGATCGAACCGACAATGCCGAGGAACACCACAGGCAGGCAGTTCGCTTTGCCGGACAAGATGCCCTGCTCGAGTTCACTCCTGCTCATGGCCAGTGTCTACAGCGATTCCGCGCCGATATCGCGCCGAGCCGCCGTCGTTGCGCCGACGGGCTGACACGTCGCTAGGCTGACGGTTGTGATCATCTCGAGCGGGCCAGTCACCTCGCTAGGGGTCCCCCAGGGGTTTCGGCTCAGGTTCGGGGAAGAGCCGAAGCCTCCCGGAGCATGGGCCGGTCGACGGCTGCTGTGGCTGGACGACAGACCGGCCTTCGAACTCACCCTGTGGTGCGGAACATGCCCGTTCATCTTCCGGCGCCTGGATGGAGCAAATGGCACGGTCTCACTTCCCGAGTTGGAGCAGCGTCTGGCCGACGGCATCGACGGCATCGACGAAGACCTCGTCGCGGCCTTCGCAGAACTGTTGCCGCAGGGGCAATACCTGCCAATGCTGCTGAACGTACAGCCCCGGCTCGTCTACCCCGTCAAACCCGGCGACTACTTTGCCGAGGACCAAGTGGCGACGTGGGGCATCGAACGATTCTGGGATCTGCCCGGCTACCCGCACACGCCGTACTACCGCACCTTCGAGACCGACGTCAGCTCAGACGCGCACCTGTTCGAATTCGTGGTTCCGATGGTGCCGCCATCCTGGAACAATCCGATGCGAGTCGCCGGGCACGCCGAACTATTGAGTAGCTCGGACCGACCAACGGCAGTCGCGGTGTCAATCCTCGACACCAGTGCTCCGGCCATGTCCGGACCCGGACTCGACTATTTCGAGCATTGGGCCCTGACTCACTTCTTGCTGGACGGGCACCACAAGCTGCAAGCGGCCGCCCAAACCAACCGGCCACTTAGGTTGCTGTCACTGCTATCGCTGGATGCAAGCCTGGCCTCCGAGCAGAGCATCGTCCGGATTCCGCAGCTGCGCGCTCAGCCACTGACCCGACGCCATCAGTCGCCGGACTCGTCGTCCTCGTAAACGGAGATCTGATCGCGTCCGGCGTATTTGGCAACGTACAGTGCCGCGTCGGCGTTGCGCAGCAGTCGATGGGCCTCGATGTTCGCCGAGGCCAGGGCGATGCCAATGCTGATGGTGACGCTCGTGTCGGTCTGGCCTAGCTGCAGTGGCTGGGCTACAGACTTGCGGATCTTCTGGGCGACTGCGCTGGCAGAGGGCAGGTCGTGGATCTCCGGCAGAACCACCACGAACTCGTCCCCGCCGAGGCGCGCAACCCAATCGTCTGACCGCAAACAGGCCGTGATCCTTTCGGCCGTCATCTTCAACACGAAGTCACCGGCAGCATGACCGTATGTGTCGTTGATGTTCTTGAACCGGTCAAGATCACAGTAGAGCAGGACCGGTGAACCGCCCCTTCGAGGCTGGTGATCCAACACCGCACTGATGCGATCCTGCATCTGGTCACGGTTCATCAACCCGGTCAGCGAATCATGACCTGCCCGGTACACCAGCTCGGCCCTCACCCGATGGGTGACGGTGTTGTCCTGAACGTGCGAGACGTAGAACAGCGGCATGTGCGACTCGTCCCGCAGCAGGCCGGTTGAGTGAACCACCCACACGGACGTCCCGTCCGCCCTGACCCAGCGACACTCACGAACCTTCGAGGCGGCAGACCCGCGCAACAACTCATCCCGATCGGACAGGTCCTCCTCCAGATCCGCTGGATGTGTGACGTCGCGGATCGTGTGTGAAAGCATCCACGCCTCGTCGCGACCGAGCATCTGGCACAGCGCGGCATTGACCTGCAGGAAGGCAAGGTGCAGTCCGATAACCGCCATCCCCTGCGGCGCGCCGTCCATGGCCAGCCGGAACATCTGCTCACTGCGCGCCAACTGGGTGCGCGCGTGAACCTCATGGTCGACGTCCCTCAGGCCGATGATCACGCCCGTCAGCACCCCGTGCGAGTCCACAGTTGGGCGGGTATTGACCGACATCCAGCGATACCGCCCGTCGTCGGTGGCGATCCGGACCTCAAAGGGAGCTACATGTTTGCCCGCAACCACATCGGTACCCCAAGCCACAATGGTCTGTCTGTCCTCCGGATGGACCAATTCGGCAACCGGCGTCCCCAGCACCTGCTCCTGCGACCAGCCGAGCACCGACTCGATGGACGGTGTCGCCCACTGCAACGTCATATCGGCGGCCAACTGCCACACCACGTCCGTGGCATTCTCGGCCAGCATGCGGTAGCGGTTCTCGCTCCGGACTACCTCCTTGCGCGCAACCACCCGGTCGTGGACATCCCGCAGCGTGGTAATCCGACCCACCTCGACGCCATCGGAATCCACCGCCCTACTGGACAATCCAGACATCCACAGATAAGACCCGTCAGCCCTGCGAACCCGTACTTCGTAGCTCACACCCTTCTTTTCCGGGTCGATCGGTGCTCGCGCGGCCAGCAGAATCGGCAGATCTTCGGGGTGGATCAAGTCCGCGCTCTGAGTACCAACCAGATCCTTGGGCCCGAAACCCAGCACCTGCTCGGTAGCCGGGGACACCCAGGTCAACGTCCAGTCGGAATTCACCAGGACCACAACATCAGTAGAGTTCTCAGCCAACAGCCGGTAGCGCTTCTCGCTCTCGGCAAGGGCCTGGCGAACAAGCACCTCTTCGTTGATGTCGCGAACTCCGACGACCGCGCCTTTGGTGATCCCGGCGCGTCCCTCAGCCAACCTGGACTGCACGGACATCCAGCGGTAGCTGCCGTCGGCGGTTCGGCACCGCAGTTCCACCGGCCGCGGCACACCGCCGTTGATCAACTCCGACCGCCACGCCGCCAACACTGGCAAGTCGTCCGGGTGCGCCAACGCAAACGACTGGGTGCCGAGCACCTGCTCAGGCCGCCATCCCAGCACGGCCTCCACCGAGGGCGAAACCCACAGCAATATGTTGTCGGAATCGAGTCGGTAGACGATATCGGTGGCGTTCTCGGCCAACAGCCGGTAGTTGTCCAACAACAGTTCCGTGGCAGCACGTCCACGATCAGAGTCGGAAGCATCAACGAATGCCGCCAACACCCCGAGCAACCGTCCGTCGCCGGACCGACCATCAGCATCCGGAGCTGACCCCTGGTCCGCCAGGATCGGCAAGGCGGAAACGGCCAGCCACCGGTTGACGTGCGATGTCGATCCAGTCTGCACTGCCACACCCAGCAAGGAATCCAGGACGGCTTCACCCGTGGCCAGGGCACGCATGGCGGGATGCGCCCCGCCGGCAATCGGCAGTCCCTGCGCAGATACAGCCGACCACCGGCTGTCGTGCGACGTCCGGTCGAACAACGCAGCCCGTGTTAGGCCCAGCAACCCGCAGGCAGCGTCATTGGCCGCCACAATCGCCCCACCGCTGTCATGCACGACGAGCCCGAACTCTTGGTACTCGCAGACGGCGGCCCCGGAAGCGACGATCAGTTCGGGATCGGCGGCACCGGACCACACCAAGGCAGCGCCGAGCGGGGCCGACCGCTGGCCATCCGACACCTCAACCCCCAGAACTTGCGAAACAGGCTCAGCCGCGTGCTGCGCCCAAAGTCATCGCTGCACCGTCGAGCGCGGACTCTGGTGCCTTGATCGTACTCTGGCAACTGTGCCGATCGAGTGCGGGCAATCCCATCACCCGACTGCTCCCGGCAGATCGACGGAGCTCAGTAGAGCTCCATCTGAGCAGCCGCTTCCCGCAGTTGCTCGCGGGCATCGGGGTGAGCGGCCTTTTCAATCAAGTGCTTGGCCTGCTCACGTTCGGACGAACCGAAGATCCAGGCAATCCCCTGCTCAGTGACCACGGCGGTCTGCTGAAAACTCGTCGCCGGACCATCCAGGTAGGGGACGATGGTCGAGGCGTTCGCTTTGGGATGCCATGAGGGCAGCGCCATGAACGACCTGCCTCCCGGGGCTTGCAGAGCGCCGCCGATGAAATCAAGGGAGCCGCCGAAACCAGAGTAGATCCGTCCCCGCACCCGGCTGGCGTTCGCCTGCCCGTGCAGGTCCACCTCTAGTGCGCCATTGACACTGGTCATTCCATGATGCTTGGCGATGAGCGCCGGATCGTTGCACCGCTCGGTGCGAACCATTGACACCCTGGGGTTGGTATCGGCCCAGGCGTACAACTCGTTCGATCCAATCATGAAGCTCGGCTGCACTGGAACGTCCGGATCCAGGGCACCTGACCTCTCCAGCGTCAACACGCCGTCGCTGATCGTCTCGGACCAGATGCGCAGCCCGCGGGCCGCCTTGACCTCATGGAGCACCGAGTCAGGCACGGCACCAATGCCGAGCTGAAGGGTCGCCCCGTCCCTGATCTGCGCCCCGATCAGCCGGCCAATCCGGTGGGCGTTGGCATCAACCGGGGCAGGTTCGGGAGCCGTCACATGCTCTTCGACTTCCACCAAGTAGTCGATCTCATCAAGGTCGATCACGGCGTCGCCGAGGGTATGGGGCATGTGCGGATTCACCATCGCGATCACGATGCCGCCGTGGGTGCGGGCCGCCTCAATCGCCGCCGGCATGACATTGACCTCAATGCCGAGACTGACCGCTTCAGCGCGCGGTGTCGAGGTATTCAAGATCACCGCGTGCGGCAGCATCGAATGCCGCAGTAGCAGCGGCAACATCGACAAGCGACACGGCACGTAGCGCAGGTTCGGCGCTCCCCGCATCCCCGGGCCAACGAAGATCGTCTCCAGCGTAACGCCCTCTCGACGCGGCATCGGGTGGATGGCGTTGAGTAGGTTCAGTGTGACCCTCTCAAGCGTCTTGTCAACGATGTCCAGCATCGTCAGCGGAGTCGCCACATTCCCAGACATGACGACGCGCGGATTCTCCGGAAGGCGCAGCAGAACACGCTGCAGTTGATCGATGCCGATGGTCTTGACCATGGTCCTATTCTGCCGTACCTCTCGCTCCGAGCGCGCGACCAATCGACGCACCCCGCAGGTAGCAGCGGCCCGCACGGGTTTCTATATGCCATTGGTGTGGCCAATGTCATCTCACCATGGTGTGGTTCGGTTCCATCACCTACGCTAGGGAGGTGAACCATCGGCGGGGAGTGCGGCCCGCGCTGCTGCGCACCCTGGCCGGAGTGCTGCTTCTGGCGATCGGCGTCACAGGAAGCCAGAACCCGGCGATGGCAGTCGGGGACAGCGGCCTGCCCACCGACCTCGCGCTGCGCATCATCGGCGGCACCACAGCGAACTCCGCCACCACGTCGTTCTTCTTGCAGTTCACTCCCCGATTCTCGGACACGTCGTACATGTGCGGGGCGACCGCGATCAGTTCCCAGTGGGCGGTCACAGCCGCCCACTGCGTGACCAGGCCCGGCGAGCAGGGCGCGGACGTTGGCCCCGGGGGCAGCTATCTGCAGGTCAATCCACCCACCCGGGACAGCGGAACCAGGCACTACCTGGACCGCATCGTCGTCCATCCCGGTTACCTGCCGTCCTCACGAAACCAACTCAACGACTTGGCCCTGCTGCACTCGGCCACGTCTTTCGGCAACCCGGGCCTGCCCATCAACAGCAATGCTGCCGCACCGGCCGCGGGCAGCGCAGAGCAGGTCTTCGGGTTTGGCGAAACCGTCAGCGGTGATCCTGGGAGCAAGTCCAGGTACCTGCGGGTCGCCAACGTGTTCGACCTCGCGGGTCCGTTCATTCCAACCTGCGGCGACTACGGAACGTCCTACAACGGTTCGTACCAGATTTGCGCGGGCGTGGTCGGCGGTGGGATCGACGCCTGCCAGGGTGACTCAGGCGGGCCACTGGTCGCCGACCTCGGGCTAGGCCCGCAACTCGTTGGCATCGTCAGTGCCGGAACCGGCTGCGCACTGGCGGAGTATCCCGCGCTCTATACCCGGGTCTCGACCTACGCACCGTGGATTCTGGGCTACATCACTCCAACCGTCACCAGTCGGCTGTGCGGGACTAGCAGCACGACGGGCAACCCAAACGCGAAGTGTTCGTTGAGTTCGGGCCACAAGCTGCAAATGAAGGTCCGCAACGGCACCTCAGCCCGAGTCACCTGGCGCGCTGACGGTTCGTTCTCCAAACTTCGCATCGGAGCCAAGTCAGGAAGGCTACGGCCCGGAAACTCGGTCCTGCTGACGGTCCAGCCGAAGACGAACCGTATGACATGCGCCCGCCTGCAGGTCGCGATCAACGGGCAGCCGCAGCGGCGCTACGCGGTCGCCCTCAACGGAATGAAGAAGTCCCGATGCACGCTCTGAGGGGATTCCCGGGGCCAGCGGTTCAGAGCCAGCCCATTCAACCCGATCTGATGACTGTGAGCATCCGTCGCACGATCGCCATCGCCAGTGCCCCGGTGCTGGCCTTGAGCCTGGGGATGCTTTCGATTCTGCCTGCTTCAGCCGAGCCGACAACCTCCGCCGCAGCAGCGCCGCCGACCTCAATGAGAATCGTCGGTGGCTCGCCGAGCACACTTGCCACACCGTGGTTCGCATCGCTCAATCCGGTCATCAGAGGTGCCACCTACTTGTGCGGCGGAACGGTCATCGGCCCGCGATGGATAGTCACCGCAGCCCACTGCGTCACCGATTCCTCGACAAACTCCGGACCAAGCGCAGCGGACCTCGCTGCCAGCCGCGCTTACATCGACCCACCGTCGAGCAGTTCCACTGCGGGCAGTGTGCGGTGGTCACGGGTGATTCGACACCCGGCCTACGACGCGGCAGCAGACCGTAACGACATCGCCCTGATCCAGACATCGACGGCTATCAGCTCCCCCGCGCTTGCTTACTCCGGCGACCAAGGAGGGCCGGCCGCCGGAACACCGCTGGATGTGTTCGGCTTCGGGCGCACCACATCATCAGGGCGGACCAGCACGACGCTGCGGGTTGCCACCGTCGAGGACCTCGCCGGACTGACCGGCAGCTGCGGCGCCTACGGGTCTGACTTTTCTGTGGGTTCAATGATCTGCGCAGGCAAGTTCGGCGGCGGGGTGGACGCCTGCCAGGGCGACAGCGGCGGTCCGTTGACCACAACCGGCGAGGCACGACGACTCGTCGGAATCGTCAGCTCCGGCAACGGATGCGCCCTGGCCAACTACCCGGGCATCTACACCCGGGTTTCGAAATACGCGCAATGGATCGAAGCCACCACAGGAATTGCCGCCGATGGCACCGGAGTATCCGTCGGCCGTGCCGCTTTGTCTGCCAGCAAACGGTGCGCAGGACGGATCTGTCGCGTCAGCAAACACGGTTCCATTCGGGTGGTGGTCCGTAACACCGGCGACGGCATCGGCGCCTGGTCGGTCCAAGCTGCCAGGTTGGCCAAGTCGCAACGCTCCGGCACGGTGGCCGCGGGACAGAACGTGACAGTAACCCTGTCACCTCGGAACCACCGCCCAGTCTGCACTGCGGTCACGGTCTGGGGCGGGACCTTCAGGCTTGTCGCATTC
>JBAXOQ010000211.1:0-7972 GCA_037133175.1 Actinomycetes bacterium
ACGCCGGGCTGCGCGAAGTCGTCGACGAGATCGCCCGGCGCCAGCAAGCGCAGGACGCCCCGAGTGTTGATGGCGTGACGCTGGCATCGCTGCACGCAGCAAAGGGCATGGAGTGGGACGCGGTCTTTCTGGTCGGCTTGGTCGATGGGGTGATGCCGATGAACCAGGCGCTGACCCCGGATCAGATCGATGAAGAGCGACGGCTGCTGTATGTCGGTATCACCCGGGCAAGGGCGAGTCTGGCGCTGTCGTGGTCGCGTGCTCGAATCCCCGGGGGCCGCGGAACGCGCAAGCCTTCCCGTTTCCTACTGGGTTTGGGCGGGTCCGGTAGTGCGCAGGCGGCGGCTGCTCGCGGTCCGGCCAAGAAGAAGCGGAACAGCCGAAAACCCGCCACGTGCCGAGTGTGCGGGAAGGCGTTGGTTACCGGGCCGGAGCGGTCGATCGGTCGGTGCCGAACGTGCCCGAGCTCGCTGAACGAGGATCTGCTTGAGCAACTGCGGCAGTGGCGCACGGAGCAGGTCAAAGCGCTCTCGGAGCAGAAAGGGAAGTCCTTGCCGGCCTATCTGGTGGCGACCGATGCAACGTTGGAGGCGCTCGCTGAGCTGGTGCCGTCCACCCTGGATGAGCTCGCTTCAATTCCCGGTCTCGGTCCGGCGAAGCTGGAGCAGTACGGCGCTGGTCTGTTGGCACTGTTGGACGCACATCGACTCGACGGGTGAACAAGTCGACTGGACGGATGAACAAGTCGACCGGACGGATGATTTCGTCGCGGGCATGTCGCGGACCGACCCGGGCGAGGAACTGTGCCGGAAAGTCGTTAGACGCCGTGGGCCGATCTGCCGTATCGTTCCTCGGGAACATTTCGGTGCGTCCGGTGGTTCTCACCGGCATGCTCACGCTGTCTGTCAACGACCCTGCAGAGGAGATGCAATGAAGACCATCACCATGGCCCAGACGTTGTCCTTCTTCGCTGGACACGTCTACCGACTCGATCCGCATCCTGGTAACAGACCGGCTGACACCTGATTGTCAGACCTGGTTGGCACCATCGAGGCCGCGGATCCCACAAGGGACCGCGGCCTTTCGCTTTGCCAGCGATCCACGACACCCCCCGAACCAGACGCAGCAACACCCCGGAACCAAATGCAACAGGACCCAGTACACGACCCCAACAACACGACATCTACCCGAAGGAGGTAGTTCGATGTCCGCCCTGACGATGGATTCAGTCCTGAGCCTGACCCGCAAAGTTGCCCAGGCTCGTGCGGACGCCGTCCCCTGCCGGGCCAGCGACTCGGATGTCTGGTTCGCAGACGAGCAGGCCGACATTGACGCCGCTCAGCGCCTGTGCGGCCGCTGCCCGGTGCGGTCGGAGTGTCTGGAGGGCGCACTCGCTCGTCAGGAGCCGTGGGGTGTGTGGGGAGGCGAGCTGTTCGTGTCCGGTCGGTTGGTCGCTCAGCGCAAGCCCAAGGGGCGACCGCGCAAGGACGCAAAGCAGGTCGAGCGATTGGCCCAACAGCGTCAGGCGGAACGACTGGCAGCCCTGCAGTAGTGCTGGGAACCTGGGTCGGCAACGCCCCGGACCGAACTGGTCTTCTGGTGCGCTGAGTGGAGATTTGTGTGGAGTAGAGCGCTGGGAATCTCCACTCAAGGTGGTCGGCGGTCGAAGGTGTTCCCGTCGTTACGAGAAGCCCGGAACCCAGCGGGACATCTCGCCGCGGGACGGCACTTCGGCATCGAGCTGGGACAGCACGCCGATGCAGCCCATCCACACCCGGTGGATGAGCATGTAGGACGGTGGCAGATTCAGCTTGAAGCCGACTCCGTACTCGGCGTTGCGGGGATCGTTGATGCGGGCGAACTGCCCGCGCAGCCAAGTCCGGCTGTAGTGGAACGACTCGGCTCTCATCGGCTCGACGAATGGCCCGAGGTAGCGCATCAACGAGTCGGGGTCCACCTCGATGCCGGGCAGCACGAATCCCTCGGCCCGCAATCCCGCCAGCACCGACGTGGCGTCGCTCTCGTCGATGGCGATCTTGATGATTCGCCCGACCGCCGGTGGGAAGCCGTCCGGCAGGTCTGCGGCTGCGCCGTAGTCGAGCACCGCGAGCTTGCCGGACGGAGTCATCCGGAAATTCCCGGGATGCGGGTCGGCGTGCAGCAGTCCGGCCCGGGACGGACCCGATAGCAGGAACCGCATGTACAGGGTCCCGGCTCGATCACGTTCCTCTTGCGATCCATCAGAGATGATCTTGCTCAGGGGTGTTCCGTCGACCCATTCGGACACGATCAGCCGCGGTCCGGCGGCCAGCACATGGGGGACGACGAACTCCGGGTCGCCTTCGTAGGCCGCCGCGAATTGGCGTTGTGCCTGCGATTCGTGCAGGTAGTCCAACTCCTCGGCGACTCGCGCTTCCAACTCCGCCAGCAGCGGTTTGACGTCGAGGCCCGGCACCCAGGAAGCGAAGATCTTGCTCATACGAGCGGCTTGTTTCACGTCCGACATCAGCGCTTTCGCCGCGCCCGGGTACTGGAGTTTGATGGCCACCACTCGGCCGTCGCGGTAGGTCGCCTTGTGGACTTGGCCGATGGAGGCGGCAGCGGCCGGAATGTCGTTGAATTCGGCGAACCGTTCGCGCCAGTCGGGGCCGAGTTCCTCGCGCATCATTCGGTGGACCACGGCCACCGGCATCGGCGGGGCAGCCTCCTGCAGCTTGGTCAGGGCGGCCCGGTAGGGCCCGGCCATCTCCTCAGGCAGGGCGGCTTCAAACACGCTCAGGGTTTGGCCGACCTTCATCGCGCCGCCCTTGAGCTCGCCCATCACCCGAAACAGTTGGGCTGCCGTTTGAGCTTGGATCTGCGCCTGCACAGCCTCGGCCGATTTGCCGCCCAGGCGCTTACCCATACCCAATGCGGTACGCCCGGCGTAGCTCACCGGCAGTGACGCCATCCGGGCCGACCGCCGGATCGCTCGCTGCGGCATGGCGGCCGCCTGATCGTCATCCTGATCTCCCACCAAACCATTGTCCACTGTCAACACCGGGCCTGGGGACGACTCGCGCTCGGATTGTCGGAAATGATGCATGGTGGGTTGCATGGAATCTGACACTGACATCGCTATGGCCCGCAGGCGGCCGATGTGGGCACCGTGGGTCAGGCTGGTCGAGTTGCCGGGTCCGCGCCTGTACTTGGCCGCCGAT
The DNA here is from genome assembly GCA_037133175.1 of Actinomycetes bacterium. Classification (GTDB taxonomy): domain Bacteria; phylum Actinomycetota; class Actinomycetes; order S36-B12; family UBA10799; genus ELA509. The sequence continues at coordinate 3,201 of JBAXOQ010000211.1, forward strand.
CCGGACATGACCCACGTGATCGAGGGCACCGATCTGCGGTTGCTTGACTGGCTCAGGCAACTTGACGGCAACCGAAGGTGGGCCCACCAGGTAGCCGAGGCCGGCGCCCGCGGGATCGACGCGCGACTCGCCGGCTCGTTGCTCGCGGAGCTGTGGACCGTCGGTCTGCTAACAGATGCGGCCGCGGCTGACGGCGCGCTGCTGGCGGCCCATTCAGTTGTGGTGATCGGTGAGGGTCAAGTTGCCTCGGAACTGCTCCGGCTGATGCCTGACGCCACCGGCGCCGGGCGCGGGAGCGTGCCGGTACGAGGCGTGGGAGCAGGTGACGGTGGGCTGCGCGTCGCCGTGCTGGTGCTGGCTGGGGTCGTGGCGACCAGCGTGGAAGTGGCGTCCGCACAGCGGTTGCAGGCCGCCGGGGTCTGTGTGCTTGCAGTTGGCGCCGGTCCGAGGTCCGGGCGGGTCGGTCCGCTGACCATCTCCGATGTGTCGGCGTGTCTGCGGTGTGAGGACCTCGAACGCGCAGCGCTCGACCGCGACTGGCCTGTCGTTGCGCGTCAATTGGCGTTGGGGCAAGCACCGGCTCCGGAGCCGGCCGTCGCATCTGCGACTGCGGCCGAGGCGGTCAGGGCGTTGACGGAGGCGCTGCGTTACCTGGCTGGCGCGGGCACCGGTACTGGTCAGCGGACCATGCCTTTGCCGGGGGACAGCGCCGTGCTCAGTGGTGTCATGGAGTCGCGCTGCGGTGTGCCTGGGTGGACCCACCGACTGCTCGCCCCGAACGGTTCCTGCGGCTGTTGGTGGTCGGACGCCTGAGCGGCTTGGATAACCTCGATCCCATGTCGAAGAATGCAGAGCAACCAGCGCTGGAGCCCGAATCCTTTTCGCCTGAACAGGACCATTTGTTGGTCGAACGCCCGGAATCTGGACTGGTGGTGGTGACGCTGTCCTACCCGCAGCGGCGCAACGTGATGTCCGGGCCGATGACCGCAGCGTTCGCGCGGCTGGTCCCGGCGCTGGCGGCGGACACGCGTTTGCGCGCGGTCGTCATCACCGGAGCCGGCACGGCGTTCTGCTCCGGCGGTGACACGAGCTGGATCGGTTCAGAACCCGATGCCACTGTCGATCGCCTGCGAGATCGGATGATGCCGTTCTACCGGACATGGTTGGCCGTCAGGGATCTGCCCGTGCCGGTGATCGTCGGGATCAACGGTCCGGCTATCGGGGCTGGGGCGTGCTTCGCGCTGGCGGCAGATGTGCGCATCGGAGCCGCATCTGCCCGTTTCGGGGTGCCATTCCTGAAACTGGGTATGCATCCAGGCATGGCGACCACCTACCTGCTGCCCGAGGTGGTTGGTATGGCAGCAGCCCGCGACCTGCTCTACACAGGTCGGATCATCAAGGCTCAGCGCATGCTGGAGCTCGACGTCATCACCGAGATCCTGCCGGACGAGGGGTTTGGTGACGCCATGGTGCAGATCGGTTCAGCCGTTGCCGCCAATGCGCCGATCGCGACGAGACTGACCAAGGCGGCGTTGCACGACGGCGGTCCGCGCACACTCGAGGCCTGTATCCAGTGGGAGGCGCTCGCCCAACCCATCACGTTGGCGACGGCGGACCTGCAAGAAGGGATGGCGGCAGTGGCGCAGAAGCGAACCGCGCGCTTCGTTGGCAGGTAGCCGCTGATGCGGTAAGGTCTGTGAACGCGACGAAGCCCCCTTACTTTGGACCGGTACGCCTTCCCCTTGCGAGCGGTCCTTGGTGCGGGGGCTTCGTTCTGGTAGAGACGTTACGGACTGGTTCGGGTGTGGCGCAATAGCAGCAGCGCATTGGCTTGTTGCCCCTGTGGATAGGGCTGGGGACGGGCTGGGGACGACACGCGAGGAGCGTGTGTAGAACCGGTGTGCAACATGTGGACAGTCCTGTGGGTATCAAGATTCTTATTGCTCTGACCTGCGCAAACACCTATCCACTGGCTGTGGGTAAAAGAAAGTTGCCGGTGTTCGGGGTGTGTCGCGCTAGTCCTCTTGCTTCGGCTTGTCTTCGAAATCGGAGGCGTTGAAATCCATCAGCTTCTCGCGGCTGAAGAACTCCGGAACGTCGCTGAGGTCTTCGCCGTTGGGTAGCAGATCGGGGTGTTCCCAGATGGCGTCGCGGCCCTCAATGCCTTTGTCCTCGCGCAGGGTCTGCCAGAACAAAGCGGCCTCCCGCAGTCGCCGGGGACGCAGTTCGAGACCGACCAGGGTGGCGAAGGTCTTCTCGGCCGGTCCGCCGATGGCACGGCGCCGACGTAGGGTCTCCCGCAGGCGCTCGGCAGAGGGCAGTCGATCGGAGACAGCAGCGTCGACCACGTCGTCCACCCAGCCCTCGATCAACGCCAACAAGGTCTCCAGTCGCACGAGCGCGGCCTTCTGCTCCGCCGTGTCCTCCTGTTCGAATACGCCGGAGGCCAAGGCGTTCTGCAGTGCTTCGGGGTTGGACGGATCGATGCCGCCGAAGGCTCCCTCGATCCGGCTCGGGTCGACTTTGATGCCGACGGCATATCCCTCAACTGCCCCCTGTACCCGTCCCCGCAGCCACGGGACCGAGGTGAACAGACGTTGGTGGGCAGCTTCCCGAAGGGCCACGAACACCATGATCTCGCTGTCCGGCACGTCGATTCCACTGCCGAACGTGGTGATGTTGCTCGGGATCAGTGCTGCATGTCCATCGCTGGTCAGTGGAATGCCCACATCCCCGGCGCTGATGACCTCGGCGGCCAGCGCGGCAAGGCCCTGACCGACCTGCATGCCGAACATCGCCGATCCCATGCTCTTGGCCATTCCCAGCATCGGCCCGGCCATCGCGGCGAGCTCAGGCGGAAGGCCCTCGGGAAGGCCAGGGACCTGTCCGGGATTCTCGTCCGAGTCGCTGCCGGGAAGCAGTCCCGCCATGGTGGTCTCAAGTTGCGCGGCGATCGGTTCAACGATCTTCTGCCAGGCCGGCAGGGTCGCCTGCAGCCATTCGCTGCGGCTCCACGCCAGCGCATCACCGGCTGTGGCGGGGAAGGTCATGGCCGAGTCGAGCCAGACATTCGCCAAGCTGACCGCGTCGCCGACTGCTCGTCGGGCCGAGTCGGGCACCGATGGATCGCCCGCTTGCGCGATCGCGTTGCGGGCAGTGTCGTTGGCCAGTTTCCAGTTCACAGGTCCGACGGAATCCGCGCCGCCGCTGCGCAGCAGTTGCCCGAGTTGCTCCAGGGCGGCCCCGAGCGTGTTCATGTCGAAGCCGGCCGGCAGGCCGGGGATGGGCTCCTTGCCTGGTTCGTTGTCGTCAGGGTCGGGCGACGCTGATCCAAAGCCGAACGGATCTTGACCGGCCATGACTTTGCCTCCTTGATAGATTTCAGTTCGCTGCCAGGTGCAACGCTAGCTGTTGGCCTGCGGACTCCGACACCGTGTCGTTGCGCCCGTTGCGAAATTCCTCGGGCGACTGGTGATTACTCTTGCCTGGTGACGGTCATGTTGTGGTGGGTACCCCCGCTGCTGGCGACGCTAATTGCTATCGGTTGGGTATCGTGGCGCGCGCGCAGCAGCGAGCGGCACCCCGACGATACCCGGACACCCAAGGAGCTGGACAAGATGGCGCGCGCGCTGTCCAAGCCGGTCAAACGACGGACGGACGACCTGACGTGAGTGCTGACACGAACGACTCTGGTGACGTCAGCGGTGTCCGTGCTGACGTTGTTGTCAATGACGGCGAAGTCGCAGCGGTGCTTGATCGTTACCGACGTTCACGAACTGCGACTTATCTCGGTGTAGCGGTGGCGATCGTGCTGCTCGCGGGGATCGGACTGTTCCCGGTGCCATACATCCGACTGTCGCCGGGGCCGATGTACAACACGATCGGCAGCTATGACGGGGTTGACCTGATCACCATCAGCGGAACTCAGACCTACCCGACGTCCGGCGAACTCGACCTGATGACGGTCACCGAGCGAGGTGGCCCGTTCGGCGGCTTGACGCTGCCGGAGGCTTTCCTCGGCTGGTTCGACGACGACAATCTGGTGGTCCCGGTCGAGGCGCTGTACAGCCCGGAGAAGAGCTCCGAAGAGGCCAAGCATGAGAATCTGGCGGCCTTCACGTCCTCAGAGTCCTCTGCCATCGCGGCGTCGCTGTCCTACCTGAAGATCCCGGTCACCACGTCGGTGGTTGTCATGGTCGTCGTCAAGGACGGACCCTCCGACGGCAAACTCAAGAACGGGGACATCATCAACACCGTCGGCGGCCAACCGGTCACCTCGGCCGATCAGTTGCCTTCGGTGGTGCGGACCCATCCGCCGGGGGCGACTGTGGACTTCGGCATCACCCGTGACGGTCAGCCGCAGACGGTTCCGATCGTGCTTGGCACATCACCGAAGGATCCGGCCCTGGGTTTCGCCGGGATTCAGGCCGGTAACACCTACAGCGGGCCGTTCACCATCAAGTTCGGCTTGGACTCGGTCGGCGGACCGAGCGCGGGGATGATGTTCAGCCTCGGAATCATCGACAAGCTGACGCCGGACAACATCAACGACGGCAAGCTCGTCGCCGGGACCGGAACCATGGACGCCAAGGGCAACGTCGGGCCGATCGGCGGGATGCAGCAGAAACTGGCCGCCGCCCGCGAGAGCGGCGCGGCACTGTTCCTGGTGCCTGAGAAGAACTGTCGCGACGTCACCGAGTTCGCCGACCCGAGTCTGAACGTCGCCAAGGTCAAGACCCTCACCGAAGCCGTCGACGTCCTCAAACGTTGGA
>JBAXOQ010000212.1:0-7965 GCA_037133175.1 Actinomycetes bacterium
CATCTCGGCCGATGCCGGACGACCGTGCCACGGTTGGTCGGTGGCGTGCACGGTGCCCATGTTGCCGACACCGGAACCGCCGTAGGTGTTCGCGTCCGTGTTCAGGATTTCCTCCCACTCGCCGGCGAACGGCAGGCCGAGCCGGTAGCCGTGATGGGGGATGGCCGCGAAGTTGGACACTGCCGCTATGACATTCCCGACCGAGTCCCAACGCAGCCACGAAAACGTGTTGTTGGAGGCGTCGTTGGCGTCGATCCACTCGAAGCCGCCCGGATCAGCGTCACGCTCCCACAGGGCCGGATTGTCCTTGTACACCCGGTTGGCGTCGGCGAGCATGGACTGCACACCGCGGTGCTCGGCGTGGTCGAGCAGCCACCAGTCCAGTCCCCGCTCCTCGGACCATTCGGCGTCCTGGCCGAACTCCGAGCCCATGAACAGCAGTTGCTTACCCGGGTGCGCCCACATGAAGGCCAAATAGGCGCGGACGGTCGCAAGTTGCTGCCACCGGTCGCCGGGGACCTTGCGCACCAGCGAGCCCTTCCCGTGCACGACCTCGTCGTGGCTGACCGGCAGGATGAAGTTCTCACTCCAGGCGTACATCATCGCGAAGGTCATATCGCTTTGGTGGTACTGCCGGTAGATGGGCTGCAGCGCCAGGTAGCTCAGCGTGTCGTTCATCCAGCCCATGTTCCACTTCATGCCGAAGCCCAGACCGCCCAGATACGTCGGACGCGTCACTCCGGGCCACGAGGTGGACTCCTCGGCGATGGTGACGATTCCCGGGACGCGCTTGTACACCGTGGCGTTCATCTCCTGGATGAAGGCCACCGCCTCCAAGTTCTCGCGGCCACCGAAGACGTTGGGGGTCCACTCGCCCTCTTCGCGGGAGTAGTCCAGGTACAGCATCGAGGCGACCGCGTCCACACGCAGCCCATCGAAGTGGAACTCCTCGCACCAGAACAGGGCATTGGCGACCAGGAAGTTGCGCACCTCGCGGCGGCCGAAGTTGAAGACGAAGGTGCCCCAGTCGGGCTGTTCGCCGCGGGTCGGATCTGGGTTCTCATACAGCGGGGTGCCGTCGAAGCGGGCCAGCGCGAACTCGTCCTTCGGGAAGTGCGCGGGCACCCAGTCGACAATCACGCCGATACCGGCCTGGTGCAGCTTGTCGATCAGGTACCGCAGATCGTCCGGGTTGCCCAGGCGGGCGGTGGGGGCGTAGTACGAGGTGACCTGATATCCCCACGAGCCGCCGAAGGGGTGCTCCATGACCGGCATGAACTCGACGTGGGTGAAGCCATTGTCGGTCACGTAGTTCACCAACTCGGTGGCCAGGTCGACGTAGGACAACCCAGGCTTCCAGGACAGCAGATGGACCTCGTAGATGCTCATCGGACTCTTGATCGGATCGGTGTTCGATCGCTTGTCGAGCCAGTCCGCGTCACCCCACTGGTACCCCGAGGTGAAGACGACCGAGGCGGTAGCGGGCGGCACCTCGGTGGCGACGGCGAACGGATCGGCCTTCTGCCGCCGGATTCCGTCGTGACCGAGCACATCGAATTTGTAGCGGGAGCCGTGGCCGATCTCCGGGATGAAGATCTCCCAGATACCCGTCGATCCGAGTGACCGCATAGGCGTGGAGGTGCCGTCCCAGTAGTTGAAATCACCGACCACTCGAACCCCCTTGGCGTTGGGGGCCCACACTGCGAACGAGACGCCGTGAATCGGTCCGTTCGCCGAGTCGTAGATATGCGCGTGGGCGCCCATCACGTGCCACAGGTTCTCGTGGCGTCCCTCCGAGATCAGGTACTGATCCATCTCGCCGAGCGTGGGCAGGAACCGATACGGGTCGTCGGCCGGGATCGGGTCGCCCTCGTAGGTGACCGCCAGTCGGTAGTCGGGAACATCTGGCCCGGCCACCGCGGCGACCCACACCCCGCGGTGGAGGTGCGTCATATTGATCCGCTTGTCACCGATGACCAGTTCCACCACCCGGGCGTTGGGACGCAGCACCCGGATTGTCACGACGTCGCCGTCGACATGCGGGCCGAGCACCTGGTGCGGCTGCGCGTGGTAGCCGTCGACGAGGGCGTCCAGCACGGCGTTGTCGACAGGAGCCGGCTCGATGGGGGCGGGAGCGGGCTTGGAAGTGGGAGTGCGCTTGGCCGCCGGAGGGCGCTTGGCGGCCGGAGGGCGCTTGGCGGCCGGAGTGCGCTTGGCAGCCGGAGTGGGCTTGGCTGGCTTGGGCTTGGTCATGTCTACACCGTTCCTCGGCGCACGCTGATGATGTGCGCGCAGTTCTGATTGGGATCGAGTCGCACGAAGTTGTGTGGTCCCCAGACCCATGAGTTGTTCGTGATGTGGTCGTACGCGGTGAATTCCTCTTGCCAGTCCAGCCCGAGTGCGGCCATGTTCAGATGCACTGTCGTCTCTTGCGCGCCATAGGGATCCAGGGTGCAGATCACGATGACGGTGTCGCCTTTGTCCTGTCGGGAATACGCAATGATCTTCTCGTTGTCGGCGTTGTGGAACACCAAGCCTCGCAGGGTTTGCAGCGCGGGGTGGTCGCGTCGCAGCGTGTTGAGCGTGGTGATGTAGGGCGTCAGGGTGCGGCCGTACCTCTCGATCGCGCTCCAGTTGCGCGGCTTGTACTGGTACTTCTCGGAGTCCAGATACTCCTCGCTTCCGGGTCGGATAGCAACATGCTCAAACAATTCGAAGCCCGAGTACACGCCCCACGTCGGTGCCAAGGTGGCGGCCAGGGTCGCCCGGATGGCGAAGGCTCCGGGCCCGCCGTACTGCAGGAAGGCATGCAGGATGTCCGGGGTGTTCACGAACAGATTGGGCCGCATATAGGCGGCCATTGGCCCGGTCAAGTCGCGGAAGTACTGCTCGATCTCCCACTTCTCGGTCCGCCAGATGAAGTACGAGTAGTTCTGGTGGAAGCCGATCTCGGCGAGAGCTCGGGTCATCGGCGGTCCGGTGAAGGCTTCGGCCAAGAAGAGGATGTCCGGGTCGGTCCGGTAGATCTCATTGAGCACCCGATCCCAGAACCGCACTGGTTTGGTGTGGGGGTTGTCTACCCGGAAGATTCGCACGCCGCGGTCGGCCCAGAAGTAGATGATCCGAAGTACCTCGTCGTAGATTCCGTCGGGGTCGCCGTCGAACCACATGGGGTAGATGTCCTGGTACTTCTTCGGCGGGTTCTCGGCGTAGGCGATGGTGCCGTCCGCTCGCACTACGAACCACGGCTTGCCCGCGGTCGCCCAGGGGTGATCCGGGGCGACCTGCAATGCAAGGTCGATGGCAACTTCGAGTTTCTTCCTCTTGGCCGCCGCCAGAAAGTCGTCGAAGTCCTGCAGTGTTCCCAGACCCGGGTCGACGGTGTCATGGCCGCCCTCGGCCGAGCCGACTGCCCAGGGCGAGCCGGGGTCGGTCGGCTCGCAGGTGACCGAGTTGTTCCGGCCTTTGCGGTTGATCTTGCCGATGGGGTGGATCGGCGGCACATAGACGACGTCGAAGCCCATCTTGGCAATCGCGGACAGGCGTTTGGACGCCTTGGCAAAGTTTCCGGACACCGGCTTGTTGCCGTCCTTGGCACCCTCAGACCGGGGGAAGAGCTCGTACCAGGCGCCGACTAGGGCACGGCGTCGCTCGACGCGCAGCGGCCATGGCCCGCAGCCGGTCACCAGATCGCGCAACGGGTGCTCGGCCAGCATAGTGCTGACCTCGTCGGTGAACGCCGCAGCGAGTCTGACAGCGGGCTCGGAGGTCGTGTCGCGCAGCGCCCTCGCGGCTTCCAGCAGGCACTGCCGGTCATCGGGGGAGGCCAAGCTGGCCGCTGCGCGCTGTAGTTCGAGCGCACCCTCGATGAGCTCAAGCTCGGCATCGACTCCGACCGGGATCTTGATTTGGGCGCGGTGCTTCCAGGTGGCCATCGGGTCGGCCCAGGCTTCGACAGTGAATGTCCAGTCCCCTTCGTGGTGGGGTCGGACGACTCCCTCCCATCGATCCATGCCCTCTCCGACCGGGTGCATGGGGGTCCAAGGCCCAGGGTTGCCCGACGGATCGCGGAGCACCACGTTTAGGCCAATCAGGTCATGGCCTTCCCGGAATGCAGTGGCCCCAATGGTGATCGCTTCGCCTACGGCCGCCTTCGCGGGGCGCCGACCGGACTCGACTGCGGGCTCGACATCGAGGATGGGGAACCTGCCCTCGAGCACATCCGGGACCGGCAGACTCTCGCTGGGAATCGCCCGCCATGCGGTCTGGGCCTGCGGCCACGGGGCTCCGGGGCAGTGCATCGGGTCCGGGTCCGCTTCGATCTTGAGGGGGGTCTGCTTGGGGGCAGCCTTGGTCCGGGTGCGCGGTCGGCTGCTGGCTCGAGGGGGTCGTTGCGGAGACACACGGTAACGCTAGTAGCGATGACATACCTGTGTCATGCCGCTAGGTTACCTTCCTGTGAAAGCAATCCGCCGATTTACGGTCCGCATCGTCCTTCCGCAACCGATTGCTGCTCTGGGCGATCTGGCCACCAACCTGCATTGGTCGTGGCATCCACCGACCCGGGATCTGTTTGCGCTGATCGATCCGGAGATCTGGCAGCTGGTTCACCGGGACCCGGTCAAGCTGCTCGGTGAGGTGTCCAGCGAGCGGCTGACCGAGTTGGCGGCTGACCCGGACTTCGTGGCGAAGGTTCAGGCGGCCGGCCGGGAACTCGACGAGTACATGACCGGCGACCGCTGGTATCAGCGGCTCACTGCTGATCGTCCGGCGTCGATTGCCTACTTCTCATCCGAGTTCGGGATTACCCAGGCGCTGCCGCAGTACTCCGGCGGACTTGGGATCTTGGCCGGCGACCATTTGAAGGCTGCTTCGGACATCGGGGTGCCGATCATCGGCGTGGGATTGTTCTATCGGGCCGGATACTTCCGGCAGTCGCTGTCCTCTGAGGGCTGGCAGCAGGAGACCTATCCGGTGCTCGACCCCGACGGCTTGCCGCTGGTGGTGCTGCGCGAGGACGATGGGACTCCGGTTCGGGTCGAGTTGATGCTGTCCGAGGGGCCGCTGGTTGCGCGGGTGCGCAAGGCCCAGGTCGGGCGGGTTCCGCTGTTGCTGCTCGACACCCAGGTCGAAGAGAACACACCGGCCATGCGCGACGTCACCGACAGACTGTACGGCGGTGGCACCGATCACCGACTGCGCCAGGAGTTGCTGCTCGGCATTGGTGGGGTACGCGCTATTCGGGCGTTCTGCCGGCTCACGGGTCATGCTGCTCCAGAGGTGTTCCACTGTAACGAAGGTCACGCCGGGTTCCTGGGAGTGGAACGGATCCGGGAACTCATTGAGGGTAAGGGCCTGACGTTCGCCGAGGCGTTGGAAGCAGTGCGGGCCGGGACCGTGTTCACCACCCACACCCCGGTTCCGGCTGGGATTGACCGTTTCCCGCGGGATCTGGTGCGCGCCGAGATGGCCGCCGGACCGTCCATCACCGCGATTCCAGTCGACGAGGTGCTCGCCCTGGGCGCTGAGACATTCGACGGCGGTGATCCCTACGTGTTCAACATGGCCGTCATGGGCCTGCGCCTTGGGCAACGCGCCAATGGTGTGAGCAAATTGCACGGTGCGGTCAGCCGCGAGATGTTCGGCGGGCTGTGGCCGGGGTTCGACGTCGACGACGTGCCCATCACTTCGATCACCAACGGAGTGCACGCGCCGACGTGGGTCGCGGCCGAGGCCGAGGATCTGGTGTGTCAGGCCATCGGCAGCGACCTGGTCAACGACGAGCCAGGCTGGGATGACGTTCACCAGATCACCGACGCCGAGTTGTGGGCCCGCAAGCGGACCATGCGCGAGGCACTGGTCAAGGAGGCCCGGCGCCGGATGCGGGAGTCGTCCCGGGAGCGAGGCACGAACGATGTCGAGCTGAGCTGGGTCGAGAAGGTGCTCGATCCGGACGTGCTGACCATCGGATTCGCCCGGCGGGTGCCCTCCTACAAGCGGCTGACGTTGATGCTGCGAGATCCCGAACGGCTGACCGCCCTGCTGACTGACAAGAAGCGTCCGGTGCAGATCGTGGTCGCGGGCAAGGCGCATCCTGATGACGAGGGCGGCAAGCGACTGATCCAGGAGTTCGTTGAGTTCGCCGATGATCTGGGCGTTCGCAATCGCATCATGTTCCTGCCCGACTACGACATTGGCATGGCGCTCTTCCTGTATCCGGGTTGCGACGTGTGGCTGAACAACCCCCTGCGGCCGCTGGAGGCCTGCGGGACGTCGGGCATGAAGGCGGCGCTGAACGGCGCATTGAACCTGTCGATTCGCGACGGGTGGTGGGACGAATGGTTTGACGGCAACAACGGGTGGGCCATCCCGACCGCTGATGGGATCACCGATCCGGAGCGCCGCGACGACCTCGAGGCGGCCGCCCTCTACGACCTCATCGAAGAGAACGTCACCGCCCGGTTCTACGAGAAGGGTCCAGGTGGGCTGCCGAATCGCTGGATCGAGATGGTCCGGCACACGTTGGATTCGCTCGGTCCGAAGGTGCTGGCCAGTCGGATGGTTCGGGACTACGTGACACAACTGTATGAGCCGGCAGCCATATCGTCGCGGGCCGCGGCGGCCGATGACTTCGCGTTGGCAAAGGACTTGGCGCGCTGGAAGCACCGGGTTCGGGCTGGCTGGTGGCGGGTTGCCGTTGAGCACGTCGAGGCGGCAGATGTGGGCGACGACCCGCAACTCGGATCGCGGGTCGCGGTTCACTCGATGGTGACCCTTGGCGATCTTGAACCCGACGATGTCGCCGTCCAACTCATCTTTGGTCGGGTTGATATCGACGACCGGCTGGTCAAGACGGACAAGGTGCGCCTGACTCCGGCAGAGCAGGACGGTGACGGTCGCTGGAAGTTCGTCGGTGAGGTGTCGCTGGATCGCACCGGCCCCTTCGGCTACACGGTTCGCGCTGTGCCGTTCCACATCGGACTGGCCAGCGACGCCGAGATGGGAATCCAGGCCCAGCCAGTCTCACCCCAGGACCTGCACTAGCGGGCGGTGACTTCGACTTCGAACAGGATGGCGCCGAAGGCAGGGACCAATACCTGCTGGCCGGGGGCGAAGGCAGTTGCTGCTGTGGCAACCTCGTCTTCGGTGTTCAGGATCTGTTCGAACGATTGGCCGTAGGGCGATCCGGGAAGGGCGAAGCTCACGCTGTTGTGGGCGCCATTGATCAGCAGCAGGAACGACGAGTCGTGTTGCGGCTTGCCGTCTCTGGTGCGCGATCGTAGGTTGCCTGACAGGAACATGCCCACGGCCTTGATGTTGCCGTCGTTCCAACGATCGGCGGCCAGCAGCAGGCCATCGGTCCCAAACCAGGCCAGATCTTCAGCGCCACCTTCGTGGGTCGGTTCGCCCTCGAAGAAGTAGTGCTGGCGGAACACCGGGTGATCGAGCCGCAACTCCATCAACTTGCGGGTGAAGCCGAGCAGGTCCTCTTGCCAGGGTGCCAGGTTCCAATCGATCCAGGCGATGGGGCTGTCCTGGCAGTAGGCGTTGTTGTTGCCGTGCTGGGTGCGGCCCATTTCGTCCCCGGCGACCAGCATCGGCGTCCCGCTGGCCAACAGCAGGGTCGTCAACAGATCGCGGATTCGTCGTCGGCGCAGGGCGTTGATGGCGGGGTCGTCTGTGTCGCCTTCCACTCCGCTGTTCCAGGATCGGTTGGAATCGTTGCCGTCCCGGTTGTCCTCTTGGTTGGCTTCGTTGTGCTTGGAGTTGTAGCTGACCAAATCGCGCAAAGTGAAACCATCGTGGGCCGTCACGAAGTTGACCGACGAGCTCGGGCGGCGGTTGTCGTCTGAATACAGGTCGGCCGAGCCCGACAGTCGCCAGCCCAGTTCACCCAGGCCGGTCTCGCCGCGCCAGAAGTCGCGCATGCTGTCCCGGTACTTGTCGTTCCACTCGGTCCACAAC
>JBAXOQ010000213.1:0-7929 GCA_037133175.1 Actinomycetes bacterium
TGATCATTTTGCTGGCGGCGGGGTTCAGCGATGCGGTGTTCGGATTCACGATCACTCATGGCTTCGCCACCACGATGGCGGGGGTATGGATGCTGCTGGCGGTAGTGCCGCTGGGCCTCCCGGCGCCGCCCGGACTCGCGGAGCGCGCTGCCGACAAGTCGCCCATCGTGGCGCTGGTCGGTTCATCGGTGATCGTCGCGGCGCTGGCCAACACCTGGCTGCTGATCGCGGTGGCTCCGGCGTTGATGTGCGTGTGGTGGTTGTGGCGGACCCTGCGGGCGGGCCTGAAGGCCCACAGCATCGGCGTGTGGGTAGCGGCGGTGGCCTCGGTGGTGGCCTGCGCCCTGACCGCGTTTGTGCCCGTGTGGGTGTTGGCAGCTCAGGGCGGAACCGACCAGATCTCCGAGGCTGCTCCGATCGACACCGTGTCACCGTGGTTGCTGGCGGCTTGCCTGACAGCCATGGCGGTCATCATTGCGCTGGCAGTCGCAAGCAACCGCGCGCTGCCGCCGTGGGCGCCCGATTGGGTTCTGCAGGTGCTGGCCTGTCTTGCCACCTGCGCAGCGATGATCATCGCTACCGGTTCATCGTGGGCGAACATGCTGTATTACCCGCGCAAAATGGAGTGGTTCGCGATGGCCTTGAGCTTGCCGGCTCTGGTGGCCCTAATCGGACTTGGTGTCGGGATGTTGCTGGCTGCCGCAGATGTGCGCGGTCGGCACACGCTGCTGGCCACCGCGGTCACCCTTGTCGTTGTTGTGGTCGGTGTGGCCGCCCTCGCGGCAGCGCTCAAGCCCGCCTCAGTCCGATCCAGCCTCAGTGCCGTGCATCGCGTCGTTTCTCCGCAGCCGCCTCGCTGGTGGGACGTCGCGGTCCGGCCCGAGTTGCTCACCGTGCTCAACAGCGGAGGAACCGCCATCGCGTGGCAATTCGGCAACCACTCAGCGACGGCGCAGACCAATCGGGTGATATCGGTGTGGCCGCAGGCGCAGATGCCGACCGAAGCCCTGATGGGTGCGATGCCCGGATCGTCGCCCGTCATGTGTCGTTACCTGCAGGATCACCGGGCGACTGTGGTGTTGTTCACCAGTGGCCCGCGGTTGGCCGCTGCTGCGGCACAGGGCGGTTGCACTCCCACCACCAACGCGGCGGTGCCCAGGGCGATGAAGTCACCGGTCCGGCGATGATTCCGGCAGGCGTTCACCAGCGGCCGGCGGTCCGCCGCAATTGCTCATGCAGTTCGTCGGGATCCGCCGAGAGATCGAATCGGATCTCCTGCGCTGTGAGCGGTTCGCATTCGACCTGGATGATCTTCGGGTGGCTGGGTCGGTCTTGCTGTTCGCCTTCGCCGAGCAGGTCCTCGTGCAGTTTCTCTCCCGGATTCAGGCCCGTGTAGGTGATGGCAATGCCGCCGCCGGCGCTGCGGATGAGCTGTTGGGCGACCGCCTCGATCCGAATCGGCTTACCCATGTCCAGAATCAGTACTTGACCGCTGTGCCCGCAGACGGCTGCCTGCAACACGAGCAGCACAGCTTCCGGGATAGTCATGAAGAACCGGGTGACGTCCGGATCGGTGATCGTCACCGGTCCACCCCGGCGGATCTGTTCTGCGAACGTGATCAGTACCGACCCGCGGCTGCCGAGGACGTTGCCGAATCGGACGCTGACGTACTGTCCGGTGGCGTCCTTCGCGGCGGCAGCAGTGATGCGTTCGGTGATCCGCTTCGAGTAACCCAGCACGCTGATCGGGTTCGCGGCTTTGTCTGTGGAGATGTTGACGAACAGCGAGCACCCGGATGCGATGGCAGCGTCCACCACGTTGGCGGTTCCCAGCACGTTCGTCTTGATGGCCTCGGCCGGCGCATTCTCCAGCAACGACAGGTGTTTGAGGGCCGCAGCGTGGAAGACCACTGACGGGCGTCGCAGCTCGAACACCTCCATCATCCGGTCCCTGTCGCGGACGTCGGCGAGGATCAGGTCATCGTCGGCAAGCAACGCCTGACCGAAGATGCTCAGTTTCACTGCGTGCAATGCCGATTCGTCGCGATCGAGCATCATCAGCTGCGCCGGCGCAAACCGGGCCACCTGGCGACAGATCTCCGAGCCTATTGACCCGCCGGCCCCGGTGATCAACACTCGCTGGTCTTTGATCAAACCCAGGATTGCGCTGTTGTCGATCTGGACGGGGACTCGCCCAAGCAGATCGGCGGTGTCCACGTCACGGATATCACGCAGTTGCACCCGCTGGTGGACCAGTTGCGAAACAGGAGGCACGACCAGCATCCGAACGTCGGCTTCCTCGCAACGCCTCGCCAGATCGTTCAGCAGGTCCGAATCGGCGGTGGCGATCGACACGATCAGGATCCGCGAATCGAGCGCCCGAGCGACCTCGCCCAGTGCTTCCCGGGTGCCCCGCACGGGTACACCCTCTAGCCGCAGGTTCCGCTTGTTCGGTGCGTCGTCCAGAAACGCCACCGCACGGTAGGGCGAGTTGGAGTCGCGGCTCATCGCGCGCACGAGCTGACCGCCTGCCTCGCCGCACCCAAACATGATCACCGGCTCGGCGGCGAACGGGTATCCCTGCCGTTCCCGGTAGCTGCGCACCAGCACCCGGGTGGACACCATCACGCACAGGCCGAGCAGGCAGGTCACGCTCGGCGAGGACAGCGGGACGACTCCCTCAGACACCAGCAGTGTGCCAGCGCTCAAGATGGCGGCCGTCAGGATCGTTGAGTAGCCCAAATGCCGGAGTTCGTCGAAGCTGCAGGCCCGGTAGCGCCCGCGATAGATGCCGAAGATCAGCCCGAACACTACGAACAGGACCGAAGCCAGCACACCTATCGCCAGGTAGGAGACGACTTTCGGGCCGGGCGCCCAGCCGAATCGAATGAAGGCGGCTCCTACGGAGGCGATCAACAGGCTGGAGATGTCGCTGGCCAACAGGCGCCACCGAGTAGTGCCAGCGGCTACCACGGCGAGCCGATCGCAGTGCGAACCAGGTCCATGACCCGGGCGACATCGTCGTCCGTCATCTTCGAACCCGACGGCAGGCACAGGCCGGTGGCGAAGAGCCGGTCGGAGACGCCACTGCGCAGGGTCTCGGCGTCGGCGAAGACGGGTTGCCTGTCCAGCGGCTTCCAAACCGGTCGCGCCTCGATGAGGTGACGTGCCAACAGTTCGCGCGCCCGGGTTGGGGCGTTCGGGTAGCGGTCGAGGTCGAACCTGATCGTCGTCAGCCAGTGGTTCGAGGTACCCCAGGGCGGGTCGGCGACTGCCTCAACACCCTCGATGTCCGCCACCGCCTGCGAGTACAGCGCGAAAATGCGTTGTCGCCGCTCGATCATCGCCGGTAGGCGGGCCACTTGGGCACAACCGAGCGCGGCTGAGATGTTCGACAGCCGGTAGTTGTGCCCGATCTCGTTGTGCTCGTACCACGGCTGCGGCTCGCGCGCCTGAGTAGACCAGTGCAGGATCCGGGCCGCCAGTTGCTCGTCGTGTGTGACGAGCATGCCGCCGCCGGATGTCGTCATGATCTTGTTGCCGTTGAACGAGAAGACGCCGGCCCGCCCGAAGCCGCCCACGTGCCCACCGGCGTGCGTCGTCCCCAGCGCCTCGGCCGCGTCGTCGATGACGGGGATCGAGTAGGAGTCGGCGATTTCCATGATTGAGTCGTAGTCGCAGGGGCGGCCGAAAATGTCGACAGTGACGATCGCGGCCGGCAGCCGCCCGGAGCGAGATTTGCGGTCCAGCAGCTGCGCCAGCAGGGCCGGATCCAGGCACCAGGACGATTCCTGAACGTCCACGAACACCGGGGTCGCCCCGGCATGGACGGCAGCGAACGCGGTCGCCGCGAACGTCATGCTCGGGATCACCACCTCGTCACCCGCGGTGACGCCGACCCCGCGCAGTCCTAGGTGGATCGCAGCAGTCCCGGACGACAGCGCCACCGCGTAGGGAATCCCAGTGAACTCCGTGATCGCGGCTTCGAATTCGGCGATGTGCGGACCGGCGGGCGCGACCCACCCCGATCGCATTGCGGCGGTCACCGCATCGACCTCCGCCTGCGTGATGTCAGGCGGCGACAAGAAGATGGAAGGGGTGTCTGTTGTGACGATCGTTCCTACCTCCCGCCGGATGGCCATCTGGTACCGCAACGATCATACGGAGGTGACGTTACGGGTTACCGTTCTGACGGCCGCGTTCCGGGACGTCAGTTGGAGCAGACCGACTCGGCAGCGGTGCGTGGTTTTGCCGTCGAGTCGGTGGTGGTCCCGGAAGTCCCCGTTCCTGCGGAAGGCTTGGCGCTCGTCGCTGGCGGCCATTGCCTGTCGTTCTTGATGGCGTCCCAGAGTTGGGGTGCTTGTGCAGGATCCCAGGAGACGGTGGCACCGTCGGGGTTGGCCACCCACGGCACGGTGACGAAAGTGATTTTGCCCGGGGAGACATCCGACACGTTGACCGCCAGGTTCATCAGGGCGTCGGCAGAGGCCAGGCCCGGGTCGGTCGTCAGTGAGCCGGTCACTGCCGCGAGCACGTCGTACAGCTGCGTGGGGTTGGTCAGCACTCCCGCCGACGTGGCCTTGCGGATGGCGGACGAGATGAACTCCTGCTGGCGGCCGATGCGAGAGATGTCGCTGCCATCGCCAAGGTTGTGCCTGGCACGAACGAATGCCAGCGCCTGTTCGCCGGTGACGGTGGATTTGCCGGCGGGCAGGTTCAGGTGGCTGTAGGAATCGTTGACCGGTTTGGTCAGACAGACCTCGACCCCGCCTAGCGCCTGCACGACGTTCTTGAAGCCAACGAAATCAGCGACCACGTAGTGGTTGATCGGGATTCCGGTCAGCTCCTGCACGGTCTTCGCGGTACAGCCCGGGCCGCCGAGCTCGAAGGCTTCGTTGAAGTTGCCGACATAGTTGCCTGACGTCCCGCCGGAGGGGGTCTTGCAGCTCGCGATCTGGACCTGGGAGTCGCGGGGGATGCTGACCGCTGTCACCCGAGTGCGGTCACCCGAGACGTGCAGCAGGATCGTGGTGTCGCTGCGGGCGCCAGAGATGATGTTGGGGTCGCCGTGACCTTTTGAGTTCTTGCCCGAGCGCGTGTCTGATCCCATCACCAGGATGTTGATTGGTGCGCCTGGTTCCGGCGAACCGATACCGGTGAAATTGCCGTCCGTGCTCGCCTTGACGTTGCGCAGCAGGCTCGTGGTGTAGTGCCCGCCGAGCCCGGCCGCCAGCGCAAGCGCCAGGATCGTTCCTGACGCCATGCCGGCTACCACTCGCGGCCAGCGGCGCTGTGAGCTTGGTTTCACGTTGTTACCCCGGATGCTGTTGATGTGCCATCTGTCGGCAGGTCCGAGGGCAGCAGCCATCGGACGTCGGAAGTCCCCACTTGCCTGTTGTGACGCCGAGCCGGTGGTCGGAGTTCCCTTTTGAGTGATCCGGCTCGCGCTCTCACTCCCGCCAACAGGTTGCCGGGAGCCTGGCGCTGGTGCGTTCCTGCTCGGCGATCGCGTCCAGGGTGCCCGGATCAGGGTGGCGGACGATGACCAACGATCCCTGGGCAGCCAGCGGCACCGCCAGTAACGACAGCCATACCGGCAACGACAGGTCCGGTGTGCCGCGGTCGGGCAGCAGCAGTCGCCCACCGTGTGCCAATCCCCAGCGGTCGCGCAGTTCGGCGGCATCGGCTGACACCTCAGCAGAGGTCCAGGAACGGTCGCCCATCACCAGCGCAGGCTGCCCGGGCAGCATCTTTTCGGCGGGCCCGAAGTGGTCGCCATGAGCCAGTACCTCGGCAGAATAGTCGATCATCGCAGCAGGCAGTGGGTCGGCGAACGGCGCATTCAGCGGGCGCAGCGAGCAGGCGACGGTGTCGGTGTCGGGGTCGGGGTAGTCAGTTGCCGCCCCAACACCGGCAGGACCGATGACGGCCAGATCCAGGGTGTCGCGGTTGTCGGAATCGCCCGAGTTCGACTGCGCTACCAGCGTCGCGCCGACTCGCCAAATGGCCCCGATCCAGACCGAAGTCTGCCAATGCACTGGCAGGCGCACCCCGACGCGGCTGCCCGGTTCGAGGTCGAACTCGTCACGCAAGAAGTTCGCCGTCTTGGCGACCCAGTTCTCGAATGTCGTGCCGGACAGCTCGACCCTTTCTGAGGTTGAGACGTCGTAGAAGGTCACGAATGGCGCAGCGAGAGGCATCACGCGACCCACGTTACGCACCGGTTGCGGTGGTGGGCAGGCGCGGCAGCCATCAGGCATGGCATTGTGTGCAGCGTGCTGGAAGCCGTGATGCTGGTCGGTGGAAAAGGAACTCGACTCCGCCCGTTGACCCAGACCTACCCCAAGCCCATGCTGCCGGTCGCCGGTGTGCCCGTGACCCAACACCAGATCGCCAGAGCGAGGGAAGCCGGAGTCGGCCGAATCGTGCTCGGCACTTCCTACCAAGCCGAAGTGTTCTCGGACTACTTCGGTGACGGCAGCGAGTTCGGAGTGGACCTGCGCTACGTCGTCGAGGACGAGCCGCTGGGCACTGGCGGAGCCATTCGGAACGTCGCGGTGGCGCTGGAGTCAGACCCCGACGAACCAGTGATCATCTTCAACGGCGACGTGCTGACCGGAGTGGATCTGGTGGCGCTGGTGCAGGCCTGGCGCGACGCCGACGCTGACGTGGCTATCTACCTGACCCGGGTGGCGGACCCTCGCCCGTTCGGACTGGTTCCCACTGACGCGAACGGTCAGGTGGTGGCGTTCCTGGAGAAGCCGCAGACACCGGAAGAGATCGTCACCGATCAGATCAATGCGGGGTGCTATGTGTTCCGCCGGTCGGTCATCGACGAGATCCCGCCGGGACGCGTGGTATCTGTCGAGCGCGAGACCTTCCCTGGGCTGCTGGCTCGGGGGGCGAAGGTCATCGGTGTTGTGGACGAAGGCTACTGGCTCGACTTGGGTACGCCGTTGGCCTTCGTGCAGGGTTCGCGTGACCTGGTCACCGGTGTGGCGCCTTCGCCGGAGATCCCAATCGGCGGTGTCTCGTCGCTGGTCCTGCCGGGCGCCGTGATTGCTGCTGATGCTGCGGTTGGGGAGGGCACGACAGTCGGCCGCGACGCTCGGGTAGGGGCGCGCGCACAGGTGACCGGTAGCGTGCTGTTCGACGGCTGCATTCTCGGTGAGGATGTTGTGGTGCAGGACAGTGTGATCGGACGTTCTGCGGTGATCGGTCCCCGCACCGTGCTGCGGGGTGTCGTGGTCGGCGACCGGGCTGCCATCGGCTCAGACAATGAGTTACTCAATGGAGCCCGAGTCTTTCCCGACGTCTCGATCCCAGCGGCCGGGGTGCGGTTCTCGTCAGACAAGAGCTGAGTGGTTCTGTCACGCTATGTCCCACTTCCTGCTGATCGTCGCGGTGATCGGTGTCTTGTACGTCGCCAACGTCGTCAACAACCGTCTGGTCGACAAGTCCTACCTGCTGATCTGTTTCGTTGCGACCGCAGTCTTGATCTTGATTGCGAGGTTGGATGGGCTGTCGTGGACGGACCTGGGTCTTGGTCACTCGACCTGGGTTCAAGGGCTGATCTGGTCAGCCTGGGTCGCCCTGGCAGTGTTGGCCTTCTACGCGATCGCCGCCAGCATCCCGGCGACCAGAAAGGGCTTCGGGGACAAGCGGGCGGCGGAGCAGAGCCTGATCAATCTGTGCTACGAGTCGATGATCCGGATTCCGCTGGGCACTGCGTTGCTGGAGGAGGTGGCGTTCCGGGCGGTGCTGCTCGCGGTGGTCTGGGCGGAGTGGGGGCAGTGGTGGGGGGTCGGTGTCAGTTCGGTTCTGTTCGGATTCTGGCATGTGTACCCGTCTTTAGAGTTTCACGAGAACAACGAGTCTGCGGCGCTGCTGGGAGACGGCCGGCGGGCTCAGGTCCGCAGCGTCGTGCTG
>JBAXOQ010000214.1:0-7923 GCA_037133175.1 Actinomycetes bacterium
CCTGAACCGCGGCTCCCCCGCCCGCCACTAGAACCCATCCTGCATCCGCCTGCCCAACCCTGTCGTTGACTGCGGAGTTGTGGCCCATTTCGATCATGAAAACCGCTCCACAACTCCGCAGTCAACGACAATCAGGTCACCGGGTGATCGGCGGTGTTAGAGTCCAGCGTGTCCTTCGAGCGCACCGGCGGAGTACTGAAGAACAGTGCACCGATCGTCGGGCTGGTGGGTTTCTGCCTCGCCATCGGCATCGGTCTGGCCAACCAGCTCGGCTACGCGCTGCGCAACAACCGGGACTTGCTCGGCACCCGCATCACCGTGGCGCTGGCCGTTGCGGTGCTAGTCGCTGGACTTGTCGCCGCCATTGGCGGGACCCTCAACCGCTGGCACTACGCGGTGGCCGTCACCACTTTCGGGGTGACAGCAGCGCCCGCGGTGTCAGCGCTCGTCCATGGCGAACCGTTGCTCCCGAAGGCCGTGGCGATCACCCTGGCGCTGACCGGTGCGGTGCTCTGCGCGGGCGCCGCCAAGGCACAGACCATCCGGACGGTCGCATTCGCGGTGATGGTGGCTGTGGTGTGGTTGAGCCTGGCGTTGGCCTGCAAGAACCTGCTGTTCGGTGGGAATCTGGCGTTCCGCAACCACTACGGTCCTCGCTACAGCGAATACCTGCACATCCCGGTGCTGTCCGGGATCACCGGCCATCAAAACACCCTCGGATTCTTCTGCGCCGTCGCCCTGCCAGCACAGTGGGCGCTGATCCGTGGTGCCACCCATCGGTCAGCCGCCCTGACGACCGCGGTCAAGGTCGGCCTACTGGTCATCGGTCCGGCAGCGACGGCGGTGGCACTGCTCTGGACCCAAAGCAAGACCGCACTGGTGGCAGCCGTGATCGGCATGATCGTGGTGTGCCTGCCACTGTCTCGGCTGACAGGCCGGGTCTGGGCCTGTGTGTGGGCCGGATTCCTGGCGGTGATCACCCTGGCGCCGCTGGCCGTCGGCTTCGGCGGGATCACCACGTTCACCGGTCGGGTCGAGATGTGGCGGTATGCGCTGGACGATTTCCGCGCCAATCCGCTGTTCGGCTATGGTTCCGGCTTCATGGCCAGGGGCGGCTACTGGTCCAACAAACCGACCTTCCCGGATCTGTTCGGGGCACACAATCAACTGTTGGACGTGATGGGTCGCACCGGATTGCTCGGAGCCACCTGCCTGGTCGCCTTCACGGTCGTCCTCGCCGTCATCGCCTGGCGAGCGCGGGCGTTCGACACCCGCGTCGCGGCTGGGCTGGTCGCCGTCTTCGTGCTGACAGCCACCCAGGAGACCCTCATCCCGTTGCCACCTGGCGCGTCCACGGGACTTCGGGAGGTCTTCATCCCGATTGCCCTGATGCTCGGCCTCGTTGTCGCATCCGCGACGCTGATGGCGGTTCCGCGACCGGCGACACAGTCATCCGGGGCCGCCGGACGAGCACAGAACGCTCAGTAGGAACCGGAACCTTTCAGCACCGCTCCCACAGTGCGCCCAAGGATGATCAGGTCAAGGGCGAGCGACCAGTTCTCCACGTAGTACAGATCCAGCATCACCGACTTATCCCAATCCAGATCCGAACGTCCGGACACCTGCCAGAGCCCGGTCATACCTGGCTTGACCAGCAGCCGCCGAGTCGCCAGGTC
Organism: Actinomycetes bacterium; assembly: GCA_037133175.1. Lineage (GTDB taxonomy): Bacteria > Actinomycetota > Actinomycetes > S36-B12 > UBA10799 > ELA509. The sequence goes on from JBAXOQ010000214.1 coordinate 1,677, forward strand.
GTCGTACCGTTCAACATCGTCGAAAGGGTGCGGACGAGGCCCCACCAAACCCATATCCCCCCGGAAGACGTTGACGAGTTGCGGAAGCTCATCGATCGAGAACCGTCGCAGAAACTTGCCGATCGAGGTGACGCGAGCGTCATCGGCCAGTTTGAAGGTGGCACCCTCATCACCTTGCTGCGCGCGCAGCTCTTGCCGTTGCGCGTCCGCGTCCTGCACCATGGTGCGGAACTTCCAACAAGTGAAACGCTCGCCGTCCGTGCCCGCCCGGTCTTGCTTGAACAGCGCCGGCCCCGGACTGTCGCGTCGCACCAAGAATCCGATGATCAGCAGCGGTACGCCCAACACAAGCAGTAGCAGGCCCGAAACGACCAGATCGATGAGCCGCTTGACGAACCGGGTCGGACCCGCGAAGGTCGGCATTTCAACGCGAACCATCACCAGTCCTTGCACCGGCTCCACCGACAATCTTGGCCCGGCGATCTCGACCAATGCCGGGCTGACCAACAGCGACAGGTCGGTATTCTCCATCGCCCAACCCAGGCGCCGCGGCCAACTCGGGTCCTGATGGGTACCGGGCGAGTAGACGATGGCGTCGGCATTCACCTTCAGTGCTTTGCGAACGACCACCTCGGGCTCGGGTTCGGCCTTGGTCAGGTCCCAGAAACCGACTGTCCCAAACAGTCCGCGAGAGGCCGCGAACTCATCTCGAATCGATGCCAGCGCCGAGGTGTCTGCCACCACGTAGACCTTGTGCAACGAACTTCCCTTGGCCAGCCGCCACAGCAGCGCGTGGCGCATCAGCATGCGTCCGAGGACCAGAGCGATCATCCCGACCACGGACACGACCACGAAGAATGCCCGGCCCCGGGTGGTGTTGGTCAGATAGAGCCCCGTTGCCACCAGGCACACCGTCCACAGGGAGGCCACCACCACCCGCCGGTATTCCTCAATCCCGCCACCCAGAATCGTGTCCGTCCGCGTCTGCTGCTGCCAGAGCATCGTCGGCCAGATAATCAGGAAGGCCGCCACGATCGTGAAGCGTGGAATGTCAGCTGCGGTCAGCGGTCGAAAGCCCCAATCGATCAGCAGCGCGACCAGCATCACGCCAGCGATCAGCAGCACGTCGAGGGCGACCAGCGTACGCACGAACCGTCGCTGGGCGGAGCGTCGATGTTTGCCCGCCATCAGGACGGCACCGTCGCAGTGCCAACCCTGAATCCGTGGGTGCTGAACCACCACAGGACTGCCGTGGTGGACACATAACCGGCGGCGGTGCCGACGACACCCGCCACCACACCGATCAGCGCCACCAGGGAAAGCAGCACCGCAGCACCAACAACGACGCCGACGAGCGACGCGATCGCCAGCACGGTGGTGCGCCCGTCGATCACCGACACTTGATTCTCCAGCGGCACGTACCAAGCGATCGGCAGCACCGAAGCGACCAGGATTGCGGTCAGCCAGACGATGTCCGGGTAGGAGGTCCGGAACAGAACAAAAGCGGCCGACACGGAGAACAGCCCACCGATCACCAGCACCGCCAAGTAGTGCAGGGTCTCGGCCCGGATCGGCGCCAGCGTGCCGGCGACGTGGTTGCGCACGATCCTGCCGAGGCGAGCCTTGTTGTATTCGGACACCAAGATATTGGCGATGTTTGCCAGTTGATAGCTCAGCGCGTAGACGCCGAACGCCTCGGCCGAGACCAACCCGAACAACAGAAACTTGTCCAGGTTGGCCAGTGCTCCCTGCAGGCCGGCGTTAACTACCCACGGACCGGATTTCCGAGTGCTCCCGAGCCCCTCGCGCAGCATCGCACCAGACGGCAGCCGCACACCGATGCGCAGCATCGTCGGGACCGCGAGCAGCAGCACCAACAGGGCTTGGGTGATGTCACCAGCCACCCATAGCCACAGTGGGTTGATGGCGGCGGCCGAGCTGGTGTCACCGCTGATCAACAGCGCGCTGATACGCAGCACGTTGGAGACGGTGAACGGCACCACCACGAATGTGATCATCGCCCGTCTGTCGTGTCGGATACGAGCGCGACCGAGGATGGGCAGTTGAGTCAGCCCCATGACAACCGCCGAGCAGACCATCACGAACCAGGGCGTCATAGGGAAGCCGACCAGCAGCGCGAACAGAATGAAGCACAGGCCGGCCACCACCGACACCGGGATCGCGACGAACCACGCCGGCACCAGTGCGCGGGGGGCTCGACCATCGAGGCGACGACGTTCCTCGAACATGGCGGTGAACTCCAGGCCGCCGCTGGCTAGCAGCGTGAGCCAGGCGCTGGCCACCGCCAACATCGACACCTGGGCAAAATCATTGGGTCCGAGTTGGCGCGCGAACACCAGCAACGCCAGGAATGGCATACCGCGCGTCGCGGCACCAGCGCCGAGGCTGGTCACGTACCAGCTCACGCCCGTCTCGGAATCGCGGCCCACCGTCCCGCCGTCCTAGCGACCGACCCCGGCCACGCCGCGCGAGCCGACCCGGCCAGCACCGACCCAGTCGGGGCCGGTTTCGGGGCGATTGCGCCGGCCCGCGCGCTCCCGCCATCGACGCGTGACCGCCTCGACGCTGCCGCGTGCGACGGTGGCGATGCCGCGCAGGTAGCGCTCGTTGGTGCGGTCGAAGTCGGTGGCCCACCGCCAGGCAAACTCCAGGTGCAGCCGAAGCAACCAGGCGGGCGCGCGTACCTCATCCCCAGACAACAGCCGCGGCCAACCCCCACAGGTGATCACCAAAGCGTCAGGGAGCAGCATCCGCCATTGCTGGACCCAGTACGCCTCCAGCGGCATCCCCAGACCGATGAAGACAATATCGGGATTCGTCTCGCGCAGCGCCGCCAAAACCGGTTGCCAATCGTGGTGGAAGCCATGCGCCGAGAACACCGGCTCCACTCCGTAGGTGTCGACCAGCGCGGTCAATGCACCCTGCGAGATGCCCGGCTCTCCGCCAATCATCGCGACTCTCGGAGCCCTGCCCCAGCGGCTATCGAACACCTCCAAGAACCGCGGACCCAGGTCAGTGGTCGGCACCGCCGCGAGGGCGTGCGCCCCCGCCAGTTTGGCGATGATCGCTACTGACACTCCGTCGGCGTGCAGGTAGTCCGCGTCCGAAAAAGCCTCTCGCAGGCCCGGACGGTCGATTGAATTCAGGGCGGTGATGTGCATTGCCAACACGGTCCGTCGGGCCTGGTTGGCGCCGAAGTCCGCCAGCGCGCGGTCCACCATGTCGAACGGATCCTCGTCACCGATCTCAACCCCGAGCACCGGGACCGTCGGCGGCGGTCGCAACTGTCCGATCATCGGCATCGGTCCAAGGTTGGGTCGCTGCGGAGAACGCAGATGGTCAGCGCGCGAGCCGTGCGGCTGGGGCACGGTGATGGCCGTCTTGCGGAACATCCCGGCTCGCGTGACACGGTCCAAACCGTACCCCGAGGTCAGGTGGAGTCGGCCGAATACTGTGAAGGCGTCGCGGATCGTCTGCATCGTCGCGGCCGGGCCAACGGTCGACCCGGCCAGCCGATTGCGCAGGACCACGGGCGCCTCGTAGACCGGACCGATCCGCATCATCTTGGCCAGCACGAAGAACTCCAGATCGAAGGCGAACCGATTCTCACGCAGCCTCGGCAGGACCTGGGCGATCACCGTCGATTGGAAGACCTTGCAGCCAACCTGGGTGTCATGGGCATCGACATCGAACATGATCGAAACCAACGAGTTGAAGGAGGCCGACATCAACTTGCGAATGGGTGTCGCACCCGATACCGATGCCGGATTCGCCCGGCTCGCCACGACAACTGGGTACTTGCCGGCCTGCGCGATTCGCAAGTAGTCCACGATGTGCTTCGGATCGATGTCGCCGTCGGCGTCAATCATCGCGATGTAGGTGCCTCGCGAGTTCTTGAAACCCCGCCGCAGCGCCGCACCCTTGCCGTGGTTGACACCGTGACGGATGACCCGAACCTCGGGTGCCAGTTCAGACAGCGACAGAGCCGAGTCGTCGGTGGAACCGTCATCGACGGCCAGCACTTCGAAACTGACGTCTGCGGCGCGCAGTGATTCGACCAGTTCAGTCACGGTCGAGCGGACGGCGTGGCCAGGGTTGTAGAACGGCACGACCACTGAGAGTTCGGGTCGGCGCAGCAGTGGGTCCGTTGGCTCGGCCTGAGCGGCCTGAGCGGCCTGAGCGGTGTCGGCGTGCTGGTTCGTCAAGGCTCGCCCCCATCAGGTCGTCGGGCGGGTTGGTTGGGTAGTCGGCACGGCGGACTCGTTCCCATCACTGCCGAGCCTACGGCCAGGTGATCGGGTAATCGGTCAGCGGGCGGTCGCGTCGGCCGGTCTGTTTTCCAGCAGGTAGACGTCGTAGCGTGGTGAGACAAAGTCCGGCGTCGGCATTCCGGCTACGAGGACCCCTTCGAGATCCTTCGCCCCCGGTCGCGCCGCCAGCGTCTTGTCGTACAAGATGGCGCAGAAACCTGCCTCACGCAGCTTCTCGCTCCCGGCCTGGGTCAGCGTGGTTCCGATCGCATTGAGCGCTGTCGTCGCACCTTCGTGGTAGGAGCCAATGCTCCAGAAGTAGTCGGTGGCCAACAAGTACGGGTAGTAGCCGCGGTAGTAGAACTGCTCGTTGAACTCCGCTCGGGCCTCGGTCGTCGGTCCTTTGCCACCGATGGGCCGCGGGATCGGCGCGCCGTCCTGCGGCAGTTGCGCGACTGGGCAGGGCGTTGTGTTGGCCCGCAGGAATTCGATAGCGCCGGACTCCGCCATCGCCGACGACGCGGCCGTGGGCGGGCGAGGCACCGCCGACAGATCGGCGATGCTGACAACGATCACGGCCGCCACCACAACGGCGGTAACGACCTGGCCGCTGCGCCCGGACAGCCGGGTGCGCTCGCGCCAGCGGTTGAAGTACAGCAGGAACCACGCGAGTCCGAGCATGGCGATGATGATGGACATCCGAGAAAAGGTGCGCGCGGGCGAGGCGATACCCAGCAGGGCTCCGACGCTGGCCTGAGCGTTGCCGAGGCCGCCGACCACGAAGAACAGCACAACCACCACGCTCATCACCGTCAAGAAGGTGGTGTCCACCCTCGGCGAGCCGTCGCGGTCGGAATTATCGAGCCGGACGAAGGCAGGGGTGACTTTGATCAGTAGCAGCACCAAGGCCACGAACGCCAGCGCGCAGACGATCCCGATGGGTTTGAGTTCGACGCTGGCCCCACGAGCGATCCGTCCCCAGGCCGACGGTGACAGCAACCGGTCGAGCAGCGGCGAGGAGAGCAACAGGTCGGCGAACTTGCCGCCGAACGTGTTGGCGCCCCACAGTCCGCGGCCGAATGATGCACCCGGCACGCGGGCTGACCGAAAGAGCAGAACCTGCACCCCGACACCGACGGCTACCCCGGCACCAGTCACGGCGACCGCGAGCACCCGCTGCCACGAACGCTGCAGCAGCACCCCAACACCGACGGTGGCCAATACCAACAGCAGCACGATGCCCCACCACACCGGCGAGATGGCCACCGCCACCGCCGTGGCCACTGCCGCCAGAACCCACCAGCGCACACTGCGATCGCGCGCCCGCAGCAGCAGACCGAGCACCAACGGGACCGCGAAGATAGTAGCGACGTTGAGGTGCCCAATCTTGTACACGAAGAACGGCGACAGCCCGACCGCGGCGGCCAGCGTCGCCGCCAGGACGCGCTGCCGATCGCCGATAACCGCGCGGAACAGGAACAACGTGGCGCACGCGGTGGCGACCAGCGTCAACATCATCAACCACAAGATGGTGGCACCGGAACCGATTCCCAGCACCCCTGACAGCAGCCATCCGCCAATCAGGATGGCCATCCCCGACTGCGGGAAGCTCCACAGGTTCTCGCCCACCGGGTAGGCAATATGCGGGTTGGTGCCGAACGGACCTGTCTGGGCGGCCTCGGTGATGTTGGTCTGCAACGCGACGATATCCTCGCCGCCGCTGAACACATCGCCCGCCGCCATGCCCCACGGTTGCAGGAACCACAGCGCAACGGCCGCCGTGATCAGTGCCGCGAGCAAGTACGGCGCTCCCCGCCAGCGCACGATCCTCAACTTTCCACCGCCCTCAACTTTTTACCGTCTTTGCACCCGAAAAGCCGCCTTCCCGCCCGTTTTTGGGCCGGGAAGGCGGCTTTTCGGGTGCAAAGACGTGGTTGTTGTCGGTGGTGTCGGTGGTGTCGGTGAGGGTGGTGAGG
>JBAXOQ010000215.1:0-7920 GCA_037133175.1 Actinomycetes bacterium
CCACCTTGGTTCCGGGCATCGGAACCAAGGTCAATGGCCAGACGAACTGGTTGTCCCTAGGCGGACCGTTTCAGCTACAACCCAGCGAATTCGCCAAGTACGCCCTCATCCTGTGGATCGCGCAGGTGCTGAGCAGTCGTTCCGACCGAGTCGACAGTTGGCGGACCCTGCTGCTGCCGATTGCGCCTGTCTCGGGCGTTTTTCTGTTTCTGATTCTGGCTGAGGGCGATCTGGGCACCTGCCTGGTGATCATGCCGATCATCACCGGAATGCTGCTGGTCGGCGGGGCTCCCAAGAAGCTCTTCGGGTGGATCGGGATCTCGGCCGTCGCGGTGGTGCTGTTGATGTCCATCGCAGCGCCCTACCGGCTAGCCAGATTCTCCAGCTGGCTTGACCCTGGTGCCGCCGCCGACGGCGCCGGATACCAGGTCATTCACGGGCAATACGCGCTGGCAACCGGGGGATGGTGGGGCGTCGGCCTCGGAGCTAGTCGAGAGAAGTGGGGCTTCTTGCCAGAAGCCCAGACTGACTTCATCTTCTCAGTCATAGGTGAGGAACTCGGCCTCGTCGGCACGCTGAGCATCCTCGGCCTATTCGTCGCGCTGGCGGTCGTGATCTTCCATATCGCGCAACGGACCGACGACCTGTTCGTTCGATTGGCGACGACCGGGTTCGGTGTGTGGATCGTTGCGCAGGCGATCATCAACATCGGCACAGTGCTGGGACTGCTGCCGGTTACCGGCCTGCCGTTGCCACTGGTTTCCTATGGTGGCTCGTCGCTGATGTTCACGCTGATGGCCATCGGCACGTTGCTGGCCTTTGCCAGAACACAACCTGCAGCTCGCGAATTCTTACTCGAACGTTCCAACGCCAAGAAGTCGGCGGATGCGCGACGTACCCGCCGTCGCCCGACCCGTCGTCCCCGATCTTCTGAACGTAACGAGCAGCGCCGCTCGCCGAAAGCCACTGGCAAGATTGATCTGACCGACCCACCGTCGGCCAAGTCCCGGGCGGTGCCACGCTCGTCAGGTGCTGCTGGGCGAACCAACCGAACGGCCGGCAAGACGAGGCGTTCGCGCTCTGGGGATCGGCAGTAATGCGGATCCTGCTCGCGGGTGGCGGGACGGCTGGGCACGTGGAGCCGGCACTGAACCTTGCTGATGCCGTCGTGGCCAGGTTTCCAACGGCCGAGGTGGTGATGCTCGGCACGGAACACGGGTTGGAGGCGCGGCTAGCTCCGCAACGCGGATATCCGCTGGAGTTGATTCCGGCCGTGCCGTTGCCTCGGCGCGTGAATCGTGATCTGGCCGCATTGCCGCTGCGGTTGCGTGCCTGCGTTGCTTGCGTGCGCTCCGTCATGTCCCGGCGCGAGTCAGACGTCCTGGTGGGATTCGGTGGCTATGTCGCGATGCCCGCGTATCTGGCAGCCCGGCGGCGGGTTCCGTTCGTGGTTCATGAGGCGAATGCCAGGGCCGGTCTGGCCAACCGGGTGGGAGCTAGGTTCACGCCGTACGTGGCTCAGGCGGTGGACGGATCTTTGCCTGGCGCCGTGACGATGGGCATCCCGCTGCGCTCTGCCATCGTGGACTGTGACCGGCAGGCTCAGCGCTCGGCAGCCCGAATTGCGTTTGGCCTGGATCCGGTGCGTCCGGTGCTGTTCGTTTTCGGTGGTTCGTTGGGGGCGCGCCGCATCAACGAGGCCGTGCTGTCAGCCGTGCCCGGACTGATTCGCGAGGGGATAGCGGTGCTACACGCGATCGGCTCCGGCAACGGCGATCAGTTCAGCGACGACCGGCTCATCGATGCCGGGGTCGAGGTCGGACCCTGCTACCGGCCGGTTGCCTACATCGACCGGATGGACCTGGCGTACGCGGCGGCCGACTTGGCCTTGTGTCGGGCAGGGGCGGTGACCTGTGCCGAACTGGCAGCCGTCGGACTGCCGGCGGTGTATGTGCCACTTCCCATCGGTAACGGTGAGCAGCGGCTGAACGCAGCACCGACGGTGAGCGCGGGTGGCGGGGAGTTTCTTGCCGACTCTGAACTTTCGGGTGCGCGCGTGGAGCAGACGGCCATCCGGTTGCTGCGCGATCAAGCCGTGCGCGAGAGGATGTCTGCAGCGGCCGCCAGCAGGGGCATTCCCGATGGCGCCGAGCGCTTGTTGAACATGGTCGTGGACGCCGTTGGTGACCGCGCGGATCGAGGAGGTACTCGTCGATGAACGACGCGCCGTTGGAGCCCATCGGAGTCGCCGATCTCGGTCGCGTCCACATCATCGGCATTGGTGGGGCGGGTATGTCAGGCATCGCCCGAGTGCTGTTGGCCCGCAGCGTTGCGGTCAGCGGCAGTGACGCCAAGGATTCTCGCCGCATCGCCGCACTGCGCGCTCTCGGCGCTCAGATCACCGTCGGGCACGATCCGAACAACCTCGGATCTGCCGAGAGTGTCATCGTGTCGACCGCGATCAAAGGTCGCAACGTCGAGTTGATGGAGGCATACCAGCGCGGCTTGCGAGTGTTGCCTCGGGCAGTGGCGCTGTCCATCCTGATGGCCGACAGCAAAGGTGTTGCCGTCGCGGGCACCCATGGCAAGACCACCACCACCTCGATGCTGACAGTGGCCCTGCAGCATTGCGGGGCTGATCCCTCGTTCGTGATCGGCAGCGAGATCAACGAAACCGGCTCGAACGCGCACGCCGGCAGTGGCGACTACTTCATCGCCGAAGCAGACGAGAGTGACGGCTCGTTCTTGCATCTGGGTGCTCGTGCGGGAATCGTCACGAACGTCGAAGCAGACCACCTGGACTACTGGGGATCCCTCGAGGCGGTTGAGCAGGCCTTCGACGACTTCGTGGTGGGCCTCGGCGAACGCGGTGGATTCGCGGTCATCTGTGTGGACGACGCCGGCGGCGCCCGTCTGGCGGAACGGACCCGGCGACTCGGAATAGACATACGCACCTACGGGGAAACCCCGGACGCCGACTTCCAAATCGAGATACTAGATCACTCGGCGACAGGCTGGCGCTTCAACGTCTTGGTGCACGGAGTGCGGACCGGACCCATCGACCTTCAAGTTCCGGGTCGGCACAACGTACTGAACGCCACCGCCGCCCTCGTCTGCGGGCTCGGACTCGGCTTCGCTTCCAGGGAGTTGGCAGAGGGTCTGGAGTCCTTCACCGGCACCCGGAGGAGGTTTGAGTTCCGCGGGCAGGCCGATGGCGTACGGGTCTTCGACGACTACGCTCACCACCCGACCGAGATCGAGGCGACTCTGCGCGCGGCTCGCGATGTTGTCGGTGACGGTCGTCTGATCGTGGTTTTCCAGGCCTACCACTACTATCGTGCCGCTCTATTCGGCAAGGAGTTCGGCGTCGCATTGGGCTTGGCCGACGACGTCGTCGTGTTGGAGGTGTTCGCTCCCAGTGGGGAGATCATTCCGGGGGCAAGCGGCCAACTGATCGCCGCGAATGTGCCGTTGCCAGCTGAGCATGTCGTGTTCGAACCGTCGTGGTCGGCGGCGCCTGCTGAGCTTGTGAGTCGGGCCAGATCTGGAGACGTCATCATGACATTGGGCGCCGGCGACGTGTCCATGATGGGCCCGGAGGTGCTGGCGTTGCTGGCCCGCCGAGAGAAGAAAGCGGGCGACCCTGGCCGATGAGCACCGCCCTAGACTCCGGCAGCACCACCGCGCAGCGCACGGCCGCGACCCCTCCACCGGACCCGAAACGGTTCCGGTTGATGCGGTTGCGAAAGCGCACGTACATCGTGACCGGTGTGTTGCTGGCGGTCGTGGTGGCGCTGGCGGTGTGGCTGTTCTACTTCTCGTCGGTGTTCGCGCTTGAGACGTTGGTCATCGAGGGCGTCAAGGATGTCTCGCCGGCTCAGGTCGGCAGCGCCGCGCAACTGCAGACCGGCATTCCGTTGGCGAAGGTCGACACCGGAGCGGTCGAGGCTCAGGTCGAGGCCCTTCCGTCGGTCGCCAACGCGCAGGTGACGCGACGCTGGCCGCACACGATCGTGATCACCATTGTTGAGCGGCACCGGGTGGCAACCGTCGCCTCGGGAGATCAGTTTCTCATCGTCGACTCGACCGGTTACACCTTCAATCAGAGCAAGAAGCGGCCCGCTGGGCTTCCCCTGCTGGAAGTGGCGGACGACAACCCGGCTCGTGGCAGTGCGATTGAAGTCCTCACTGCGATGCCGGACGACATCCTCGCCCTGGTCGACAAGGTCGCGGCCGACAGCGCTGACAAGGTAGTACTGACGCTGCGCAGCGGGGTCACGGTGGTATGGGGCGGTCCGGCTGATTCAGCGCTGAAGGCCGACGTGCTGCGTGCATTGTTGGACAAGACCAAGGACAAGTGGATCGATCTGCGCACTCCCAATACTCCGACCTCGGCTCAGGTGTCGCCCAAACCGGCGCCGCCGCCGGTCACCGAGACCCCTTCGCCGTCTGCCTCGGCCACCCCCGATGTGTCCACCGGGCCGACGTCGGCCGGATCGACGGTCGCCATATCGCCGGGCCCCGTTCAGGTCCCGACCGGGATGCCGAGCATGACCGCGCTGCCACCGGGCTACCTGCCAGCCGGTTGATCTACCCGGCCCACGGGATCTGGTTCGGCTCCCACCGGCGTAATTCTGTGTAGCCAAGCGCGTTCGCACCGCGCGTCAAGGTGATCAAACACGCCAGAATCGATCAATTCCGCTGGTTCCTGGCCAACGCGGATCAATTCACGGAGCAACGATGTCCGCACTGAGCCTGCTGGCCGATGTCCGGTTGGACATGAGTCCGGTGGACTACGCGCTGCTCGGGGTGTACTTCGTGTTCGTCCTCGGTATCGGCATCGTGGTTCGTCGATCGGTGAAGTCGAGCCTGGACTTCTTCCTGTCGGGTCGCTCGATCCCGGCGTGGATTGCCGGCCTGGCCTTCATCTCGGCAAACCTCGGCGCCGTCGAGATCCTGGGGTTCGCGGCCAATGGCGCGCAATACGGATTTGCCAGTGTGCACTACTACTGGATCGGCGCGATTCCGGCGATGGTGTTCCTCGGTGTGGTGATGATGCCGTTCTACTACGGCTCAAAGATCCGCAGCGTGCCCGAATATCTCAAACGTCGCTACAACAAGCCCACGCATCTGGTGAACGCCGGGTCGTTCGCGGTGTCTACTGTGCTCATCGCCGGCGTCAATCTGTACTCGTTGGCGATAGTGCTGGAAGCCTTGCTCGGGTGGACCCTACCGGTGTCGATTTGCTTCGCGGCCTTGCTGGTGTTGATCTATGTAGTGGCAGGCGGCCTCACCGGCGCAATCTACAACGAGGTGTTGCAGTTCTTCGTGATCATTGCGGGATTGATACCGCTGACGATCGTCGCGATCGCGGCAGCCGGCGGTCCGGCCCAAATGTTGAGCCGACTCAGTGAGTACCCGAGCTACTGGATGCATCCCTGGAGTGGCACCGGGGTCGGGGGAGACAACCCGATCGGAGACTGGTTCGGGATCATCGTCGGACAGGCCTTCGTGCTCAGCTTCGGTTACTGGACGACGAACTTCACCGAGGTGCAACGGGCGTTGGCAGCCAAGAACATGTCTTCGGCCCAGCGGGCTCCGATCATCGGCGCGTTCCCGAAGATCTTCATCCCGTTCATCGTCATCGTGCCTGGCATCGTCGCCGCCCTGATCGTCCCGGAGTTGGGTAAGACCGGTGACCCGCAGAAGACCTACACCAACGCGATTCCGGTGCTGATGGAACAGCTGCTGCCGACCGGCGTGCTGGGAGTGGCGGTGACCGGGTTGGTGGCCGCTTTCATGGCCGGCATGGCGGCCAACGTCTCGAGTTTCAATGCGGTGTTCACCTACGACATCTGGCAGTCGTACATCCGAAAGCACAAGCCCGACGAGTACTACCTGAAGTTCGGCCGCATCATCACCGTGCTCGGAGTCTTGATCGGGATCGGGACGGCGTTCATTGCGGCGTCGTACAACAACATCAACGAGTACCTGCAGACGCTGTTCTCGTTCTTTCAGGCTCCGGTGTTCGTGACGTTCATCCTGGGTATGTTCTGGAAGAAGATGACGCCCTGGGCGGGCTTCTGGGGACTGATCAGCGGCATCACTACCGCTGCGGGGGTATGGGCGGCCGCCATCATCGATCACGGGCTGTTCCGTTCACCGTTCCAGCAGGCGATGTGGATGGGGATTGCGGCCGCGGCGGCGGACTTGGTCGTGTCGGTACTGGTCGCGCAACGCACTACTCCGCTGCCAGAATCGGCACTGGTGGGGCTGGTCCGGGGCATGGCAATCGCCGACCCAGACGCGCCGCTGCACGTTCGTTGGTATAAGCGTCCGGCGATTCTCGGGGCTGGCGCTGTGACGCTGGCGCTGGCCATGTACGTGCCATTCTTCTTCATATGATCGGAGGACAGCTGTGAGTGATGACGAGTCACCCCTGGGCGCCGAGTCGGTGCCGACGATGACCATGCGACAGGCGCGAATGCTCGACCTGCGGCTGTACATCTGTGCACTGTTCACCATCTTTGGCGCGGTCGTGACAGTGGTGGGCATCCGAGTGACCCCTGCCGAGCTAGCAAAGACGTCAGGCATCAACATCAATCTGTGGGCTGGTCTGGCGATGCTGGCGCTGGCCGCAGTGTTCGGCGTCTGGGCTGCGCTGATCCCGCCGGTGTTGCCGCGGGCACCGGGCGATCAGGGTGCCGGTGACGGGCCGTCCTGACCGACTAGAGAGTCTTGGGCCGGGTTACCCACCGTCACCGCGTGTGTCCGTGATCGGCCGATATTCCGACAGCTGCGAGGCAGAACCCAGAGTCCCCAAAGAGTTCTTCGCGAGATGGTCAGGCGTGTCGTGAGAACATGGATTGAGTCGGTCAGTCCCGTCGCCCCGAAGGAGCGGTCCAGATGAGTTTTCGACCGGCGACGACGAGGAGGGGCGTTGCTGCGATGTTGTCGTTGAGCCTAGCGTCGTGCGCTCTCGCTGGTTGCAGCATCGATGATCTGATGCCAGGCTGTGCGTCTGAGAGTTGGGCGAACCACGCGAAGGCCGAGCTTGAATCGGTTACTGCTCCTATGGCCCTTGGAGCTGTCGTCAAGATCGGTGATTGTGATGGAGGCGGTGTGCCCGCATTGAACCTCAACCTTGTACTGGGAAGCGTGACCGCAACACGCTCGGCGATCGTAGCTGCGGCTGCGCCGCAGGGCTGGACTGCTCACGGGCCATGTCTTACCAAGGTCATAGACGGCTCGACGTCGTACATCGAAGCGACATCTGACGGCGGGCAGTGGGCGTTTCGAGGAGTCATAATTGCCATTCCAGACCCCTCTCCTAGATGTCGAGGTGGATCCTAAGCGCTTGGTCAATGTCGAGCATCAGTGACTCCGGCAACTGTCCGAGCAATTCTCCGAGTCGCTCAAACGAGACGGCCCGAACCTGTTCTGCCTGCGCTTTGGAGTCACGGGGCAGTGCGGTCGACACCGCGGGCAGCAGAACTTGGAACGGATAAATGCGTTCGACGTTGGAAGTAATCGGAACCACGACCAAGACACCGCGCCCCAGCCGAGTCGCCGTGAGGTTCGCGCCGTCGTTGCTGACGATCACGCCGGGGCGGCGTTTGTCCGCTTCGGCGCCGCGTACCGGATCGAGATTAACCATCCGAATCTCTCCGCGGCGCATTACTCAACGAATCCGTCCGCCACAACTGGCTCCCACACTTCGGATTCACCGGACGCCGCCCATTCTTGCCAGGCACCTTCGTACGCGGCACCCAAATCCAAGGACTGCAGCAGGCGAACCGCTTTGTGCACCGCCGCCGACCGGGACGCTAGCCCAAGGTTGGCCGCGTAGGTGTCGAGGAACTCCACGTCCTCGGCGGGCAAGCTCACCGAAACCTTCATACTTGCGATGCTACTCGCTTC
>JBAXOQ010000216.1:0-7902 GCA_037133175.1 Actinomycetes bacterium
CCGCCAATCCTGCCGCCACAGTGACCCCAACCAGCCCTGCGATACCGAACCGCACAATGCGGGACAGCCTCATTGAACGCATATCAACAACCAATCCGTCACTCAACCTCGGCCGGGCCTCACTGATCCTCGGAGAGGGTGACTTCAACACCCCCGGTGAAGCCGACAGTGATGTTGTAGATGGCCGCGATCACCGTCGAGAGGGCAGATGTCAGCACGATTTCAAAAGCCGCCAGCAGCAACGCAAACCCCAGGACCTTGCCGAACGAGAGCAACTCCCCGATGTCCAGGCTCGATGACGACGACCCGCCCACGTCGTTAACCATCTGGTTGATGGACTCGATCGTGCCACTGAGGGTGAGCACACCCCAGAGCAGAATCACCGCGACGATGACCACGATCGCCAACCCCAAAGACAGCACAAAAGATGTCTTCATGACGGTCCACGGGTCAATGCGACTCAGATAAAGCCGGGCCCGGCGGACGGTCCGCGGATTCGGTCGGGCGGAAACCGCCTCGGTTTTCGTCACGAGTCACCTTCATCTGTCATGTCGGGGGAAGATCCTTCATGGTAAGAGTCCACAACAATCGAATCGTCCTGCGGGGCTTGCATCGCAGGATCTGCCTCCTGAACCTCGTCGGCTTCGGCTGCTTCGTCAATCTCCGCCGCGCGCGCCACCGCCACTAGTTGGCGTTCGCCGCCGAGGCGAATCAGGGCCACGCCCATCGTGTCGCGACCGGTCATCCGGACCTCGTCGACCCTGGTCCGAATCACCACGCCGTCACTGGCGATCGCGAAGAGTTCGTCGGTGTCGTCGCAAACCAGTGCCCCGACCAGCGAGCCGCGCTCCTCGACCAACCGCATCGCCCGAACCCCGAGCACTCCTCGTCCCCTGGTGGCCCACTGATCGAGGGTGGTTCGTTTGGCGAATCCACCATCGGTGACCGTCACCAGGTCGGCGCCATCACGGACGACGTCCATTGCCAACAGCGAGTCGTCTCTGCGGAACCGCATGCCGATAACCCCGGTGGTGGCCCTTCCCATCGGCCTGAGGGTGTCGTCGTCGGCTTTGATCCGTGCTGACATGCCCTTGCGGGACACCAGGATCAGCTCATCGTCCGCACTGATCAACCGGGCGGATATCAACTCATCGTCCTCGCGCATGTTGAGCGCAATGATCCCACCGGAACGGTTGGTGTCGTAGTCGATCAACCGGGTCTTCTTGACTATCCCCGATCGTGTCGCCAACACCAGGTAGTCAGCCTGCGCATAGTTGTTCAACACCATCACTTCGGCAATAGTCTCGCCCGGTGCGAACGCCAACAGGTTGGCCACATGCTGGCCACGGGCATCCCGCGCAAGCTCAGGCAACTGGTACGCCTTGGTCCGATAAACCCTTCCAAGGTTGGTGAAGAAAAGCATCCAGTCGTGGGTCGACGTCACGAACAGGTGGTCGACAACATCGTCGACCTTGAGTTGGGCCCCGCGAACTCCCCGACCTCCGCGCCTCTGCGCCCGGTACAGATCCGTCAGGGTTCGCTTGGCGTACCCGCCTGCGGTGATGGTGACGACTACATCGCGAACCGGGATCAGATCCTCGTCGGTGGACAAGTCGTCGGCGGCAATCAACTTGGACCGTCGTTCGTCCCCATGCTTCTCGACGATCTCAGCCAGCTCGGTCGACACGATCGTGCGCTGGCGTTGCGGACTGGCCAAGATGTCCTGGTAGTCGGCAATCAGGCGCATGAGCTCGGCGTGCTCGTCGACGATCTTCTGTCGCTCGAGAGCGGCAAGCCGTCGCAGCTGCATGTCCAGGATCGCGGTGGCCTGTACCTCATCAATGTCCAGCAGGTCCATCAACCCGGTGCGCGCCGCGTCCACCGTCTGAGATCTGCGGATCAGCGCGATGACCTCGTCGAGGGCGTCCAACGCTTTGAGTAGGGCCGTCAGGATGTGGGCGCGCTCCTGAGCCTTGCGAAGGCGGAATCTGGTCCGCCGCGCGATGACGTCCAGCTGATGCGCAATCCAGTGCGACACGAACAAGTCCAGCGACAGCGTCCGAGGCACCCCGTCAACCAGCGCCAGCATGTTGGCGCCGAAGGTGTCCTGCAACTGGGTGTGCTTGTACAACTGGTTGAGCACCACTCGAGGCTGCGCGTCCCGCTTGAGGATGACAACCAGCCGTTGACCCGTTCGTGACGAAGAATCGTCGCGAAGGTCCGCGATACCAGTGATGATGCCTTTGTCGGTCAGCTCCGCGATACGTGAGGCGAGGTTGTCCGGGTTGACCTGGTAAGGCAGCTCGGTGATCACCAAGGTCGTGCGCCCACGGTTGTCTTCTTCGATGTCGATCACCGCACGCATGATGATTGACCCACGGCCGGTCCGGTGGGCGTCGTCGACCCCTCGCCGGCCGACAATCAGGGCCCCGGTGGGGAAGTCCGGTGCCGGAATCCGGGCCATGAGGGCCTCCAGCAATTCCGGCCTACTCGCCTCCGGATTGGCCAGCGCCCACTGGACTCCGTCGTTGAGTTCGCGCAGATTGTGCGGCGGTATGTTGGTCGCCATCCCAACCGCGATGCCTGCTGACCCGTTGGCGAGCAGGTTCGGAATCCGCGACGGGAGCAGTTTGGGTTCCATCGTGCGACCGTCGTAGTTCGGGGTGAAGTCAACGGTCTCTTCGTCGATGTCGCGCACCATCTCCATGGCCAGCTGCGACATCCGGCACTCGGTATAGCGATGGGCGGCGGCAGGATCGTTACCCGGCGACCCGAAGTTCCCCTGGCCCGAGATCATCGGGTAGCGCAGCGACCAGGGCTGGGTGAGTCTGACCAGGGCGTCATACACCGAACTGTCGCCGTGGGGGTGGTACTGACCCATCACTTCGCCGATGATGCGGGTGCATTTGAAGAAGCCGCGGTCGGGCCGGTAGCCGCCGTCATACATGGCGTACAGCACCCGCCGATGCACGGGTTTGAGCCCGTCCTTAACGTCTGGAAGTGCCCGCCCGACGATGACACTCATCGCGTAATCGAGGTACGACCGCTGCATCTCGGCCTGGATCTCGACCGGCTCGATACGGCCATCGACCCCTGGGTCATCAGTCGGGGGCACTGTGGTGATGTCGTCAGTCACTTGCTAACAGTCCTTTCGGTGAACGAACCGCAGTCTGGTGACGATCTACTGGGAACGGCAAAGGCACGGCAACCTGGCTGGTCCTGGTTACCAGGTGCGACGGGCTTGCCGGGTGCGACGGGGTGTGGGTCACCGACCACCCGGCCGTGTCAGATGTCAAGGAACCGGACATCCTTCGCATTGCGCTGAATGAACTTGCGGCGGGCTTCCACATCTTCACCCATCAGCATGGAGAACATCTCGTCGGCCTGAGCGGCGTCATCAAGGGTGACCTGCAGCAGCACCCGGCGCTGCGGATCCATGGTGGTCTCCCAAAGTTCCGAGGCGTTCATCTCGCCGAGACCCTTGTAGCGCTGAATTCCATCTTCTTTGGGTTTCTTGCGCCCTCGCTCTAGTCCAGCCGCTATCAGCGCATCGCGTTCCCGATCGGAGTATGCGTAGTCCGGTTCCTCCCTCGACCACTTGATCTTGTAGAGCGGCGGCTGAGCGAGGTACACGCACCCACGATCGAGTAGTGGTCTCATGAACCTGAAGAGCAGGGTCAGCAGCAACGTTCTAATGTGCTGACCATCCACATCAGCATCGGCCATCAGCACAAGCTTGTGGTAGCGAAGCTTGTCGAAGTTGAACTCGTCCTGAATGCCGGCGCCGAGAGCAGAGATCATCGCCTGCACCTCATTGTTGGCCAGGACCTTGTCCAATCGGGCGCGCTCGACGTTGAGGATCTTTCCACGGATGGGAAGAATCGCCTGGGTCGCCGGATCCCGTCCGCTGCGGGCCGAACCGCCGGCGGAGTCACCCTCGACGATGAAGATCTCACAGCGCTCCGGGTCAGTGGACGAACAATCGATGAGCTTGCCCGGCAACCCTCCACCACCGAGTAGACCCTTGCGTCCTCTGGCAAGGTCGCGGGCTTTGCGGGCAGCGATCCTGGCGATCGAAGCCGACTGCGACTTACGAGCGATCTCTCGTCCCTCTGCGGGGTTCTGTTCGAACCATTCACCGAGTTGCTCATTGACGACCTTCTGTACGAACGTCTTGGCCTCGGTGTTGCCCAGCTTCGTTTTGGTCTGACCCTCGAATTGCGGTTCGCGCAGTTTGACCGACACGATCGCCGTCAAACCCTCTCGGATGTCGTCGCCGGACAGATTGGTGTCTTTCTCCTTCAGAACGCCCCATTCCCGAGCGAACTTGTTGACCAGGCTGGTCAGAGCCGAGCGGAAGCCTTCCTCATGGGTACCGCCCTCGGTCGTTCCAATCGTATTCGCGAACGTGTGTACTGATTCGGAATACACGTTCGCCCACTGCATAGCTATTTCGGCGCTGATTCCGCGTTCAGGATCCTCCGCCTCAAACCAGATGACGTTCTGATGAGCTGGGCCCTTTGCCCTGTTCAGGTACGTGACAAAGTCGGCGATGCCACCATCGTATTTGTAGGCGACCTCCCGACGGCGAGCCTTGACGACCCCGTCCCGCACCGGATCGGCACCGTCATCATCCTCGTCGTCGAGATCATCAGCCTCAAGTGTGACTCTGTCGTCCGTCAATGACAGCGACAGTCCGCGATTGAGGAAGGCCATCTCCTGGAAGCGGCGCGACAGCGTCTCGAAGTCGTATTGAGTTGTCTCGAAAACCTCCGGGTCTGCCCAGAAGGTGATTCTGGTTCCGGTCTCGTCGGTCGCCTCGCCCTTTTCCAGTTCGGCCTGCGGGACGCCCCTGACGAAGGATTGCCGATACACGTACCCGTCGCGACACACGCGCACGTCCAGTCGCGTCGAGAGCGCGTTCACGACAGACACTCCGACGCCATGTAAGCCGCCGGAAACCGCGTAGCCGGCACCGCCGAACTTGCCGCCGGCATGCAAGACGGTCAGCACGACTTCGACAGCCGGCTTCCCCTCTGTCTCAACGATTCCGACCGGGATTCCTCGGCCGTTGTCATCAACCCGGACGCCACCGTCCTCAAGTAGGACGACCGAAATGTGGTCGCAGTAACCTGCCAGCGCCTCATCGACGGAGTTGTCTACGACCTCATACACCAGGTGATGCAGGCCGCGGATTCCAGTCGATCCGATGTACATTCCGGGGCGCTTGCGAACGGCATCTAAGCCCTCGAGGACGGTAATTTCACTAGCGTCATATGACACTGTCTGATTCTACTCGTAGCACCCCTGTCAGCCGCGACGATCGCCCTGATAACTGGGGATTAGTTGCAGTTTCGCAAGCTATCCGCAAGCTATCCGTAGGTGTCACGCGGGCCACGGCCAGGGACCCGCAGATTGCCATAGTTGCGCCGGGGTGCAACGGGACCGAACACTTCGATCTGACGGACTACCCCTGCACCGATCTCTTCGTCAATGCGTGCCATGAGTTCAGGCGCGAGCAGTCGAACCTGCGTCGACCAGGTCGTCGATTCCGCAGTCAGCCGCAAAACTCCGCTGGTTGCATCAAACGACTCAGGAACCACATGAGCAGCTAGATCGACGCCGGCGATCTGCCGCCACCGACCGGTCACTGAGGCAACCGCGGTCTGGCTCGACCAGCCCCGGACAACGATCAACTCCTCCAACCCGTCGGCCAACGGAACCGGATCCCGGTCGTCGGCTCCGGCACCGCTGAAACGTGCCGTCCCGTAGGACCTCTTGCGATTGGATTCCGAGCCGTTGGCGGACACTGGTCGGCTGCCACGCATCGACCGACGCAGATCGGCAAGCGTCGCCTTCGCCAAATCAATCAGCGCCGGGCCGGAATCGCCTTGGCACTGCGCCTGTTCGACCGGCTGGCCCGATTCACTATCCTGCGACACGAATCACCTCACCAGCCGCCACATTGAAGCGCACTCCGTTGAACTCATCGGGGATGTCCGTGCCGACCGCGGCCGTGACCAGAACCTGCTCGGCTCCGGTTGCCACCGTAGCAATGGCGGCACGCCTCGCGTCGTCAAGTTCGGCGAACACGTCGTCCAAAATCAACACCGGATCACCGACACCATCATCGAGGCCCCGCAGCAATTCAAATGCGGCCAGGCGCAGCGACAGGGCCATCGACCAACACTCGCCGTGCGAGGCGTAGTTCCGAGCGGCCAGACCACCGATGGTGATGCTGATGTCATCACGGTGAGGCCCGACCAAAGTCACTCCCCGAGCGATCTCGTCATTACGGCGGGCAGCTATCTCCTGGCTCAGCAAATCCTGCAGCGCCTGCCGGTCACGAGGCAGTTCCTGACCCTGCGCGGCAGCCAGTGATCGAGGGTCGTAGGCGATCGATGCCTGTGCGCCGACGGCCACACTTGCATAGGCCTGCGCGACGAGCCAATCGATCTCAGCAAGCAGGGAGATCCGACCGAACAACAGGGCCGCCCCGTTGCTCGCGAGTTGCTCATCCCAGATCTGCAGCGTCGTGAGCGCGTCTCCTGGATGCGACTGCCGACGACCACCGGCCAGTGACTTCAGCAGGGCGTTGCGCTGCTTGACTACCCTCTCGTAGTCACTACGAACGCCCGCGTACCGGGGCGCCCGCTGTGTCAGCACATCGTCGAGCCATTTTCGGCGCTCGGACGGGTCGCCTCTGACCAGAGCAAGATCCTCGGGGGCAAAGACCACGGTTCTGACCAATCCGAGGAAATCCCGCGGCCGCACTGGTGAACCGGAGATCCGCAGTTGGTTCGCACGCCCGGGGACAATCATGACGTCACCACTGACGGTTCGGCCACCTCGAAGACTCTGGACTCGAATCACGGCATGGGCTGCACCACTGCGAACCAGCGGCAGATCGGTTGCAACTCGGTGACTGCCTAACGTGGCCACGTATCCGACGGCCTCAACGACGTTGGTCTTACCAACACCATTGGGGCCAACAAGGACATTGATCCCAGGCTGGAAGCCAACCGTGGTGCTGGCGTAGCTACGAAAGTCGTGGAGTTCGACAGTCCCGACTCGCAACCGCAGTCCTAGGAAGACAAACGGACAGGCATCAACAAGTACTTGAACGAGGCTGCCGAATCGCTACCAGGCGTCAGCACCGCCGGCTTGTTTGACTCCGTGAAAGAGATGCGAACCTGGGGATCACCGATTGCCATCAGTCCATCTGTCAAATAGCTGGGGTTGAACGCAATCGCGATCGGCTCACCAACAACTTGAGCCTCTAGCGCCTCTGTTGCCTGCGCCTCATCACCGGATCCTGCCTGCAACGACACCTCATCGCCACTGAATAGCAAACGAACCGGGGTGTTGCGCTCGGCCACCAGGGACACCCGCTTCACGGCCTCCAACAAGGCTGCTGTGGCCACCGTCGCCAAGGTTGATCCGCTTTCGGGCAGCAGTTGCCGATACTTGGGGAAGTCACCATCGATGAGCCGTGTCGTGGTTCGACGTCCGCCGCCTTCGAACCCCATCAGACCCTCGGCAGAGGTGTTCGGCGCGTAAGCAACGAACACGTCCTGGGAAGCAGCGAGCAATTTGGCCGTGTCGGCCAAGACCTTCGCAGGAACCAAGGCCGAACCCTCGAATTCGGGGCGTTCGGGGCGCCAGGTCAGCTCGCGCACAGCCAGGCGATACCGATCTGTCGCTGCCATGGTGACCCGAGGTCCGTCGAACTCAATCCTGATTCCAAGCAGCATGGGCAAGGTGTCATCGTGACCCGCTGCCACCGCGACCTGCGCAACGGCCGCAGCAAATGAACTGCCATCGACGACTCCGGCCGGATCGGGCATGGTGGGCAGAACCGTGTATTCCTCCACCGGAAGCGTCGGAAGCATGAACGATGAC
>JBAXOQ010000217.1:0-7862 GCA_037133175.1 Actinomycetes bacterium
CATTCGCAGCCGGAGCCTTCTTCGCCGCCGGAGCCTTCTTCGCAGCCGGAGCCTTCTTCGCCGCCGGAGCCTTCTTCGCAACCGGAGCCTCGGACGGCGCGGCCTTCTTCGCCGCGGGAGCCTTCTTCGCCGCGGGAGCCTTCTTCGCAGCCGGGGCCTTCGTGACAGCCGGGGCCGTCGCCTCGTCTGCTACCGCGGTGTCCTCGGACCCGCTTGTCATGACACCAGCTTCAGCAGTAACGGATACCCCGCCCACGCTCTCCCGGAACTGTCTGCCTGGCCTGAACTTAGGAACGTACGTCGCCTTGATTCGCACGATCGCGCCGCTGAGCGGGTTGCGCCCAGTGCGGGCCTGCCGCTCCACCTTCTCGAAGACACCGAAGCCGGTAATCGCTACCTTCTCACCCTCAGCGACCGACTGTGCGATCGCTCCGATGACCGTCTCAACGGCCTCGGCTGCCTGCTTCTTACTGACCTTCAAGGTCTCGGCAACTTTGTCGACCAATTCCGCTTTGTTCACAACCAACCCTTCGTGGGAGTAATTCGGACCAATTTGCTGCTCAGGAATCCGACAAACCCTGCATCGAATCCGGCGAGCGGCACAGCCACGTCTCTAGACCGTCACACCACCGGCGATTGCCTTGCGGCACAACGATTTCGCACACTCTTGCACAGATTGATCGTCAATGCCACGAGAATCGATCATTGAGCAGATCCGGCTAGCTGTAGGGGTCTGAGAAGCCCTCGTACAGCCCGCCGATCATCGCTTGCGGACCCATCACAATGTAGGGTCTGTCGGCTCGTCGCAGCCACTGAAGCAGCACCCGAAGTTGCGGCTTGGTCAGCGATAGGCAACCCCGAGTGACCCCGAGTCCCCGCTGGTGAATCCAATACCCGCTGCCAGTGGTCAAGTCCGGTTGGCGTTCATCCCGCGGCGGCTTACCGATCCGACGGTTGTAGTTGATCGCCACCACGTAGTTGTACAACTGCACTGGATAGTCGATCTTGTATCCGCCGCGTTCGTATTTCGCCGGGCCATAGTGGTAACGCAAGGTCGTACCTGGATTGGGCAGTCGGCCACCCGCGTCAGTGAGACTGAACACCCCGATCGGTGAGCGCAAGCTGCCACTCCATGGCCTGACGTGCCAGCCGTTGGCGCCGTTGTAGGACCAGAGCGCGTCGAGCATCTGCCAGCAACCGCCGACCTTCTGCCAGCGCTCGAAGAGATTGTCCGCCGAACGCCGGTCCACACCTCGAGAGACGATGATTTGACGGGTGTAGGCCGGAATTGCAGCAAGGTACTGCGGGTAGACATTCGGCACCGACGTCAGGCAATCCGTCCGAGGCAGCAGCGACTGAGCAAACGTTGTCGGTGTCGTGGCGCCAGTGGACCCCAGACCGTTGGCCGTTGCGCTGGCACCCATCTGCATCGGTGCGACGACCACGGCGCAGAGAGCACCCATGGCAACGGCGGCGGAACGCTTGCGCAACCCTGATCGGAACAGCACACGCAACATCTCTACACTCCCTTGACCAGGCAGAAGATCGGGGCAGCGCCGCGTCGTCCCACTCGACCCGGCCAACCACAAGCTTGCCCTACCCATGGTCAAAACCCAGCACCGCCACTGCCGAAACGCAGTCGCGCAACGTCGTCGCGGCTACTGAGTCGTCGGCAGGTAGTCCGGACGCGCCGCCTCAAATGCGCTGATGTCAGATTGGTGAGTCAGGGTGATGTCGACGTCATCAAGCCCCTCGATCAGCCGCCAACGAACATACTCGTCCAGTTCGAACGGTTCATCGATACCGTCCGCCTGAACGCGGCCGTTCACCAAGTCCACGGTGATGTGGGCTCCCGGCTGCGCTTCCAGCAAATCCCACAGGCGCTCGATCACCGCCTCCGGTACCACGGCGGCCA
Organism: Actinomycetes bacterium; assembly: GCA_037133175.1. Classification (GTDB taxonomy): domain Bacteria; phylum Actinomycetota; class Actinomycetes; order S36-B12; family UBA10799; genus ELA509. The sequence goes on from JBAXOQ010000217.1 coordinate 1,916, forward strand.
GCAGTCCCCCTTTGCCCGCGTTACCGCGAAAGATGTCCGCGAAACTGCTGGACAGAACCACGGCGAATCCGAAGTCCTGCAGCGCCCACACCGCGTGCTCACGGGAGGAACCTGTACCGAACTCCGGTCCAGCGACCAATACTGTTGCGCCTGCGTGCTCTGCTCGGTTGAGCACGAAGTCCGGGTCCGATCGCCAGGCCGCGAACAACGCATCCTCGTACCCGTGCCGGGTCACCCGCTTGAGGTAGACGGCCGGAATGATCTGGTCGGTGTCGACATTGCTGCGCCGCAGCGGGACGCCGACTCCGGTGTGAGTGGTGAACTTGTCCATGGGTCTGTGCTCCAATGCGATGTTGGTCTGTTTCGGTCGGGAGTGCTGCGGCGGACGGCTCGCGTCCTGCTAGTGAACCGCCTCGAGGTCCGATGGGGAGGCCAGGTGGCCCAGCACCGCGGTCGCAGCGGCGACCTGGGGCGACACCAGGTGAGTGCGCCCGCCAGGACCTTGACGGCCTTCGAAGTTTCGGTTGGATGTCGATGCGCTTCGTTCTCCAGGCTCCAACTTGTCCGGGTTCATGGCCAGGCACATGGAGCATCCGGCTTGCCGCCACTCGGCGCCGGACTCCAGGAACACGTCATCTAGGCCCTCAGCCTCGGCCTGCAGCCGAACCCTGACGGATCCCGGAACGACGAGCATCCTGACGCTGTCGGCAACCTGCCGACCGCGCAGAACCTCGGCCGCTGCCCGCAGGTCCTCGATCCGGCCGTTGGTGCAGGAACCGACGAACACAGTATCGACGGGGATCTCGCGCAGCGGCATCCCGGGACGCAGCCCCATGTACTCGATCGCCCTGCGAGCTGAATTTGCCTGCCCCGGATCGTCGATAGCGGCCGGATCCGGCACGCATTCAGACAGCGGCAGACCCTGTCCTGGATTGGTACCCCAGGTGACGAACGGTGCGAGTGCCTGCGCGTCGATGATGACCTCGTGGTCGAAAACCGCATCGGAGTCGGTAGCCAGTTCACGCCACGCTGCCACTGCCTCATGCCACTGCGGCCCCTTCGGAGCCCGCGGTCGGCCCTGCACATAGTCAAAGGTGGTCTGATCAGGAGCGATCATTCCGGCTCGGGCACCCGCCTCAATAGACATGTTGCAGATAGTCATCCGCGCCTCCATCGACAACGATTCGATGGCCTCGCCTCGGTACTCCAGCACGTAGCCCTGACCACCACCGGTGCCGATCTGTGCAATCACTGCCAGGATCAGATCCTTCGCGGTGACATCTGCGGGCAGTTGGCCCTTGACTGTGATCGCCATCGTCTTGAATGGCTTCAGCGGCAGCGTCTGGGTTGCCAGAACATGCTCAACCTCGCTGGTACCAATGCCGAACGCCAACGCCCCGAACGCACCGTGGGTCGATGTGTGGCTGTCACCACAGACAACTGTCATTCCTGGCTGCGTCAAACCGAGCTGAGGACCGACCACATGCACGATGCCCTGGTCGATCGCGCCCAGCGAGTACAGCGGCACTCCGAACTCGGCGCAGTTAACGCGCAGCGTGTCCACCTGGGTGCGCGAAACCGGGTCTGCAATCGGCTTGTCGATGTCCACGGTCGGAACGTTGTGGTCCTCGGTTGCCATGGTCAGGTCGGGTCGGCGCACTCGCCGACCAGCGGCCCGCAAGCCGTCAAACGCCTGCGGACTGGTCACCTCATGCACCAGATGCAGGTCGATGTAGAGCAAGTCCGGCTCACCCTCCGCGCGACGCACTATGTGCGACTCCCAGACCTTTTCCGCCAGCGTGCGGCCCATTTCGGTTACCCCATTCCTTCTCGTTTTCCGGACAACTCGATGAGCTTGACATCTCACATAGCGAGACGGCAGTATCACCTTATGGACAAGTGTAGCGGAGTTGGCGTCATTGACAAGTCGGTACTAGTTCTGGACGCACTCGCTGCCGGTCCGCACAGCCTCGCCGAGTTAGTCGAATCGACCGGCTTGCCTCGCCCCACAGCGCACCGGCTGGCCACCGCGCTGGAGTTCCACCTGCTGGTTGGCCGTGATGCGGACGGCCGTTTCACCCTCGGACCCCGAATCCTTGAGCTCGCTGGGACCATTCGTGAGGACCGGTTGCTGACGGCGGCCGGGGCGATCCTGAATGCGCTGTGTGAACAGACCGGCGAGAGCGCCCAGCTCTACCAGCGGGTCGGCGATCAGCGGGTTTGCGTAGCAGCTTCGGAGCGATCGTCCGGGCTTCGCGACACGGTCCCCGTCGGGTCACTACTGTCGATGCACGCCGGATCGGCTGCCCAAGTACTGCTGGCTTGGGAGGAGCCTTCCGCCTTGCGCAATGACCTGCAAGACGCCAGATTCGGCGCCGGCGCGCTGGCCAGGGTGCGCCGCCGGGGCTGGGCAGAGAGCGTCGGCGAACGCGAATCCGGGGTGGCCTCAGTGTCGGCGCCGGTGCTGGACGCCAACGGCCAGGTGGTTGCCGCCATCTCGGTCAGCGGACCGATCGAACGACTCAGCCGCAGCCCAGGACAACGGCACGCGCAACGGGTCATGGCGGCGGCCGCCTCGCTTTCCGATTCCTTGCGAAACGACCAGCGCACATCGCACTAGCCAGCCGCTGTGGCAGCATCCTCCTGCGCTTTGCCGGGCAACACCCGGAAGGCAACAACTGCTCCAGCCGCCGCGATGACGGCGGCCACCAAGCAGGCAACCGAGAACGCGTTGGCATAGGCCGCCTGTGCAGCGGACAGCATCGCGTCGGCCAGTGCCGTGGGCAGATCCTGAGCCGACTGCGTCGCCGCCGCCAGCGAATCTGCGGTCGCCTTCTGCGCCTCGGCCGGCAGACCGGCTGGTATCACGACGTCGTGACGGTAGTACAACCCTGCGATAGTCCCCAGTATGGCGATACCCAGGGCGGATCCCAGCTCGTAGGCGGTCTCGGATACAGCCGAGGCCGCACCAGCTCGTTCCGGCGGCGCGGCTGCCAGAATCGCATCGGAGGTTCCGGTCAGCGACATTCCGAATCCAAGTCCGACCAAGACGATCGCGGTAACCAGCAGGACTGTGCCCGATAGTTGGTTGAGGCTGAGAATGAGCATGCCGACGGCCCCCATGCCGATCCCAGCACCGATTGCCGTCCGCCGTCCGCTGCGGAATACGATCTTGGTGACCAGCAGCGAACCGACCAGCGCACCCAATTCCCCCGGAAGCAGCCAGAATCCAGCTTGCAGCGGGCTGTCCCCGTTAACGAACTGAAACTGCTGCGCGAGGAAGAAGTACACGCCGACCAGGCTGAAGACGCTGATGAGATCGGACGCAACGGCCCCAGAGAAGGCGGGGTTGGCGAACAGCCTCATGTCCAGCAACGGCGAGGCCAGGCGCAGTTGTCGCCGAACGAACCAGTACGACAACCCGACCCCCGCGAGCAGGAAGACCCATCCGTTCCGGTCGAGGGCTCCGACTGCGGCCAGCTCCTTTATGCCGGCAATGACCAGCAGGATTCCGCTCAGCGAGAGCCCAATCGACGCGACATCGATCGACCCCGGCGCCGGGTCCTTGGACTCCCGCAACGTCGGTGCGCCGAGCGCGATGATGACCAGCACAATGGGGACGTTGATCAGGAACACCGAGCCCCACCAGAATTGCTCCAGCAGCACACCGCCGAGCAACGGCCCGAAACCGCTACCGAAGGCCGCGACCGCCCCCCACACCGAAACCGCGAAAGTGCGCTCGCGTGAATCCGGAAAGGTGCTGCGAATGAGCGACAGCGTCGATGGCATCAGGGTTGCGCCGGCTACTCCAAGCAGCGCACGCAACGCGATGAGTTCGCCTGCGGTTCTGGCGAAAGCAGCCATCACCGACACCGTTGCGAAGGCAACGAGTCCGATCATCAGCAATCGTTTGCGGCCGATCCGGTCCCCTATGTTGCCCATCGTGATCAGCAGGCCCGCTAGCACGAACGAGTAGATGTCCCCGATCCACAAGAGTTGGGTTGCGGTCGGATCCAGATCCTCGGACAAGCTCGGGATGGCCAAGGCCAGAACCGTGTTGTCCACTGCGACCAATAGCACCGCCAAGCTCAGCGCGGACAGCGCCAACCACTTGCGCGAATCCCGGCTCACTCGATCCCTATCCTGCCAAAATGCCCCAATCCGACCTGTAGGCCACGATTCGACCCGCAGGCTTCAGCCGACCTCGTGCACCCACCGCACGCTTGCTCCCTCGCCGGCGTAGCGGAAGACTTCGAGCTCATCATCCCAAGCTCCACCCAACAGCATCCGGATCTCTGCTGCCAAGTCGGCCCCATCCTGTGCTCGGGCGAGCGCCGCGCGCAGTCGCTCCTCATTTACCAGCACATCGCCGTGTGGACCCATCGATGCCCGGAAGATCCCCAGCGACGGAGTACAGGCATAGCGCTCGCCCTCGGAATGCGGACCCGGCTCCTGAGTGACCTCAAAGCGGACCCCAGGGAATGTCCTCATCTCACTGGCCAGCTGTCCAGCAGTTCCGGCCGGCGCTTTGTAGCCGAGCTCCGCTCGATGCGACCCGGGCTGTACCGGCTGATCGGTCCACTGAATGCGAGCGCTGGACCCTAGACAGTTCGCAATCGCCCATTCGACATGGCGCATCAACGCACGCGGGCAGGAGTGGATGTACACCATGCCACGCAATGCGGGCACAACAACACCACTATGGTCGTTCAGTGGCTGGTCCACGCTCCGCCGGATTGCGGACTGTGCGCCAGCCAATTGCGTCACTACGGTCACCGCTGGCCTCCTCACTTCAGGGTCGCCTTCCCCAGCGTCCTGTAGTTCGGCACAACAAATACGGCACAGTGCGGTGCTACGGCCGATCATAGCCATGATCCGACCCCGCACCCAAGTCCTGCGTCCTGCGGATTCGGCGTGTCGCCTCCCGACGGTCCGACCAGAGATACTGTTCCGGTGCAACGACTACTTGAAATCTGCTGCTACAGCGTTGAGGACGCGCGCCGCGCACAAGCCGCCGGAGCCAATCGAATTGAACTGTGCGCCGGCCGACCGGAGGGCGGGACCACACCATCGATCGGCGTGCTCGAACGTGCGTCTTCGGTCATCCAGATCCCAGTCTTCCCCATGGTCAGGCCACGGGGTGGCGACTTCTGCTACGGCCCTGACGAGTTCGCGGCCATGCGGCGCGACGTCGAGGCGATCGCCGAACTCGGGTTCCCGGGGCTGGTCTTGGGCATCCTGCGACCGGACGCCAGTGTCGATGTCGAGCGAACGACCGAGCTGATCGACCTGGCCCGCAGTGTCAACCCAGAGGTCTCGATCACCTTCCACCGAGCATTCGACTCAGCTCGCTCTCCGCTGATCTCCTATGCCGACGTGGCCGCCACCGGCGCCGACCGATTGCTCACTTCAGGCCAGCGGCCAACCGCCCCCGAAGGAGCCGACCTCATCGGAGAACTGATCGCGCTGCAGAGGAGCCGACGGCCGGAGCGCGGGCCGATCGTGATGCCGGGGTCCGGAGTACGTCCCGCGAACGTGCTGACGTTTCTCGACCTCGGCGCCCTGGAGGTCCACAGCACAGCGACCTCGTCATCGGTAGCCCCACTCGACCCAGCCACCGTCGCAGCCTTGGCAGACATCGTCCACGACTACCAGGGAGTCGGTTCCTGAAGCCGAGCCGTTAGCCCCCACCAGGCCAGCCTTCTCGTCACGGGTCGACCTTCACCGGCCGCCGCTGGCGGCCGCCGCCGACGCCGGACGCCGCCGAGGCTGGCTCGTTGACGCTGGCCGCCGCCGACGCTGGCTCGTTGACTGTGGACTTGTGGCCCGGTTTTCTTGATCGAAGTGGGCCACAACTGCACACTCAACGACAGGGTGGCAGGTTGTCCGCCGGGGTGTTGTGGGTTGCCCGCCGGGGTGTTGTGGGTTGCCCGCCGGGGTGTTGTGG
>JBAXOQ010000218.1:0-7783 GCA_037133175.1 Actinomycetes bacterium
GCATCAATCTTGGCTCCGGGAATCCCGAAGACGTGCTTGACACCGTGCAGATCGAGCCCTTCGGCGAGCACGTCGGCAGCTCAGGTTCGTGGCATCTGCGAAGCCTAGTCAATCGGTGGCCGCGCCGCGTGGCGGCGACAGCCACCCGTCACCCTTCAGGATGCATCACCGCCTCGAATGGTGACGATTGGTTCGGGACCGCGTTGCTGGTACACAACTCGATGAGCTACTACTTGACCATGACAGCCGATGAATCCCTCGCAGCGGTCTACGACGCCTTCGCACAGACCTACGACGCCAACCGCGATGCGTTCGACATGACCGGGCCATTGAGGGATCTTTGGACCAGGCTCCCGACGTCCGGGGACTTGCTGGACCTCGGCTGCGGAGCCGGCGAACCGGTCGCACGCGATTTCCTGTCGCACGGCTGGCGCGTCACCGGCGTCGACTTCAGCCACGGAATGCTCGAGTTGGCCGCGCAGTACGTGCCTGCAATGCGTCGGATTCAGTCGGACATGCGCGACGTAGAGTTCCCCGCCGCATCGTTCGATGCGGTGACAGCCTTCTACTCCCTGATCCACGTTTCCTGCTCGGATCACCCGGCACTATTCGCCAGGATCCGCACCTGGCTGCGACCCGGCGGAACCCTGCTGTTCACGTACGCCACCCGCGACTACACCGGCCACGACCGGTTCAGCGGGACCAAGACCTTCCTCGGTCGGGAGTTGTTCTACAGCCACACCACACCGCAGGATCTGTTCGCCCAACTCAGCGATGCAGGACTTGTCTTGGCCGATGCCCAGGACCGCGCCATCGGCGGCGAGACCTTTCTTTGGGTGACGGCCAGTCGGTCTGACGGCTGACTGTGCCCGCTCGGTCACCGGAGCCCGCTTGAGCACTACCGTTGCCCCGGTGAGCGCACCCACAATCGAGCCACCCGCTGTTCCGGTCACGCCGACGACGCCGACCTCACTGAGCCCTGCAGACCTGCAACGCCAGCGGTCGTTGCGGCGAATGAAGGCGGTGCCGCTGGCACTGCTCGCGGTTGCCGCCGCCACATTCGTGCTGGCCTGGGTGATGCAGGGGCGATCCGACGCCGCGGTGTGGGGATTCGTGCGAGCGACGGCCGAGGCGGGCATGGTCGGTGGCCTGGCGGACTGGTTCGCGGTCACTGCGCTGTTCCGGCACCCACTGGGCCTGCCCATCCCGCACACCAATCTGATCGCCACCAAGAAGGACCAGATCGGCGCTTCCCTCGGGGATTTCATCCAGACCAACTTCCTGACCGAAACCACCGTCCGGGCAAAGATCGCCTCGGTCCAACCGGCAGCACGCATCGGCCAGTACCTGCAAGACCCCGCACACCGGGCATTCATCCTCGGTGAGCTCAGCGAAGCAGCCCAAGCAGGGCTTGACTCGCTGAACGACGAGGACATCGCATTGCTCATCCGCAACGTTGCCTTCGGGCAAGCGGCCGCGATTGAGTGGGGGCCGCCAGCAGGTGCGTTGCTGGGTGCGGTCATCGACGACCAGGCGCACGTGCCGGCGGTCGACGCGGTGCTGCGGGTGTTGCGGGATTGGGTGCGCGACAACGGCGCGCTCATCACCTCGATCGTTGCCGAACGCGGCCCGGCTCAGAACTTCGGGCCGGCCCGGGCCATTCACGAAGCCATCGGACGCCGAGCCCATCAGGAGCTACTCGACTGGGTCGACGACGCCTACGCCGATTCGGCGTCCAAGACTCGACAAGCGATCGACTCCTGGCTGCGCACTTTCGCCGCCGAACTACGCGAAGACCCGGCGATGATCGAACGGGTCGAGCATCTGAAGTCGCGCGTCCTCGACAGCCAAGAAGTGCACAAGGTCGTCGCCTCACTGTGGCCGGCAACCAAGCGCCTGCTGCTAGCAGCCCTGCGTGACCCCGACAGCGACTTACGCAGGCGCGCCGATGCCATCGTGTCCGACGTGGCCGAACGGCTGGGCCAGGACCCCGTGCTGCGTGCCCGGGTGGACAGCCGAGTCGAACGAGCCGCCGTCTACCTCACCGACCGCTACGGAGCCGAGTTCTCGACCATCATCACCGACACCGTGGAGCGCTGGGACGCCAGCGAGGCCTCCCGGCGTATCGAACTGCAAGTCGGGGCGGACCTGCAGTTCATCCGAATCAACGGCACCGTCGTCGGGGCCCTGGCCGGTCTACTCATCTACACGTTCGCGGTACTGGTGCTGGGCTGACTCACCCCCGCCTGATCACTTCAACCGGAACGCAGGCGCACAGACAGACAGGTGACACAACCCTCGAGCTTCTCGAACTCGCTGATGTCGGTCACCACGACCCGCAGGCCCCGCGCTTCGAACAGCCTGCGGGTCTTGGGAGCGGAGGCGGCCATCAATACGGTTACCTCGTCGATCACCACGACGTGCGACCCGGGTTCCTCCGGCACCGGCAGGAACGAGTCGAACACGTCCGGGTCATCGACGATCGGCGGGTATCCGATCACCGTGCCGTCAGGAAGCGCGGTGACAGCGGACTTCAGATGCAACGCCTTCGTCGTCGGGACAGCAATCACCTCAACGTCGAGCACCGCACCGAGTTGTTGCGCACCCGAATGATTGGTCCGACCACCGACTCCGACGTAGAACCGATCACCGATCTTCAACACATCGCCGCCGTCCAAAGTGGCCGGCGGTGCGATATGCGAGATCGCGAATCCCAAATCGGCAGCCGTGGCCTCGGCCGCAACAACCTCACCCTTGCGCTCGTCGGCTCCCGAATTGGCAATCACCGCGCGGCCACCCCACACCACCATGGTGTCCTCGACGAAGACCGCGTCCGGATACTCCGGTGCGGAGGGTACTTCGATCACCCGCCAGCCCACCGATTCCAGCGCCTCAACGTAACCCTGCCACTGCCGCATCGCTAGATCAATGTCGGGTGCCCGGCGCTCGATATGAGTAATCAGCCCGCGGGCGAGCTGCGGACTCGGTCGGCGAACCAGTGCTCGTGTCATGCATGCCTCCTTGCGGTTTGGCGGCACCGATCGTCAGGTGTTCACTGCACCAACGCAAACAATCCGAGAATGGTAGCCCGACTAGTTGATCAGGCCAAGCCCCGGGACGTAGTTCGCTATGCCATTGCGGGCGGCACCACAATCGGCCAGACTGATGAATCCGTCGCGACCCAAGACGTTTTCCCGACAGCGAGGAAGCCACATGACCAGTTCAGGAATCCTGGTAGACGCCTTCGGCAGGGTGCAAGAAGAGGTGCATGCGGTCGTCACGGGCCTGACTCAAGAGCAGCTCGGCACCCGTTTGGACGACCAGGCGAATTCGATTGGCTGGCTGATCTGGCACCTGACCAGGGTTCAGGATGACCACCTCGCGTCAGCCGCGGGCACTGAACAAGTGTGGATCGCCCAGGGCTGGGCTGACCGTTTCCAGTTGCCATTCGATCCTCGTGCGATCGGTTACGGGCAGAGTACCGACGAGGTGGCGGCGCTTGGGACTGTGCCCGGCAGTGCGCTCATCGAGTACTACGACGCGGTACATGCCCGGACGGTAGACTTCGTCAGTGGCATCACTGATGCCGATCTTCCCCGCGTCGTCGACGCGTGGTGGGATCCACCGGTCACCCTTGGTGTACGGATTGTGAGCGTGCTGGCGGACGACCTCCAGCATGTCGGCCAGGCCGCGTTCATCCGCGGAATCGTGACCAGGTGAGCAGATAACTCGCAAGGCCAAGCGGAAGGAGCATCCCATGACCGAGCAGCAGGTCTACCGCGTCGAGCGCACTGTGGGCGATCTGGAGGTCCGCCACTACGAGCCGTGCGTGGTCGCCGAAGTCAGCATCGACGGGTCGTTCGAGTCCGCCGGAAGCAAGGGGTTCAGACCCCTGATCGGCTTTATCAGCGGCCGCAACGAGTCCGAGACCAAGGTCGCAATGACGGCGCCGGTCATCCAGGATGTGCCGAACGGCCGCACCGACGAGAACTCGTACACCGTCTCATTCGTGATGCCAGCTGGGGCCACGCGCGAATCGTTGCCGATCCCGACGGACGCGAAGGTGGTTCTGCGCACCGTGAGCGAACACAACGCGGTGGCCGTGCGGTTCTCTGGGCGCTGGAGTCGGTCCGCGTTCGACAAGCAGATTGAGCGGTTGCGACAAGTCGCTGCCGACAACGGGATCACGCTGGTCGGAGACCCCCGGTTTGCCCGCTACGACCCACCTTGGACGCCCTGGTTCTCTCGACGCAACGAAGTGATCTGGACCATCGCGGACTGACCGGTCCCGCTCCCGACTACTTCATCTTCGCCGTGGTGGTGGGGCTGAGGGGGCCGGTGCCAGCGGCGTTGGCGGCCTGGATCCGGAACAGCAGGGTCCGGCCCTTCTTCGCGCCGGGAACCTTGCCGACGAACTTGAGTGCCTTGGTCGTCTTGAAGGTGATGAACGGCTTGCCGGGCTTGGCGACCTGCAACGAGTAGGTAGGTTTCTGACCGTTGGCAGGAGCAGCCGCCCACTTGATCTTGACCTTCTTCTTGCCCAGCGACTTCACCTTGGGCTGGCCAGGCTGCCCGGGCCGGGACGGGATCGGGTCGAATCCGATGATCTTGCTGGCGAGGGGATCCGTCACGTACACAGAGTCGTCAGAGGCGACAGCAACAATCGCCGGCCCTTTGAGCCCGGTGAGCTCGTTCATCGGATTCGGTACCGTGGCGCCGGGGTCGTACACCGACACCGTCGTTCCGCCGCCCATGCCACCGTTGACGACATACACCCGCTGGCGGGAATCGACCGCCACACCGATCGGCGCCCACACCCCGGTCAACAGCCGGGCAGGGTTGGCGACCTTGGCTCCCGGCTCGAAGACCGACACCTTCGCTGCAGTGGTGTTAGACACGTACACGTGGTCGGTGGCGTCGATCGCGATACCCAACGGCGCAGCCAAGCCGGTGAGCGTGCGTGCCGGATTGGGAACAGTGGCTCCAGGCTCGAAGACAGCCACCGTTGTTCCATTGAGATTCGCCCCGAAGCTGGTCACGTAGACGTGGTGAGTCGAGTCGATCGCCACGCTGCCAGGATGGTCAAGATTGATGAGGGTCTTTGCCGCGTTCGGCGCGTGGGTGCCCGGGTCGAATACCGACACCGTTCCCAGGTCAAAGTTGGCGACGTAGACATGATTCGTGCTGTCGACCGCGATTCCCTGCGGTTTAGCCACTCCCATCATGGTCTTGGCAGGGTTGGGAGTGGTCGCGCCCGGATCGTAGACCCACACCCGGTTGAGGGTCATATCGCACAGGTAGAGATGGCCCGAACGGTCAAAGGCGATGCCTGACTGCGCGGTCACTGTGATCGCCCGCGCTGGGTTGGGGGTCCAGGCCTGCGCGGTTGTCGGCGCCAGTACACCCCCGACGGCGACTGCCGCCCCCACTGCCAGGACTGTCGTTGTTCGTAGCATGTCGCGCTCCCGCTATCCGATCGGCCGAGACGATCCCGTCCCCTGTGAACAAGAGACTCCAACTCGGGCAATGACAACAGTTTTCCACACCTTCTTTCGCGGACGCTCGCAACAACGACGCCGCCGCCCACTAGTTCCCTCGCACCACATCAAGCCAACAGCCCGGAGGATCCCGATGGCCGCCTACCCGCACTCACTCACACCGCTCGATCTGGGTTTCGTCACGCTGCCGAACCGGGTGGTGATGGGCTCGATGCACGTCGGACTGGAGGAGGCGCAGGACGGCTTCGAACGGATGGCAGCCTTCTACGCCGAACGCGCCCGCGGCGGGGTGGGGCTGATCGTCACCGGAGGCATCGCGCCAAACGCCGAGGCCCGGCCGTTCCCCGGTGGAGCGATGCCCACGACACCGGAAGAGGCGGCGAAGCACCGAGTGGTGACCGATGCGGTGCACGCCGAGGGCGGGCGGATAGCGATGCAGATCCTGCACTTCGGCCGCTACGCCTACCACCCGGACCTCGTCGCGCCGAGCCCGTTGAAAGCGCCGATCTCGCCGTTTGCCCCGAACGAGTTGTCGTCCGCCGACGTGGAGCGGATGATCGACGACGCGGGCCTACACATCACCTTGGATGGGGAACCGCAACTGCTGGCCGTGGACACCGTTGTGCTGTGCACCGGCCAGCAGCCGCAGCGCTGTAGCCGCCGACTCGGGGTCGCGAGTGGCCACCTAGCCTGAGGCCATGCCCAACACCGACCCCGCGACACCCAACCCGCCGTTTCCGCAGTGGGACATGTGGTTCATGGACCTGGTACACGCCGCCATCGTGCGGGACTTGAATCGACTTGCCGACGTCACTGCAGACGGGGTCAGCGATGGCGCGATCGCTCGCTGGCGATTCGTCTCGGATGTGCTGCAGACCCACCATGACGCGGAGGATCAGTACCTGTGGCCGATGGTTCGCGACCACGCCGGGGACGACCCTGGGGTGCAGCCGATCATGGACGCGATGGAGTCTGAGCACGCCGCAATCGATCCCGCGATCGAGCAGATCGGTGACGCCCTGACAGCGCGCGATGCCGAGGCAGCCTCCGAGCAGCTTCGGGCACTGGCAACCGCAACGGCAGCCCACTTCGAACATGAGCAAACCGACGCTGTACCGCTGCTCAGCCGCTACGTCGACCCCGAAACCCGCACGACCTTCGAGAAGTCTCAACGCGCCGGAATACCCAAGTCCCAGCAGATGCTGTTCTTCCCCTGGCTCACCGACGGCACCGACTCGAAGACAGCGGCGGCCGCCTGGGGAGTGCTGCCGACCCCCGTCAGGATGATGATCAAGCCAATCGGATCGCGCAAGTACGCCGCCTTCAACGCCGCTTCGTTCGACTAGAGGTCACGAAACTGCGGCTCGGTTATCCACATTGCGAAGTTCGCCCGGTAACCGGACAAACCACTTGCCTTAGCCTATTTATGTGGCGCAAAATGGGTGGGGAGTCGTCAGATTCAGCCAGTCCGCACGCAAGCACCGGATCGGCAGAGCCCACGCGCTTCACGTCATTGCCAACAACCAACCGATCACGATTGAAGAACCAGACAAGCCGGCCCGGCTGGTGTGGCTGGCCGCCGACGATCGAGGCATCCGCCTTGAGATCACGGCGATCAACACCCCTGTTTACCTGCTGGTGATCCACGTCATGCCCAACGATCTGCGCAGGAGGAAACAATGACCGGGAGATTCGTTCTTGGGCCCGACATTGACCTGGACAACGAAGAAGTCTTCGACAGCACCGGGCAACGCCTCACCGAGGCCAGAGCTGAAGAAATCGGCAGGGACGCCGTCGCCAAGGCAGTTGGCCGACCGTCTTTGTCGACACCAGGGCGACAATCACCGGAGATCAAGGCCCGGGTGCCCCAGGAGCTGCGCGACGAACTGGTACGAGTCGCGAGGGAGAGGGGCACCACAACATCGGCCCTTGTGCGCGAAGCACTGGAGCTCTACCTGGCGAGTTGAGCTCCGCGTCAGGCCGCTCCGGGAGCGGGCAGGGCGATCACCGAATGTGACCCACCGGTGAGGTTCTGTGCAGCCCAGCCGTCGACGATCGGGGATGCCGCGAACAGCACGACCTGGCGTTCGGATGAGATCTGCAGCAGCAGATCCAGCAGGGCCTTGGTGCGGACCTCATCGGCTTGAACCGTGACGTCGTCCAACAGGATCGGACACACACGACCGGGCAGCGTCAAGCGGGCTGCCAGCGCCACCCGCAGCAGCAGGTAGATCTGCTCGGCCGTCCCGATCGAAAGCCGATCCGCCGCACGCCAGTCCCGCGAC
>JBAXOQ010000219.1:0-7776 GCA_037133175.1 Actinomycetes bacterium
GCTCGAAGTCGGTGGATTCGGATTGCGCGTGCAGTGCTCCGGCCGGGCACTGGCGGACCTGCGAGTTGGCGCTCGATCCACTCTCGCAACTTCGTTGGTCGTGCGGGAGGACTCGCTGACTCTGTTCGGGTTTGCCAACGCGGACGACCGTGACGTGTTCGAGACGCTGCAATCGGTGTCGGGGGTGGGTCCTCGACTCGCCCAGGCCGCCTTATCCGTGTTGACAGCGGACCAACTGCGGGCAGCGGTCCAGGCGCAAGACGAGGTGACGCTGACGCGGATTCCGGGCGTCGGCAAGAAGGGCGCCCAGCGTCTGGTTCTGGAACTCGCGGACAAGCTGGGCTCACCGATCAACCCGGTGTCGGTTGATGTGAGGGATCCGGCTGTGACCGGGGCGCTGAGTTGGCAGGGGCCGGTGCGTGAGGCGCTGGTCAGCCTGGGATGGTCAGCCAAGGAGTCCGACGAAGCGGTGGTTGCCGTGGCCGCCGAGTTTGCCCGTAGTGGTGATTGGGCCGATCACTCCGACCAAGAACAGACGGTGTCTCGGATGCTGGCGCTGGCGTTGCGGGGGATGGGCAAGAAATGAACCCGGTGGCGGAGGCTGATGGTGTTGCCGAGCGTGTCGTTGATCCGGCACCAATCGCGGACGAGCTCGTCACTGAGGGTGCGCTGCGACCGGCTTCGTTGGCGGAGTTCATCGGTCAGCAGCGCGTTCGAGATCAACTCGGATTGGTGCTGCAGGCAGCCCGGCTAGCCGGTCGTAATGCGGACCATGTGTTGTTGTCCGGACCGCCAGGCCTGGGGAAGACGACCCTGGCGATGATCGTTGCAGCCGAACTCGGGACTCCGTTGCGGATTACCAGCGGCCCGGCCATCACCCACGCCGGCGATCTTGCCGCGCTGCTGACCAGTTTGCAGCCCGGTGAGGTGCTGTTTCTGGACGAGATCCACCGCCTTGCCCGACCGGCGGAAGAGATGCTCTACATGGCGATGGAGGACTTCCGAGTCGACGTGGTGGTCGGCAAGGGCCCCGGTGCCACCGCGATTCCGCTGCAATTGCCAAGGTTCACTCTGGTCGGGGCGACCACCCGTGCCGGACTGCTGCCGGGCCCGTTGCGCGATCGGTTCGGATTCACCGCGCATATGGAGTTCTATGAGCCTGCCGAACTCGAACTCATTGTGCAGCGTTCTGCCTCGCTGCTCGCGGTGCCGCTGACTCGCTCCGCTGCTGCCGAAATCGCCGGGCGCTCTCGAGGCACGCCGCGGATCGTCAATCGGTTGCTGCGCAGAGTCCGGGACTACGCGCAGGTCCACGGCGACGGCACCATCGATCTGCGCACCACCCAGTCTGCGTTGGAGTTGTTCGAGGTAGACGATCGGGGCTTCGACCGGCTTGATTCGGCGGTTTTGCAGGCCCTTGTGCGCAATTTCGGCGGTGGGCCGGTTGGTTTGTCGACGCTTGCGGTGGCCGTCGGTGAAGAGCCGGAGACGGTGGAGAGCGTGGTGGAGCCGTTTCTGGTTCGCTCCGGAATGATGATGCGCACCCCACGTGGTCGGATGGCCACAGCTGGGGCCTGGGCGCACTTCGGCCTGTCTGCCCCGACGGGTCCTGCGGTGATTACTGCCGTGGCGCAGACCGTGCTAGCCATTCCGCCGGGGCAAGCGGGTTAGGATCAACGTCGGAACACCCGTTTTCGAAAACCAACATCGGAGTTCGTGTGAACATTGCACCATTGCTCATGCTCGTCGCTTTCGGCGTGGTCATGTGGTTCTTGATCCTGAGGCCGGCTCGAGCCAGGGCGGCAGCTGCCGCAAAGGTGGTCAGCGAGATCGCCGTCGGCGATTACGTGATGACCACCGCTGGCATGTTCGGCACCATCCGTGATCTAGACGATGAGCACGTCAGCCTTGAAGTTGCCGACGGGGTCGTCCTGCGGATGCTCAAACCGGCCATCGCAAGAACTGCGGATAGGCCTACGGATGCATCCCTGGCTGATTTGCAAGGCACTGTCCAGCTCGACAAGTCGACATCGGACGTCATCGATATCTCACAGTCGTAGGGCATGGGCGGCTCCGGTTCCCGGTGCTGCCGCTTTGCTTGCGACTGGCCGGACTGCTGACCACCTAGGGTCGGTCCGACACCCAGTTCCTCCGTTCACATTCGCACCCAGTACATCTCGGAGACACTCACGTGGCTGCTGTGGCTAAGCCCAAACCTTGGCGTTCGTTGATCCTTTTGCTCATTGCGCTGATTGGATTGGGAGTCTGGACCTTCTGGCCGGGGACAGAGCACACCGTCCGGCTTGGGCTCGATCTGCAGGGCGGCACTCAGGTGATCCTGGTCCCCAAGTCGGCCCAGGGTGGCGGTGACGTAACTCCGGAGCAGTTGAGTCAGGCAGTCGAGATCATCCGGCAGCGGGTCGACGGGATCGGTGTGGCTGAGGCTGAGGTGACGACTCAAGGCTCCGGCGGCAGTTCCGCGATTGTGGTGTCCGTCCCCGGGTCGAATCAAGAGACTCTCACGAAGCAGCTGGCCACCACTGCGCTGCTGGACTTCCGCCCGGTCTACGACGAATCGGCCGGGGTCAACACGCCGGTTACCGATCCGACCGTGACGACGCCGTCGGCAACTCCGGCACCAACTGCCACCGCGACGAAGAAGAAGACACCCACCAAGGGAAACTCGGTTCCGATGGCGAAGGTACCGACTCCGTCGCCGACCCCCACTCCGTCGGCCACGGCCCTGCCGAAGACGATGATTCCACCGATTCAGTCTCCTGAGAACAATGCTGCGTTGCAGGCCGCCTACACGAATCTGGACTGCTCCAAGCCCGAGAACCATCAAGGCGGCGGCGAGCCGGATGATCCGGCGAAGTGGATCGTCACTTGCTCAAAGGACGGTTCGACGAAGTATCTGTTGGAGCCGGCCTTCATCCGCGGCACCCAAGTGACGCAGGCCTCCGCTGGACTGCCTACCCAGGGTGCTGGCGGCTGGCAGGTCAATCTGACGTTCGACGCTGATGGCGCCAAGACGCTAGCCGACGTGTCGACCAAGCTGTATCAGTTGCCGCAGCCAAAGAACCAATTCGCCATTGTGCTTGACGGGCTTGTTCAGTCTTCCCCGTACTTCCAGGAGCCGATCTTGGGAGGCACGGCGCAGATCAATGGCAATTTCACCGTCGATTCCGCCAAGGCGTTGGCGAACGTACTGAAATATGGCGCACTGCCTGTCAACCTGACGGTGGCGGAGGTGACCTCGGTGTCACCCACCTTGGGTGCCGACCAACTTGCGGCGGGGCTGCTCGCGGGCGGCATCGGCCTGGCGTTGGTCGTGTTGTACCTGTTGTTCTATTACCGGGCACTGGGGTTCGTTGCGGTGTTCTCGCTGGTGGTGGCCGCCGGCATCACCTACGGGTTGTTCGTGGTGCTTGGACGCACGATCGGGTTGGCGCTGACCCTGGCCGGGGTTGCCGGTGCCATTGTCGCCATCGGCATCACGGCAGACTCGTTCGTTGTCTACTTCGAGCGAATACGTGATGAGGTCAGGGATGGCA
Source organism: Actinomycetes bacterium (assembly GCA_037133175.1). Taxonomy (GTDB): domain Bacteria; phylum Actinomycetota; class Actinomycetes; order S36-B12; family UBA10799; genus ELA509. Next base: position 3,555 of record JBAXOQ010000219.1, read on the forward strand.
AGACCCTGCGGGTCGCGGTCGAAAGTGGCTGGCTGCGCGCCAGGAACACCATCCTGGCGGCCGACTTCGTGTCGTTGCTGGCCGCTTCGATCCTGTACTTCGTGTCGATCGGCAACGTGCGCGGCTTCGCCTTCGTGCTGGGGCTGACAACGTTGGTAGACATCCTCGTGGCGTTCGTGTTCACCAAGCCGATGGTCACCATCCTGGCCAAGACCAACTGGTTCGCAGCAGGCGGGCCGTGGACCGGGATGAGTCCGGAGCGCCTGGGCGCAAAGCGTCCCGAGCCGGTGACCAAGCCGCAGAAGAAGACTCCACAGAAGGGTTCCAAGCAGACAGTGTCGGCGATGGCCGCGAGTTCCGGCTCCGGATCGGATCTGGCACCGGCCGCCGATGACGCGGACGGCTCAACAGGAGAGGTGAGCTGATGTCGAAGATCGGTAATCTCGGAAGCCACCTCTACAGTGGTGAGGTCTCCTATGACATCGTCGGACACCGCCGCCGTTGGTATGCCCTGTCAGGAGTCATCCTGCTGTTGGCGCTGCTCGGACTCGGCGTCCGCGGCCTGAATCTGGGGATCGAGTTCAAAGGCGGCGCCGAGTTTGTCATTCCGGCGAGCACCTGCACGGTCGAGACGGCACGTGACGCTATCACCGGTGCCGGCACCCAGGACCCGATTGTTCAACAACTCGGCAGCGGCCAGATTCGAGCGCAGACCGCTGAACTGACGGCGGAGCAGAGCAACTCGGTCCTGACCGGGCTGTCGACCACCTGCGGAGTGCCACGTGCCGACATCAAAGTGCAGTTGGTCGGTTCGACCTGGGGCGGCGAGATCACCAGCAAGGCCATTCAGGGTCTGCTGATCTTCATGGTGGCAGTGACCATCTTCCTGTCGATCTACTTCGAGTGGCGGATGGCCGTGGCGGCGCTGGTGGCGCTGGTGCACGACCTCGTCATCACGATCGGCATCTACGCGCTGGTGGGTTTTGAGGTCACCCCCGCCACCGTCATCGGCATCTTGACCATTCTCGGGTTCTCGCTATACGACACGGTGGTCGTCTTCGACAAAGTCAAGGAGAACACCAAGGGGATCCTCGGACAGAGCCGAATGACCTACAGCGAGGCCGCGAACCTGGCGGTCAACCAGACGATTGTGCGATCCATCAACACCTCGATCGTGGCGCTGTTGCCGGTGGCGGCCATTTTGTTTGTGGGTGCCGGACTGCTCGGCGCGGGAACGCTGAAGGATTTGGCGCTCGCGCTGTTTGTCGGAACCGCGGCAGGAACGTATTCCTCGATTTTCGTTGCCACACCGATCATGTGCCAGTTGAAGGAGAAGCAGCCGGCGATCAAAGCGCTGGCCGCGCGGGTCCAGGTGCGCCGGGCAGGGTTGAGTAAGAAGGAGGCGCTGCGCGCCGGTCGGGGTCAAACGGATTCCGACGCTTCCGCCGGTGATGGCGCAGGAGAGGCCGCTGCGGTAGGTGCTGCCGCTGCCGTCGGTGCTGCCGCTGGCGTGCGCAAGGAACGGGCCCACCGGACCACGGGCGGCCCTCGCAATCAGCCCAAGAACACGGCCAGGAGCAAACGCAGCAAGAAATAGCTCGGTGTGAGTCTTCTAGGTAGGCCTAGGTAGCTGAGACACTGTTGCCCTAACAGCCGGTGTGCAGTGACGACTAGACTGCCATATTGGTACGTGCCTAGGCTGCGCATTGTCGGCTGTGGTGTGATGGCAATCGGTCGGTTCATCACCGGGCACGACGATGGGAGGCGACTGTGACACAAGATGTTGCTTCGCATCCGTCCACCGGTGAGGGTGCCCCCCTGCGGCGCCGGGGCCTGGGCAGGTTCGGCGGGTCCAAGACAGCGAACTACCCCGAACTGGAGACGTTGCTGCACTCGCTGCGGCAGTACCATCCGAAAGCCGACCGTTCGGTCCTGGTCCACGCCTACGAGGTCGCGGCCGACTATCACAAGGATCAGCAGCGAAACAGCGGAGAGCCCTACATCACTCATCCGGTCGCGGTTGCCGAGATCCTCGCGGACCTTGGAATGACGACGCCGACGCTGGCAGCCGCACTGTTGCACGACACGGTGGAGGACACGGATTACTCAATCGCTGCCCTGCGCAAGGAGTTCGGAGATGAGGTCGCGGGTCTGGTAGACGGTGTGACCAAGCTGGACAAGGTGGAATACGGGGCCAATTCCGCGGCTGAGACCGTTCGCAAGATGGTCGTGGCGATGGCCCGTGACATCCGGGTGCTCGTCATCAAGCTGGCTGATCGACTGCACAACATGCGCACGCTGAAGTGGATGTCGCCGGAGAAGCAGGAGCTCAAGGCCCGCGAGACGCTTGAGATCTACGCCCCACTGGCGCATCGCCTCGGTATGAACAGCATGAAGTGGGAGCTCGAGGATCTGGCTTTCGAGAACCTGTACCCGAAGATGTACGAGGAGATCGTGCGGTTGGTCTCGCAGCGCCAGCCCAGCCGTGACAAGTACCTGGCCCGAGTGGTCGCCGCAGTGGAGGAGGACCTGCGGGCCGCGAAGATCAAGGCTCGCGTGGTCGGCCGGCCCAAGCATTACTACTCGATCTATCAGAAGATGATCGTCCGAGGGCGTGACTTCGCGGACATCTACGATCTGGTGGGGGTGCGGATCGTGGTTGACTCGGTGCGTGATTGCTATGCCGCACTCGGCGTGGTCCACGCTCGCTGGAACCCGGTGCCCGGTCGGTTCAAGGATTACATAGCGATGCCCAAGTTCACCATGTACCAGTCGTTGCACACCTCGGTGATCGGTCCTGAGGGAAAACCGGTGGAACTACAAATACGCAGTTTCGATATGGATCGGGCTGCTGAGTTTGGCGTGGCGGCACACTGGCGCTACAAGCAGGCCGATGTCGCTGGCAAGTCGGGTCCAGACGATATGGGATGGCTGCGCCAGCTGCTGGAGTGGCAGCGTGAGACTGAGGACCCAGACGAGTTCCTCGATACCCTGCGCTACGAACTAGGTAACAGCGAGGTTTACGTGTTCACCCCCAAAGGTGACGTGATCGCACTACCTGCCAAATCCACCCCGGTTGACTTCGCCTACGCGGTCCACACCGAGGTAGGCAACCGCTGTGTTGGGGCGCGGGTGAACGGCAATCTAGTCGCGCTGGAATCAACTCTGGACAACGGTGACGTTGTCGAGGTATTCACGTCGAAGGCTGAGAATGCTGGGCCCAGCCGAGACTGGCTGACGTTCGTCGCATCTCCTCGGGCACGTAACAAGATCAAGGGGTGGTTCTCCAAGGAGCGCCGCGAGGAAGCGGTCGACAGCGGCAAAGAGCAGCTTGCCCACGCCATGCGTAAGCAGGGACTGCCCATCCAACGGCTGATGACCTCGGCCGACCTGTTGCCGATTGCCCAGGAACTGCGCTACAGCGACATCGCCTCGCTGTACGCCGCCATCGGTGAGAACCGGTTGTCCGCCACGGCTGTGGTCCAGCGTCTGCTGGTGGGTCGCGGTGGTGAGCAGGGCGCTGTCGATGACATCGCCGAAGACACGAATCCGACCATGATGAGGAACCGTCGTGGTCGGCCGACCGCTGATCCTGGGGTGATGGTCAGCGGTGTAGGTGACGTGTGGGTGAAACTGGCCCGATGTTGCACCCCGGTTCCAGGCGACGAGATCGTTGGATTCCTCACCCGGGGTTCGGGGGTATCGGTTCACCGAGCGTCGTGTGTCAATGTTCCGACCCTGACCGCAGACTCGGCTCGGGCAGTAGAGGTTGAGTGGGCGCCCACTGCCAGCAGTGTCTTCCTGGTCAATATCCAAGTCGAGGCGCTAGACCGGGCGGGGCTGTTGTCCGACGTGACCAGGGCGCTGTCCGATCAGCACGTGAACATCCTGTCGGCGTCGGTGGCCACCAGCCGCGACCGGATCGCTCTGTCGCGGTTCACCTTCGAAATGGCCGACCCAAAACACCTAGGCGCGCTGCTGCGCACCGTTCGCGGTGTCGAGGGCGTTTTCGACGTCTACCGCGTGTAGCGGATCAGCCGCCGAACTTGGCCAGCCCGCGCTCGGCTGCCGCGAGCAGTGCCTTGGCGCTTTCGACGGCTTCCTCCGCCTTCTTGATTGCTGCCGGATTGCCCGCTGCGGTGGCTGCGGCAAGCTTCTTCTCCAGTTTGGCCACGCTGTCACGGAACGTTGTCACAGTGTCGAGTGCCCGCCCGCGCAATTC
>JBAXOQ010000220.1:0-7763 GCA_037133175.1 Actinomycetes bacterium
TCGGGAGGAGCGTTTTGCGAGCGGTAGCGAGCGCGACGGATCTCGCCAGCCCGACTGGGGGCCTGAGTAGCACAGGGAGGTTCGGGAGGAGCGTCTTGCGAGCGATAGCGAGCGCGACGGTTCTCGCCAGCCCGACTGGCGACAGCTAGCGTTGCGCTCGGCGCTCCTTCAGGGCACTGAGTCACGTCACCATGGGTGCCACCCCTCCACCCTGCTGTAGGCGGAAGTCATCCGGAGTGGCTGTTCTAACGGGGGAGGGGGACTGCCCGCCACCAAAGTCAGAGGGGAAGAATAGGGACCCGCCCGACACATCCTCAAGATCCTCTGGGGACAGCGCCTGCTGTTCCTCAGGCAGTTGGTCTGTCACTTTCTCAGCATCGTCCATTCCCAAAGTGTAGTTCCAACTTGCGGGAAACTCCGAAGATCAAACCCGCTTGGAGCATCACCGCATAGCAGCGATTGCCAGAGGAAGACGTGCCCCACTCGAAGTGCGGGCATGGGTGGCTCAGCCAGCTAGCCGATTGAGGCATGGATCGTGAACTCATCACTATTGCGCTGATCTTATGGACGACAAACCAGTTCAACAAGACCAACCCTGAGCCAAGAAGGATCTTGAGAAGACCGCTGGTGGTGGGATGGAGTCGCCAGAGGTCGAAAGGCCACGATGGCTGCCACCCACTCACCCTGCGGTGAACACACGCGCAAGTCAGTCGGAGGGAATGGGTGGGTACCCGCCACGAGGGGGACGAGGGCCAGGGTCCGGGTAGCCGAGACGGATAGCCCGCTCCCGCAGATACTCCATTCCGCCGGACACATCCTCAAGTTCCTCTGGGGACAGTGTCTCCTCGTCCTCAGGCAGTTGGTCTGTCACTTTCTCAGCATCGTCCATGCTCACAGTGTAGGTTCGATCCTCAGGGCAACTCGAAAGATCAAACCCACTTGGAGTATCACCGCATAGCAGCGATGGCTAAGGGGAGATAAGCCTCGCACGCACTGCGGACTCGGGTGGTTCAGCCAGTTGGGCGATGGAGGCAGGGATGTGAAACTCATCGCTCTTACGCTGATCTCATGAACGGGAAACCAGTTGAGGAAGACCAACCGTTGAGCCAAGAGGATCTCGAGAAGACCACTGGTGGTGGTACGGAGCCGCCGCCGGAAGTCGATATGGCCAGATTCTAAACAGACCTAAAGCACGAACCTGTGGGTGCACATTTCTGACCCTCTCTGGCAGTCTACTTGCCTTTGGGTGGTACCACACTCCGAGTTGCTCAGAGGCGACATCGGACTGATCGAACTGATGGCCTATTTGGGATCTGGTCGGGGACTGATCTCGGTTAGGCTAGTTGCATGGACGAGAAGCAGGAATCAGAAGACCAACCGTTGGGTCAAGAGGATCTTGAGAAGACAACTGGGGGCGGCATGCCGCCCGAGGTCGATGAGAAGCCACACCCTGGCAGCGGACATAGCAGCAAAGAGTGGTGGCAATAGGTATCTGAAGGTTCCGCAGTTGCAGCGCTGACGGTGCGGCAAGCCCGGCCGCCCGTCAGACCGCCCCGCCGATCAGTCGCTGCTCACGCCATCAGTCGCCTTCTCGACTCGCTGGTACTGCCATTTCCGCCAGGGCACGAATCCGCCTATCTCGATAGACAAGGCCCAGGAGAGTGCCGTTCGAACCAGCACAAGTAGGCCTAGCACCCCGACTGCCTCAAGGGTGGGGTCGACCAGCAGCGTCTCAATAATGTCCGCTGCGACAAGGACCTCTAGACCCAGAAGAATCGCCTTCCCAAGTTCCGCTCGCACGTCTTCGTACGCATCCGGGACCCGCTTCAGCAGGCGATTCGCGTACCGGATCGCGGCAACGACAGTCCCGACCACGATGACGGCCAACCCGATGGCCTGCATAACCAGAGCAGAGGACCGTCCGAAATCCATTACGAACTGGTGCACGATCTCGCCCCCATCAGGTCGCCGGCCGTGGTCATGGATCGATTGGAATCCACCCTAGCGGCGGGACCGCGGTTGGCGCCGCCAACTCGGCCATCGGGTGTAACGGCGGGCAGCAGGCCGCGCTCCTAGCACGAAGCAGCTACACGTCTTGGCAGATGAGGGACTTGACCTGCGATGGGTAGGCCTCGACGCTGCAGTAGCTACCACTGAAGGTCGTGGGGTCGATCACCGTGAATTTGGTGATGAAGGCACCGGTTACCGCGGTCGTGGTCATCGTTGCGCCGATGTCTGCCACCTTCTTGGCGAGCTCGGGATCCTTGGATGCGGCCTCGAGTTGTGCCATCACCGGCTGCGTCGAGGCACAATTCAGCGACTGGTAGACCGTCGTTGCGAGGCCCTGCAGCTGTACGTTCTTGGTCTGACCCTTGACGGTTGCGCGCAAGCACCCCACGTCCCCACTTCCCGACTGCGAGGGAGCCTGGGATGGGGTCTGGGAGGGAGTCTGAGAGGGAGTCTGAGGTGTGGGCGCAGTTGTGGTCGACCCGCCGCAGGACGCGACGGCGGCGCAGGTCAACAACGCGAGTGCGCCCACCAGAGTTCGTGAAGCCATCAGTGCCACATCCATCCGTGATCGGCATTGGGATGAGACCGAAACTAGCCTCCCCAGGGCATCGAAGCAAAAGGCGTTCCCCCGTATGCCGCCAGCGCACGCACCTGCTGCCCGTGCGGCTGATTATCCGGGTGGGTGGGGCAGGTCAGCCCTGGTGCGTTCGGCCCGACGGCTCTGAAGGGAGGTCCGACTGGTAATCGACGTTCGAGATGGCGGCGGCTTCTGATTCCCGGGTCAGGAAGTTGCCGAGTTCGGCAATGGTGCTCATCAGCGGCGCGGGGAACACCACAGTGGTGTTCTTGTCGACTCCGAGTTGGATGAGGGTCTGCAGGTTTCGCAGTTGCAGCGCCAACGGGTGCGCCATCATCGTGTCGGATGCCTGGCCGAGTGCGGCCGCCGCAAGCGCCTCACCTTCTGCCGCGATGATCATCGCGCGCTTCTCTCGCTCAGCCTCGGCTTGACGGGCCATGGCCCGCTTCATTGTCTCGGGTAGCTGAATGTCCCGCAGTTCGACCACATCGACAACAACACCCCAGCCTGCTGTCTGCACATCGAGGATCTCACGGATCTGAACGTTGATGCGGTCAGTCTCGGAGAGCATCTCGTCGAGGGTGTTCTGTCCCACGATGTTGCGCAGCGTGGTTTGGGCAATCTGGTTGATCGCTGCCATCACGTTCTCGATGGCCACCACTGATTTCACGACATCAACTACGTGGTAGTAGGCAACCGCTGAAACGTCGACGCTGACGTTGTCGCGCGTGATGATGCCTTGGGATTGGATGGGCATGGTTACGATGCGTTTGCTGACTTTGGTGAGTTGCTCGATGAAGGGGATGATCATGGCCAGCCCCGGTTCCTTGACAGCGACGATCTTGCCGAGACGGAAGAGCACCCCTTGCTCGTATTGCTGAACAATCTTGATCGAATTCGCAAGCAAGATCAGGGCCAACACTAGGACGATAATGCCGATTACCAGCAACGCGATCATGACGTCCTCGATTCGGGTTTCACCAGCGGGGAGGCTCGCAACTGAAGCTGAAGGGGGACCGCGGGGCGACCGAACTGGTGGGGTGGTGCCGCTTGATCCACGCTAGCACCCGGGCGCATTTTGGCAACCTCTTGCAACGGACCCGACGAGCTCACAAGCTGGCGTCGAAGCCCGATTCACCATCTTCACCTCCGCTGACTAGGCGCCTTCCGGAAACTGTGATCTCCTTGGGCCATGAGCGACGACCCGTCGGGGCCGATAACAGACTCCGGCAGCCAACAGGCTGGTCCTGAATATGACGGCTCAGGTACACCAGTGGGGCGTCGTGTGGTGCTAGGCATGCTCGGTCTCGGAGCGCTTGGTGTGGCATTCGGCGCACCGCTGTCTGCGTCCATCGCCAAACTGACGCAGAACGATCCGACCGGCTTGTCCGGTCTGTTTCCGTCCACCGGTGGTTTCCGGTACTACTCGGTGGTCAGCCACGATCCAGTCACGGCGATTGGTGACTACCGTCTCACCGTTGGTGGGCTGGTAGCAGCCCCGGTGACTGTGACCTATTCCGATCTGGCCGCAATGCCACAGACCTCGGTGACGCACGACTTTCAGTGCGTGACTGGTTGGCGGGTCGCCGACGTCGCTTGGTCTGGAGTTCAGGTGGCACACCTGCTACGCACCGCGGGGGTGCTGTCGACTGCGCGTGCAGTGCGCTTCACCTCCTTGGATGGGGAATACACCGAATCGTTGACGATGGAGCAGGCGATGCGCACAGACGTGTTGGCGGCAACCTCGATGATGGGCGGCCCGGTGACGAACGAACACGGTGGACCAGTCCGGCTGTATGTCGCTGCGATGTACGGATACAAGTCGTTGAAGTGGCTCGGTGGTATCGAAGCGACCGCCGCTGTCGAACCGGGGTACTGGGAGGATCGCGGCTACGACGCGGATGCCTGGGTCGGTCGCTCGAATGGGCGAGACGATGCCCCTACCACCTGAGTCGAGCGGCGCTTCGGCGAATCCCAGCGTCCCTGACACACACCGGGATAGGGGCGCCAGAATTCTGCGCTTCGACCTCCCGGAGCGCTGGATCCATCACAGCTTCGCCCTGCTCATGGGCGTTTGCGTCGTCACCGCGGCAATGCTCTACATCCCACAGATATCGCTACTGGTGGGTCAACGCTTCTGGGTGAGGACAGTGCACGTGGGTGCGGGTCTCCTACTGCTGGTGCCGCTGGTCCTTGGATTGGTGGTCTCCTCCGGATTCCGCGCGGATGTCCGGCGGCTGAGTCGGTTCTCGCCGTTCGACTGGGACTGGCTACGGCCCAGCAAACGACGCGAGCGGTTACGCGGGCTACACGTCAGCGGCCAGTTGCCGCTGACGGAGCCATACCCGGTGGGCAAGTTCAATGCCGGACAGAAGCTCAACGCGTCCTTCACCCTGGGTGCCACGCTGGTGATGCTGGCCACCGGGATCGTATTGGCCAGTTCGCAACTGTGGCCAGACCAGACGCGCACCGGCTCCACGTTCGTACATGACTGGGTGGCCCTCGTTGTCGTGGTCGTCGCGGTCGGACACCTGTGGCGCGCCTTGCGAGACAGGCAGGCCCTCGCGGGGATGCGTACCGGGGAAGTCACCGTGGACTGGGCTGTGGAGCACCACCCCCTGTGGGCCCGTGAGGTGACTAGGAACCGTGCCGGTCCGGGCGACGAGCCGCCGATGTCAGACCCTCCCTCGATCCTGTAACCAGACCGCAGAATCAGGAGGACAATCCAATGACAACAAGCTCACAACCAACAAAGGCCAGCGGGACCCTCGACACCTCAGCATTCTCCGTGCCGCGGCAGCTGAGGCCTCGGCGCGGACGTCGCCGGACGCTGACCGTCTGCGCTACCACCGGCAAGAAGCGCTTCCGAGATCACGATGAGGCGATTGGGGCACTGCACTGTGCAAGCAACGGGCGGCGTCGCTCAGAGTCGGAGGGGACGTCCAGCCGTCGGCAGGAGAAGCGCACGTACGAGTGCAACTCCTGCCACGGGTGGCATTTGACCAGCCAGGAGCAGTTGAGTGGTGCGTGGGACGAACCGCTGGGGACTGCCTCCGAGTCCGTCGCCTAGTCAGAAACTGGCTTGCGACATGCGTTCGCGCGACCGCGGCTCTGGACACCGCGGGGCACTGCACCGATACTGCCAACATGGCAAGCACCGCGGAATTGATCACCCGGTACAGCCAGGGATTCAACCGGATGTTCTTGTCCAACCACGGTGCGGCCAGTCCCTTGGGCGTGTGGCTCCTGCTGGCGCTCATCGCGCCAACGTCAGAGGGCGACGACCGTTCTGTCCTGGAGGCTGAACTCGGCACCCGAGCCGCGGACGCCGCTGAACGGGCGGCTGCCTTGCTTGCCGGCGACCATCCGGCAATCGGTTGTGCGTTGGCTGTGTGGGCACAGGAGAGGTTCCTCAACGCCAACTGGGACTCCTGGCGCCGCGCAATACCGACCGCGGTTGAGTTCGGCTCGGTACCAGACCAGCGTGTTGCTGACGTGTGGGCAAGCGAGCACTCCAGAGGATTGATCGAGTCATTCCCGATCGTCTTGTCCGATGCCACGGCTTTGGTGCTGGCCAGCGCACTATCCACTGCGGTCACTTGGATCAACCCGTTCAGGCAGGTTCCGGCAAGTGAGCTCGGCGGCGAGTTCGGCAGATTGGCCGTGACGGCCTTGGCCTCTGCCGACGGGCACTCCTGTTTGCTAGCGGACACCGATGCGGCCGGGACCGTGGGAGTTCACTGTGCGGACTCCCTCGATGGACTGTCGGTGATTTCTGTGATCGCCGCCTGCGACGTCCCCGCCGGTGCCGTCCACGATGCCGCAGGACAGATCGGCGCGCTGCTTGCTGGCGATGCAAACCACGCTCACATTGTGTCCTTGTTTGACCTGCCGCTCGGAGAAGGAGCCGCTTGGACTATCGCTGAGAGCCAACAGAAGCGTCATGGTGCTATGTCCGATCGGACCGAGGAAGTATCTGCCCTGCTTGCCTCGTGGTCTGCCACCAGTGACCATGACCTGCTGGCTGCGCCCGGCATGGCAGCGGTTCTACCTGGGCTTGAGGGAATGCTCCGGCCGCAATACCTGCCAGCGGACTTCGAGGCCAAACAGGTGGCAACCGCACGCTACTCCCGGACGGGATTCACTGCTGCGGCCGTCAGCGCTCTGGGCATGCAGGCTGGCGCGATGCCGGTGTCCCGCGTTGTCCTGAATCGCTCGGCGACGATTCGGTTCAACCGTCCGCACGCGGTCGTCGCCATTGCGCACGACCAGGTACCAGATCTCGATCGCGGATGGGGCACAAAGAACCTGGGCTTACCCCAGTGGTCGAACGTCCCGGTGTTTAGCGCCTGGGTGGCCCATCCGAGTGATCGGGCGTCGGGGTAACCCAGCAACGCCACCGATGATCTGCCTCACGCTAAGGTCTACCGACAACAGTGCAACTGGTCGGCCAACCCCTACGCCGAGCGACCATGCCAAAACAAGAGGAGAACGATTATGGCGAGAGTTCTGGTTATCGGTGCGTCTGGTCTGCTGGGCAGCCGAGTGTGTGAGGCCTTGGCCGAGACCGCAGAAGTAATCTCGGCGTCCCGCAGCGGATCTGCCGAGGTTGTCGACATCACCGATCCGGCATCGATCCTCGCGTTGCTCGAGAAGGTGGGTCCGGTAGACGCGATTGTCTGCACCGCGGGAATGGTGCGATTCGTCCCACTGGCCGACACCACTGGGGAAGACTGGGTGCACGGTCTGGCCAACAAGCTGATGGGTCAGATCAACGTCGCTCGAGTAGGAAGCGATCACGTCACCGACGGCGGATCGATCGTCTTGACGACGGGCATCTTGGCGCAGTATCCAATGCCCGGCAGCTCGATCGTGAGCACGGTCAATGCCGCGGTCGAAGGCTTCGTTCGAGCGGCTGCCCTCGAGCTGAAGCGTGGTGTTCGGATCAATGCCGTGTCTCCTGGATGGGTCGCTGAGTCAATGGTCGCGATGGGCATGAATCCCGAGCCAGGACTGGCGGCAGCTGAGGTCGCGTCCGCCTATGTAGAACTTCTCAACTCGGCCAGCAACGGTTCCATCGTGCCTGTCGCCAAAGGGATGTGACCAGCAGGCTAGCAACTATCGGCTCCGATTGACTGGGGCGAGACTGGTCGGCACGCGCGTAGTGGATATCGAC
>JBAXOQ010000221.1:0-7728 GCA_037133175.1 Actinomycetes bacterium
CAAGACGTATCCGCAGGTCAAACCCCCACCGCCACGACTTTGACGAGACCCTGGGTCCCCGCCGGTTCGGCAATCCCCGGGGACCCGCCGGTGAAGATTGCCCACCGCTCATACTTGATCGAACTGGACGTGTTCTGTGCGCTCGCGCAGCCCTGGGATGAGGACCTGCTGTCACGTCAGTTCGAAACGATGCACGCGCAAATCGACCGATTCTTCAGATGGACGCTCACCGAGTCCGGCGAATCGGAGTTCGGTTTGGAGCCCAAGCTATAACTTTGCCGTCGGATTTCCCGTTCGTCCCTACCGACGTGGACTCAACGGGCAAACCATCGCCCTGGAGGCCACACAAGGTGACGCTGTCCTCGCATATCGGCAAGCCCTGTCCAGTCTTGGACCACCTCGCCGCCCAGGGATGATGCGTTCGGTCTTCCCATCGGAACCGGGCTCAGCAGACGCCGCGCTGCACGACTAGACGAGGAACGGGGGACAGTGTGACAACGACGAAAGGTGACAGCGGACGGCCAGCCGCTACCGCAGGTCACCCGATGGTCAGTCACCAGCGGACCGCGAGGGTTGGTTTGTCCACAGGAGCGTTTTGAGTGGGGCCACCACCTCCCGCATCAGTCGTATCGTTTCCTGTGTGTCCCTTCATGATCCCAGCCTGGTCAGTCCCCTGAGTCACCCTGCTCGCGCTCGGGAAGGCGCCCACGACACTCCGGCGGAGTCTCCACCGGCAGCTGTTCAGATTCTCGCAACGCTACCGGTCTCGCGCTATGGTCCAGGAGTGGTCACATTTGAGCATCTGCTGAGTGAGATTCTCGTCGGTGAGGGAAACGGGGAGACTGAGGTTCTTGCTCTTTCGGTCGAGCCGATCGAAGATGCCGACGGCGAAAGCACCTGGAAAGTCGTCCTGGTTCTCCCGCGGCCCTCCGGTGATACCTGGGACGAGGCGCAGGTTTTTGGACTCAAACAACGGGCACACGAAGCAGTCGTTCAGATAACCAGTGATAACCCTCAGTGGGCGCTGGGCGGTGTTCCCTACGTTGCGATCACGACGAAAGACCCACAAATCGAGCAGACGGCTCCAGAGGACACCGCGATTGACCCTGACCAGTCCGGTCGAGCGGCTCCCGGCAATGCTGCCGCCATCTGATGGCGAGTCCGATCGATGCCGGACATATGTTAGCGACTGCCGAACGTTTGGCTGTGGGCTCGGGAGGGCGCGGTCGTCCGGCCCTATGTGATTTGCGGCGAGCCACATCAACGGCCTATTACGCTGTGTTCCATCAGATAGCCAGACATGCCGCGCTAACGGTTGTTTCAGGAGCAACCGAACAAGACATCGCTCGTACGTCACGGTGGATCACCCACTCAAACGTGAAAGCGGCCTGCAGAACAGTGGTGCAGGCTGGGTCTGTCCAGCCTCAACGAGACGAACTCGCGCGCGTTGGCCTCATCACTGGAGGGCTGCAAGAGGGAGTCCATCCGGAATTGGCGGCTTTGGCCAGCCGGGTGATTGACCTGCAGGCTGCCCGCCACATTGCTGACTACGACAATGCCTACGACCCGTATCGGCCGGTCACGGTTGGGCACGTTGCGACGGCCAGAGCTGCACTCAAGAGCGCAGGGCATCTATGGCTCCCCGACGCCCAACAACAGGCACGGATCAATGCACATGAGCAATATCAGCGCTTTCTGCTGCTTGCCTACCTGCCGCCGAGAGACACCAAGCCCCGTTAGACCGCAAACAGCGACGGCAGGCCAGTCATGTGGCGACAGCGCATTACTGTCTATGCGGTCACGTGTACCGCTGCTCTGCGTCGCTTACAAGATCGACACTGCTGACGACCACAAAGCCCCGGCCACCCAATCGCGAACCTGCCCACCGCCGAAGGTGACACGCTCGTGAGCTACCACGACCCGTTCGTTGCCGACTTCGGCGTCGACGGTCGGACCCTGACCAATCGACCGGATCTAGCCGCCGCCCTGGCCACCACCGCCTTCACTCTCGGGGCCGACGGCAAGTGTTCTTGAAGGTTTGGGCCTCGATGGCCGCACTCGCCCACCGCTTTCGGCGCGTTCGGGCCTTCTTGCCCCTACCCACGGCCCACATCTCTGATCGTTTGTCACGCGAGTAGCCACCTGCTTCCGTCACCCCAAAACGAGCCCATTGAGGTGACAAGTCACGAAGGTCCGCCGGCAGCTCGGTGAAACCGAAGGTCGGCCAGTACTCGCCGGAAGCCCGCGGATCGAATCGAAGTCCGCCCCCACCAGAGATCGTGTCCACAGCATCCCTGAACACGTCGCACATCGGAACCGCGTCGGCGACCAAGAGCACCACCTGCGGTTGCTCCCGAAGAATCCACGACCCTTCGTCCCGATCCGCGACGTTCCGATCGACCAGAACCACTGTGATCTCAGCCAGGTCAGAACTGGTGTTCACACTGTTCACGGACGACGCACCGGGCCTTGTTCATCGAGCCCGGCGGCGTCCAGCAACCGTTCTGTGAACGAAACGCATAGTGCCGTGACTTGAGCCGCGGGAATTGCTGCGCGCAAGGCCCGCTGAGCCATTTCAATGCCCCGTCCGTGTCGGCGACCGAAAAGGTCCGCCAGGTAGGTCATGGCCACCAATGTGGGTTCGCCCGCCTTCGGGTGGCGACCAAGCTCACCAAAGGTGGAACCGACCTGACCGGCAGATGCGGTTTGCATGATTCGGTACACGTCAGCGGCGTCCTTGTCGCTAAGTCGGTCAGCCCGCTTGCTGGCAACACGGTCATGGATCTTGTGAGCCTTCGCCACCAGCAGTGCCGCGACACCGGCGACCTCAACCTCGACCGTCCTGTGGTCTCGCGGATCCAAGGCTGCGACGTTCATAGTGCTGTGATCAACCAGGGCTGCCTCTAGCCCCACGGCGCGGTGGGCGGCACGGTTTCCGTGGACGCCCAGGCGCGCCCCTCGACGACCCCCCGGGGCCGCATTTGCTTCGGGAACGATCAAATCCACTGGGATCGTCACCTGCTGCCCGCCAACCAGCACCGAAGCGACCCACCTGCCGGGTTGAGGATTCTGATCCATCAGCTCGAACCCCGCCCCACGCATCGAAGCCTCCAGCGCGGGCTCATCGCCGAGCAACATCGGATCAAGCGCAAGATCCGCGTCAGTCGTGTACGGGGCAATCGCAAGATCGCCCTGACCGGTCCGCAGATAGACCGCCTGTGCACCCACGACGATGGTTGCCTTCCCGTGAGGCGCTAACGCGATCAGAGCATCCAACAGGACCCGGCGCGCAACCACGTATACCGGGTCCAGATCGATCTCGACCGAACGGCCGTCACCACGGGTGTTGGTCATGCCAGTGCTCCCTGCGCGGAAACTGGCAGATGCGGCAAGCGCCAGGACTGCTCGTTCCCGGTCATCCACCCAATGAGTGCCTCCCCTTCTGCCGGCATGCGTCCGGTGCCGGTCAGACAGTCGACCGCGGCTTGGGCAGGGGCAACAAACGTGATGCCCTCATCGTTGGAGGTCCGCTGCCACACAACTGGGTCAAACGCTCGCAGCAGCACGACATTTGCGCCTTCGTCCGCCGGAATCAGGGCAAGTGTATTCGCGACCGAGGCAAGATTCCGGCTGTAGGCCATGAGTAGTGCCGGTGCGGCGATGGGCGCCTTGCGGACGGCAGCGAAGCTGCCGGTAACAGCGACCGTCTCGCCGAAATCCCGCAGACGCTGGAGAGCGTCGCTGGCACCAGCCGGGGCCAGGTAGCTCATGGCCGAGTTGTCGCGGAAGACATCGTAGGTTTGCGCCCACCGGTCGAACAGCCTCGGGATGTCCACAGCCTCAACCTGTCCACGGGGCGACCGTTCGATAAGGGCCTCATCGTCGAGGGAGTCAAGAAGCCGCGATACGTAGCCCGGGTTCAACTCAAGCGCATCGGCGAGTTCGCGGACACCATAAGGGGGGTTGATGTCGATCAACGTTCGCAGCAGGCGGCCGGCTTTCGGGCCCTTCACCCGCGCCTTGCCGCGCACGGCCGGGTTCGGGTCCTTGACCGCGCCCTCGGTCGCGATGAACAAGGCCGGACTATCCAGGCGCAGGTAGGCGTTCCCGGCGAGGTCGAGGTAGTTGATCCGCTCGGAACGCAGCAACTCCTGCGTTCGCCGACTAAGCCACGGGGCAACGATCAAGATCTGAGTATTGGTGGCTAGTGCCCGCAGGATCCGACCCAGCCCGCCGAGCAACCGGTCTACATCCCTGGGTCCGAAGCTGCCCTTGGCATCCACGACGACGCTCGCACTCGTGCCATCCGGACCACGCACATCGAAGACCAAATCTGTCCGGCCGCCGAATGCGGCCGTGGACTGCTCGTAACTGATAAGCCCGACCGTCCAGGTGTCCGGGAGTCGGGCACGAAGCCACGGGAGCACGAAACCGGTCAGTCCGTCCTCTGATGTTCGACTGTTTGCTGTCACGGCAAACAGTCTAACACCAGAGGACGTTTTTCTGCTATTGCTGTTTGCTGCTGTGGCAAACACGAGATATTCAGAGGACAACAGCTCGTTCCACCCTTCGCCACCGGCACCCGGTGATGTCGATCCGCTCGGCCCTCACGGGGACGCTCGGACAACGGCGAAGAACGATCCTCATGCCAGCTTCCCTGCATCTTCTGCCTCCACCATGATCTTCGCCAACTCCGGTGTGTGGACCTTCGCCGTCCACCCCAACACCCGCTGGGCTTTGCTGGCGTCGCCGATCAGCGAATCGACCTCGGTGGGCCGCAGGTATCGCTCGTCGAACCGCACATGCTTCTGCCAGTCCGACCCGACGTCCTCGAACTTGATATCGCGGCAAGACGCTCCGACCTTCAGGAGCTGTTCGCCGCGGTCCGCGCCCATGGCCTCGCGGACCGCGTTGCCTACCGCCACGAATTGGCAAGAAACGAACCGGGGCTGTGGATGCCCGACACCATAAGCTGGATGTGGCAGCGTAGCGGCAACTGGCGAGGGCAGCTCAGCGGGTGGGTGGCCCACGAGATCGTGTAGGACCGTGGTTACGTGTAGGACCGTGGTTAAAGGCGCCGACCCGGCTCGACCAACCGTCCGGAAGGCTGCCGGGTCCACTTCGCGGGGCTACTGCCCTTTGCGATTCCAGTCTACCGGCCGATCAGGGCTTGTCCATTGCTCGGTTCACCCTGGGGACAGCCATCGGACCGTTGCATCCAACACCCGGGACTTCCCGGTGCCGCGTCGAGGACCCAGATCGTCGGCCGGATCCGGCCTCCCTAGGCCTGTGGAGAACCGGCCAGGCCAAAGAGGGTCAGACCAATGGCGGGATCAGCCATGCGGTCCTGGAATCGCGCTGGAAGAAGGACGATCACCGGGATCGGAACCTGCTCGATTGCCTCCGCGCAGGCAAGTCTCTGAGCGGGACGATCCGACTCGATCACTCGAAGGGTCCGGCAGAACCATAACCCCAGCTGGCCGACGCCGTGTGCGGTGCTACCCCAAATCCCTGATCGGCATCGACCATGTACATGGAACACACATCGTTCGTTCCACCATCGGACTCGAACGTGCGCATCTGGCGGTACATCGATCTCCCGAAGCTGGTCTCGCTACTCACGACGAAGTCCTTGTGGTTCCCGGCGGCCAGCCAACTCGACGATCCGCACGAAGGCGCATTCGGTGAGTTCAACGTCCAGCAACGAGCCGCCGTGTACCCAGACACCGCTGCCGAGGATCTCGAGCCGGTTCATCGGATCACACGGCTCGCGCCACGATGGACCTACGTCAGCTGCTGGCACATGAACGAATCCGAGTCTGTGGCCATGTGGCGCGCCTACGGGGGCGCTGGCCAAGCCATCGCAATTCAAAGCACATTCGCGCATGACCGAAAGTCTCGAAACGGACGAGAAGATCTACGTCGGCGTGGTCAGCTACGTCGATCCGTCATCGACCTGGATCCCGGAACAAAACCTCTTCGGTCCCTTCACGTACAAGCATCTGAGCTTCGACTACGAGCGCGAGCTTCGGGCAGTCATCCAGCGCATACCCCGCGTGGGCGGCGCGCTGATTGTGCATGAGTCCGTGCCCTCCGAGGTGGGGATTGCGATTCCGATCAACGTCACGACCCTGCTTGAGTCGATCTCCGTTGGCCCGCAGCAACCGTCGTGGTTCCATGAGGCCGTCGCTCTGACCGTCGAGGCCCTAGCCCCGAGCACCACTGTGCTCCAGTCAAATCTCGACACGGATCCGGTGCACTAGCCGACTAGCCACGACCGGGTTTGGCATTCCTTCGCCTGCAGTGAGCTCCACCGTCCACCATTTGAGACCTGCCGTAGTCCGCTCGATCGACTCCGACACTACCTCCGAACCCTGAGCAGCCACAATTCGGTCAATGATGGGGTTCCTTCGCCTTCTGCGTTAGCGTTGCTGGAGTCGCGCCACACGGCGCACGGCACTTGGGGAGGCCGCGATGTTATTGGGCTGGCGCCTTGTCAACTTCGCCCCATATGCTCGTGGCACGGGCCACCGAAGGAACACCAAGCACAAGAAAGCCGCAGGTCAAAGGGTCGAGCCGGTGCGCCGCTTGAAAGAGCTCGACCGATGGGTCGGGCTGTGGGTGGCGGTCAAAGACGGTCAGGTTGTGGCGGCAGCGGGAACCTCAGTCGAGCTGGTGCCGATGGTGAAGGCGCTGGGTCCTAGCGGTGAAGGTGCAGTGGCCCACTTCGTGCCCGAACCATCGGACGAAATCATGATCGGTGTCGGCTGAGTCCTGGGCACCTACCACAAATACCCGTACCGAGAGGAAGGCAACCCGCCGGTTCTGAGGCCGACGGTGGACGTTCACCTTCACTACGAACCCAACGGTGATTGGACAACGGCGGCACTGATTGACACCAGCGCACCCGTGACGGTCTTCGACCGAGGCACAGCGGACGCTCCTGGAATACGGATGAACAACGCCGGTGCCAACAAGTTGAGAGTCAAAATCATGGGTGGCGACTGGGACACTCAGTGGGAGTATGTAGACCTCAATCTGGTCGGTGGCTTCCACGACCAATGGACTGCGCGAGTCGGGTCCCACCTCGAAGATCCCACTCTTGGTTCCGACCCCATGTGGAACCGCCCGGCCTAGCACGGTCATCATGCTCGTTCGACGGTCTTCTCGGTGCGGCTCAACGCGGACGAGATCGCGGCTCTGGACGCAACCGCTCGTGCCCAGGGCGTTCGCGCCTCGACGCTAGCGCGCTCCTACATCGTGCGCGGAATTGGTGCCACGCATGAAACCAACGTGCATATTCTGGCTAACACGGACTGCCTCCGCTCGATCCACGACGGACTCGAAAAGGCGCGACCGGCTCTGCGGGCCTCCACGATGGGCGCGTGACATGCCTGACTCAACGACGCTCGCACCGCCTGCCCTACAGGCGCAGGAGCCGGAGGCTGACGACCTGCTCCGACTGCTGGTCAATGTCGTCAATTCGACTCGAAACGACGACGTTGTCGTCGATCTGAAGCTCACAATCGGCGGGACCATCGTCACGGGCTCCCTGGTGCCAAACTCGGTGTGGATGCGCAGACAAGAGCAAGCACTGGCCGCCATCGAGGACGGCTGCGGCGGCTTCTCCGAGCTGTTCGCGTTAGCTGCCGACAGCATCGAGGATTGGTACTCGCAAACCGACGGTAGCGAAGGCACGGACTACGTCCCAACCACTTACATCCACCT
>JBAXOQ010000222.1:0-7720 GCA_037133175.1 Actinomycetes bacterium
CTACTACGGCACCCCAGGAGGTCCTGACGCCGCGCTGACAGCCGCCGAGGTCTACAACCTGAGCGCCGATCCCCAAGAACGGCACAACCTGGCCAACGACTCGACGGCGCCCGTCGCCGAACTCTACGAGATTCTCGACGAACAGCGGGCTGCCAAGCGGCTGGAACCCCGGCACACAAACGCGATGCAAGCCGACGCCGCCCGCGCTCTCGGAGAGGCAATGTCAAGCCAGCCCCACTAGCGGCCCTCCTGAGCATTGGCTTGCCCGAGGTAGTCCGCCCGTTCAAGCAAGTGACGCAGGCGAAGCGCCACATCGGGTTTCCGAGAGGGTACGGCAACCTGCTCCAGCCTGTGGAGAAGACAACAACGGATCCTGGATGGGTGTGCGGTCGACGCCGGTGACCAAGACGCGAGCTAGCTCGATGGGTGGGTCACCAGTCGCGTTCGCAATGATCATTCCGGGAGTCGGAAAACTCCCGACGCCCACCGTGAAGTGACACGTGCCGCCACCAGCCTCAAGCTGCGAGACCAAAGTCGATTCGTCCAGTTCCTGAAACACTGCCGGCGGTCCCTCCCACGCGACGGCACTGCCACCAGTAGCAACTGGTTCGTCGACAGCGCGCCTTTCGGTGCCATCGTCGCTCAAGGAGGGGTAGTTGTCCCGAACCGCGGCCAGGCCCTCCGAACACAGGTCCGCCAGCGTTTGCCCAAGTTGCACAGAGGAGAACGCCTCGAGTTGGACCCGCCGCATGAGGACAAGCGCAACCAGAGCTGCCACGACCGTGATGCCGGGCACCACCCACGAAATCTGGTCCTGCCCGAGCGTCAGTCCGGCGGCCGCCATCGAGTAGACGAAGATGCCAATCGCGATTCCAAATACCCACCACGTCAGGGGCTTGCTCTCGAACTTGCGCAGCCGCATCGAGAACGTCGCGTACACCCATTCCACGACCGTGAACATCAAGGAGAAGATGATCGTGAGCAGGCCGACGACCGAAAACGCCATCGCCAGCATCACCGGTACGATTGACGCACTGGGGAGCTTGGGGCTCCAGGGCACTTGAGTCGCCAGTAGTGCCAGAACTAGGCCGCCCACGGCGCATCCCAACTGCACGAGCCCTATCCGAAGGCGACGCGAGGGATTGCGCAATCGACTGTGCTGTCCTGGTCCAGTCGGCTGCGGGCCGACAGATTGCGGCTCTGAAGCCACTTACCCTCCTCGTCGTGCTGGGACTCCCGTGCCCAATGCTCGTGACAGCAATCCGTCGTGTCCACCGGAGCGTTGGATTGTCACCGGAGCCTTGTCTGGCCGCGCGCGCGCATGGCGGCGACATACGGTGTGCGTTGTGACGAGCAAACTCGGCTGGGCGGCACTAACCATCTGGGCTGTAGTCAATACGGTCAACCTCCTGCAGTCGCTCGGCTTCGAACTCCGCCGCACTCACGGGATGGGGCCTAATCGGACAATCGGCATCGTCATCGGGTTGCTGGCTCTTCCGGCCACTGCGGCTGCGATCCAACTTCTTCGCCGGGGGGAATCGGGATGGCTAGGACCAGCCGTGTTTGACGCATTCGTCGTGTTCATGGTGATCGTCGACTACGCGCACCCCGTCGAGTTCCGGTCCCCGCGCCGCGCAACGATTCTTGTTCCCTATCTAGTGCTGTTCTTCGGGAGCATCGTCCTCATGGGCCTGCCCATGTTCAACTTGAATAGGACCCTTTGGGCAGTGACCGTCGTTACGTCGCTGATCTTGATCGGCGCGATGCTGCGCAGCTTGCGAGCCGGGAGCGGCTGACAAACTTGAACTGCCGCAGGGAGATGCAACTGAACAAACGATCCCCCTTCGGCAAACTCGGTTGGCGGTGGCGCATGGTGAGGCGCAGCGGCCAGGACGACCCATGGCAAGCAGCAACAAGGGAAGACGCCCGCTTTGGAACTGGGTGCGGGTCGATAACCGGATTCCGCTCAGCGTGTGCGCCCAAGGTGGATATAGCGCTCCAGGTGCACACGCTGCCGACAATCGGGTGTCCCGTGCGCTATCACCACCGAGTTTGCCGACGGTGAAACGATCAACGATTGGATAGTTCGACAGCACCGCGCTCGCGCCTGCTGCTGATGCGTTTGCCCCGATCAGGAATCGGGCTACCTATTGATCTGGCCCGACGCGCTACGGTTCAGCCATGACCTACCCATCTCGCTCGGACGAGGATCGGCCAGTCGCTGTCGTGGTAGTTGCGATGTTCACGATGCTCGCCGCAGTCGTACTCGCAGCCTCGGTGATCTCGGCGATCGTGCTTCTGGTAAGACCCGGTGAGTACCAGGAGTTCGCCGGTGCTCCGGTGTCCGATTGGTACTGGGCGATCTCGGCCGCATTGTCGTTGGTCATGTGCGTGATCTACGTCCGGATTGCCGCAGGTCTGCTGAACCGCAACCCCCAAGCGTGGCTATTGGTCAACGTGTTCGCTCTGATCAACATCTTCTACGCGTTGTTCCAGACGCCGTTCGGGACGGGGTGGGCCGAACTGGTCATAAACATCATCCTGCTGATCATCAACAACACGAATGACCCACGGGTATGGTTCCAACGCTGACCAAGGCGTGACCGCAAAACCCATGATCGGCGCACCGAACGACACCGCGGAAGCGCCCAACAACCTCAGCGAATAAGGCTCCACTCAACGCGTTCACAGATTGGTCGGCGATCGCTAGCAGCACCGACCGCCTTTCTACAGCGTACCGAGCGCCTGGGTCAGCACGATGTAGATCATGCACAGGGAGAAGAGCGACTGGGTCAGCATCCACAGCTTCGCCCAGTGCCGCAGCGGCGACACGTCCGCTGGACCCAACGCCATCGCGGTGTTGAAGGACAGCGTCAGGTAGTCCACGAACTGCGGATACCAAGCCTGGGCGACCAAGGTGTCCTGCCCCTGCTCGGGGAAGGCGAACGAAGGACGCACCACGGCGCTGCCCTGAGCACGGGCGGCCGGTCCGCCACAGTCCAGGTGCCAATACCACAAGGCGAACGCGATATTGGTCGTCAGCCACAGGACGACTGCCACTCGCAACAATTCGAGCGCAACGATGGCCCCGGTATCGCCAAGGACCACCAAGAGGACGCGCAGGGCGGTCGCCAAGGCCACCAGGGTGATCACCAGAATCAGCACCCCCGAGAGAACCCGCGGCCAGCGACGCTCGCGACTAAGGCCCCTGGGATCTCCGATTACCAAGATCAGCAAGAGCACCAACATCAGGCCCGGGTACAGCAAGTGGCCGAGCTCAGTGACTTGGTAGACGGTGGGCATGAACAGGTTCATGACGGCGACCACCATGACCGCCACAGCCATCGGCAGCCGAGACTCGCCGACACGTGCCGCGCCGCTACGCTGTCGCTGCAGCACACCAACCCCCTTCCAGTCACCCTTATCGGGTCACGATTTCCCGCAAATCGTAGCTGTTCCGAACACGACTCAACCCCGCGACCGATCAGGAGTGGGGTCTGCGGCGGGCCGACAGGGCGCCGGCGGCGGCCTCGAGCACACACAGGGCGACGAGGCGCACCGTGCGCTGGTCCGGCGTGTCTGCGGCCGCGTCCACCTCGACCAGATCCATGCTCACGACGTTCGGGTGTGCACCGGCCGCTCGCGCGGCCCGACGCAATTCGCTGGCGCTCAGGCCTCCCGGCGCGGCGGCCGGGCAGGCGGGCACTACGGAGCGATCGCACACGTCGACGTCGAGATCAACATGCACTCGACCGGCCGAACCTCCCGACGCGATAGTCAGCGCCGCTGTCATCACCTGGTCGATGCCCTTGCGCTCGACCTCATCGCGGCCGATAACAGTGATGCCGTACTCGCGCGCTCGGGCCGCGTACCCGGCTGAGTTGGCGAAGTCCGAGATCCCGATCTGCACGACTCGCCGACCATCGAACCCGGCCTCGATCAGGCGGCGCACGGGAGAACCGTTGGAGCGCCCGTCGCGCAGGTCGTGATGCGCGTCCAGGGTCACCAGTCCATCGGCGTCCGCGCCGCGAGCGACTGGGTAGGTGACTGAATTGTCGCCGCCGAGGGCGATCAGCAGGCCCCCCGGCCAGGAGCGCACCGCCGCATCAGTCAGTTGCTCCCCGGCCGGGCCATCCGGGTCGGCGACGTCGCCCAAATCCGCCGCCCACAGATCAAACAGGTCAACTTGTGCTGACTGCACCCAGGTCGAATAGCGGGCCAACGCGGCGCGCACCGCGGTCGGTGTGCTGTCCGCGTTCGTAAGCGATATCGATGTGAGGTGTGCCGGAACGCCGAGCAGTCCGAGGTCCGGCACCGAACCATCGACGGGTGCTTCGTGCCACCGCCGGGTCCCGTCGGCGAGCCACTGCGAGGCCCGCGGCCACATCGGGTCGTCCGGCAACACAGTCGTCCCACTCATCGCGACCAACCCAACGTCCGGTCCGTCCGGCCACCTCGGACGCACCGTCCCCGCCGCCACACCTGCCGAATCAGGTCCACTCCAGGACGATAGGCCAGGTGCACGTACGACGGCGCCGCCAGCACCAAGATATCGGCGGACCCCCCGACCACAATCCGCCCGACATCGGTCCGGCGCAGGGCGGACGCTCCACCGATGGTCGCCGCACGAACCGCCTCTGGCACGCTCATCCCCATCTCGCGCACTGCCAACGCAATGCAGAACGGCATCGACGTCGTGTAGCTAGTTCCCGGGTTGCAGTCCGTCGCCAAGGCAACAACGGCTCCGGCCTCAAGCAGTCTCCTGGCGTCCGGGTAGGGCGAGCGGGTCGAGAACTCGGCGCCCGGCAACAGCGTCGCCACCGTCGGGGTTGAGCTGCGCGCACTGTCAGCCAGAGCGGTGATGTCCTCGGCGGATAGGTGGGTGCAGTGATCGGCAGACGCCGCACCGAACGCGACCGCCAGCTTCACCCCTGGTCCGCGCTGCAACTGATTGGCATGCACCCTTGGCACCAAACCGCGCGCCACCCCGGCGGCCAACACCTGCGCCGACTCGTCCGCGTCGAAAGCTCCCCGATCGCAGAACACGTCCACCCACCTGGCCTGGGCGGCGCACGCGTCCAGCATCGGACCGGTCAGCAGATCCAGGTAGCCGCGTCGGTCATCAACGAACTCCGGCGGCACCACATGGGCACCCAGGAAGGTGACTTCGTCGGTGAACTCGGCCGCTATCCGAAGGCAACGAGCCTCGTCCACGACTGTCAGACCGTAGCCGGATTTGATCTCGAAAGTGGTACTGCCGGAGCGGATCAACTCGGTCGTCAGCCGGGAGGCATTCGCTCGCAGCTGCGCATCGCTGGCAACCCGGGTGGCCGCGACGGTGGTGCCGATCCCGCCAGCCGAGTAGGGCTCGCCGGCCATCCGGGCAGCGAACTCCGGCGCCCGATCACCGGCGAAGATGACGTGGGAGTGCGAGTCCACGAAACCGGGCATGACAGCCGCGCCGCCGCAATCCACCTGTTCATCGGCAGCCGGGGCGCCAGCCGCAGCGCCGACCCAGACGATCCGACCGGATTCGATCAACAGCGCAGCATCCCGGCGCACGCCCAGTCCTGCCTGCGCCGAGGCACCACGGCCGGCACTGGGGTCATTGGTCACAAGCTCGCCGATGTTGTCCAGCAACACGGTGCCCGAAGGGGTGCTCACATCAGCCCTCGCGCATCGGGATCCGCACACCGTCGCGTTGCGCCACAGCGAGCGCTTCGGGGTACCCGGCATCGACGTGCCGGATGACGCCCATCCCCGGATCGTTGGTCAGCACCCGCTGCAGCTTGCGCGCCGCCAACTCGGTGCCATCCGCGACGCTGACCTGCCCGGCGTGGATCGAGCGCCCGATGCCCACCCCACCGCCGTGGTGGATCGATACCCACGACGCGCCCGAAGCAGTGTTGACCATGGCATTGAGCAGCGGCCAATCGGCGATCGCGTCGGAGCCGTCGAGCATCGACTCGGTCTCGCGGTAGGGAGATGCAACGGACCCGCAATCAAGGTGATCCCGGCCGATGACGAGCGGAGCCGACACCTCGCCGGACGCCACCAGCTCATTGAATCGCGCGCCGGCCTTGTCCCGCTCGCCGTAACCCAACCAGCAGATCCGAGCTGGCAGTCCCTGGAACGCGATCCGTTCGCCGGCAGCTTTGATCCACCGAGCCAGGGGCTCGTTGTCCGGGAACAGCTCCAGCACAGCCCGGTCCGTCGCGGCGATGTCCTTCGGGTCCCCGGACAGCGCCGCCCACCGAAACGGGCCCTTGCCCTCGCAGAACAGCGGTCGGATGTAGGCGGGCACGAATCCGGGGAAGTCGAACGCACGCGAATACCCGCCGGCCAGAGCCTCCCCGCGGATCGAGTTGCCGTAGTCGAACACCTCGGCGCGTGCGTCCATGAACCCGACCATCGCCTCCACATGGCGCGCCATGGACTCGCGGGACCGCGCGGTGAAGCCTTCCGGGTCGCGTTGCGCCTCGGCGTGCCAGTCGGCCACCGAGACACCGATCGGAAGGTAGGACAACGGGTCGTGGGCGGAGGTCTGGTCGGTCACGATGTCCACCGGCACCCCGCGACGCAACAACTCGGGCAGCACCGCCGCGGCATTGCCCACCACACCAACGCTCCAGGCGCGGCGCTCAACCTTGGCCCGCAGCGCCAGCGCAACAGCAAGGTCGAGGTCGTCGGTCCACTCGTCCAGGTAGCGGTGCTCGACGCGCCGTTCCAGCCTTGCGGCGTCCACATCCACGATCAGACAAGCACCGCCGTTGAGGGTGACCGCCAACGGCTGCGCGCCACCCATGCCGCCGCAGCCGGCAGTCAGCGTCAGGGTCCCGGCCAGGGTGTCATTGAAATGCTTGTGGGCAACCGCGCCGAAGGTCTCGTACGTACCCTGCACGATTCCCTGAGTTCCGATGTAGATCCACGAGCCCGCCGTCATCTGTCCATACATCGTCAGCCCGAGCGCCTCAAGCCGGCGGAACTCCGGCCAGTTCGCCCAATCGCCCACCAAGTTCGAGTTGGCGATGAGCACCCGCGGCGCCCACTCGTGTGTCTGCATCACCCCGACCGGCCGACCGGACTGCACGAGCATCGTCTCGTCGTCTTTCAACGTGCCCAGGGTGCGCATCAAGGCGACATAGCTCGGCCAGTCGCGGGCAGCTCGACCCGTGCCCCCGTACACGACCAAAGCGTCGGGATTCTCGGCTACCTCGGGATCGAGGTTGTTGGCCAGCATCCGCATCGCTGCCTCTTGAGCCCAGCCAACAGCTTCCTTGGCGGTGCCGCGAGCCGCGCGAACCGGCATCGGTGTTCCGAGGCTGTGTGCCATGCGCACTGACCTTCCGTTGGGGGCGTTGTGTCCGATGCTCGCACGCGCAAGCTAGGAAAGCGTTCCAATCGCGGACTGAACCGCGGCCAGCACGGCACCGGAGCTCACCAATTCAACGGTGGCCTCGATCTCTTCGCCGACGATTCTGTCCGGGCCGATACCGTCGACCACTGTCCGCAACGCTCCGAGCGCCGCACCCGTTCCGGTCGCGGGCAGCAGCGGAGCTCGCAAGTCCAGGGCTCGACCGGCCACCAGCAATTCAATGGCAAGAACTCGAGTGAGGCCGTCGATTCCCTGGCGCAGCTTGAGTCCAGCCGCCCAGCCCATCGACACATGGTCTTCCTGCATGGCCGAACTTGGGATGGAATAGACGCTGGCCGGATTCGC
>JBAXOQ010000223.1:0-7705 GCA_037133175.1 Actinomycetes bacterium
GCCGAACTGGGCGTTGAGCGCCTGCTCGACTGCTAAGTGCCCACCTGCTCGAGTCGGGCGCAGTCCTTGCTGTGCGAGCAGAGCGAACCCGGCGGTATGGACCGCCTCGTAAGCGAGCAGTAGCGCGCTTTCCGGATCATCGTCCTTGATGGCTTCCGCTGTGGCCAGGCGGCGCAGGGCTTTTCGCAGTCCGGGTTCGCCTGAGGCAGTTTCGCCGCCGATCTTCTCTAGGCTTCCTTCTCGCAGTAACGCGTTGATCTTCTCGTTTCCTTTGGTCCATCCAGTCATTCGGAATTCTCCTCGGAATCGGTGATCGCGTCGGGCGGTGGCTGTCCGTGGACGGTCGTGCGCGCGGCCACACCCTCGATCACGACGACTGGCCGCGATTTGATGCTGGCCATGAGCGGATCATCGGAGGTCTGCCAGCGATCTGGACTGACGACTGTGGCATTGACTTCGAGGTTCAGTCGCGCAGCTGCTGATGCAGTGGCCTCGTGAACGGTCGCCCGTTTCGGGTTGCCCACGATCAAGACGTCGATGTCTCCAGGGAATCGGCCGGGTTCACCTTGGTACCGGGCAGCCCACGATCCGAAGATGAGCTGCTCATCAATGCCCTCAACCCCGTTCAATTCCTCAGCCAGAACTGCCGGTGGGCCAAAAGCCGAAACAACCAACTGACGCAAAGGATCGGTCAGCGGGTGATCTGTGCGTGCCGAGAGTTTGCGTGAACGGCCGTCTGTCCGCTCGATGACAAATCCAGATTCGGTCAAGTAGCCTATATCCCGGTGCAGTGCTGACGGCGTCGTACCAATCACTTGGGCGAGATCACTCAGGCTGTATTCCTGGCCGGGGTGCAGGTAGAGCACCGCAAGCGCGTGCGCCATCCGATTCGACCGCAGCAACGGTACCAACGACGGCGGCTTGTTTCGCATAACGTCAATATATCATTGCGTTATGCGAATCAGTTCGCCAACTTGATCTTCTACCGTTGTCTCGTGTTCCATCGGGTTGTCCACCTCGGCATCGAACACTTCGGCAGCCCGACCCTGACCTACGGACCAGATGCCGCGATCCTCGGTCGAGCCGATATCGTCTGGAACGGCCGAATCTCACCGACGGGAACACCCGCCCCCGTGGGACTGCTTTGGCCGTGCTGTCGGAGGCGAGGGTGCGCGAGCGCTCATGTTGGCTAGACAGTCGGCTCCCCAGCAGATACCTGTCACTGGTATTGGTGCAGGCGCTGACTCTAACTCGTGGTCGTGGGCTGGCCTCGAGGACGCGAATTCCGGCGCCATCATCCCCCGATAGCTGGATGCCGCTGGGCAAGGCCGTGTGGAACGCAGTCGGCAACCAGGCCATCATCCACGACACTGAAGACCGGCAGATCGGACAACCTCGACAAGAACTGAGGACGTGTGCAGGAACACCTCAGCGATGCCGACCCACCCGTCGTGAAAGAGCGTTGGTTTCCGTTACGTCGTGCACCTGAACCACGTCAATGGCAGCTTCATCGCCCGCTGGTTGATGTGGCCTTGCGCCTGGCTTACCAGGAAGACTGCTACAGCTACTGCCTGGAAGATGCAACCGAGGGGAAGCACGGTTGGGGCACCGCCATGAGTACCTGGCCCGCAAGTCTTCTGGACAGCACTGATCAACATTGTTGATTCGACCGCCTTTGACGACGAAGACCACAATGGCCGCGACAAACCTGGCCAGCCCGACGAGCGTTGTCTGGTAAGTTCTTCGGAATCGAGGGACGCGCGGGCCGGATCGGCGATGTCCCGTCTGGAAGTCGGGACCGGGCTCCCATGCGCCCGGGACGTCGGGTGTCGCATGGTTGGGACATATGGCCGACCAGGCCGAACTTGTGATCGGAGCTGACGTGTCCCGCAAATCACCGGTCCCTTTCGGGGCGCCCCTGCTCAATGGTCGAGCACGCACCCCCACAGCCCCGGCACTGGTGTCCGGGCCCCTCGTCATGACAGTCGGCTTCTTCGCCTCCTACCTGGCATGGCGCGGGGTGCCTGCTGGGGCTCGGGACGTTGACGTGACCGATGTGAATGCCGTTGCCGCCGAAGATGCGGCCGAAGCACGCGAAGGCGTGCACACTGTTCGACTGTGAGCTCTCAACAGTTGAACCGTTCAGCACTCGCTCCCGTCGTCGTGGCGGGGACGAGCATCGCGCTTGCGCTGGCCACGGTGCTGGGCGCAGTCGCGACCTCGGAGAGCCTGGACCAGTTCATCGCCGACCACACCCTCGCGCAGGGTCTCGAATCGTTGGTCTTCGGCCTGGCGGGGGCGCTGATCATGCGGGAGGCTCGGGGCAACCGGATCGGCGTCCTGCTGGCCGCCGCGGGCCTGGTGGGTCTGCTCGGTTCGCTGGCAGCAGTGGCCTCGCAGGCACTGGCGCAGGCGCAGGCGACCGGCCTGGGGCCCTCGCTGCTTGGGGTCCTTGCGGGCTTGTGGACCCCGCCGATCCTGCTGCTGATGATGATTCCGTTGATCTATCCGGACGGTCGACCCAGGTCGAGGGTCTGGGCGGTGCTGCTGCGGATCTCGGCTGCGGCTGCGGTCATTTCGGTGCTGGTCCTGGCGACGTCGCCGATGCTCTTCACCGGCGCTCCAGCAGGTTTGGTGAACCCGATCCAGGTTCCCCTCCCGGAGAGTCTGGCGATAGTCCTGTTCGTCATCAGCAGTCTGCTCGTGCTACTGATCGGTCTGGGCGGGCTGGTCGGGCAGTTCGTGCATCTGCGTCACGCCGCACCCGAGGCGCGGACCAGGCTGGTCTGGCTCATCAGCGGATTCACGATCATGTTGGTGGGCATATTCGTCCCCAGCTTGGTGATCGGCACGGTGCTGCAATGCCTGGCGAGCGCCGCGCTAGTTGCGGGGATCGTGCGGTACCAGTTGTTCGACATCGAATCGGTGGTAAGCCGGGGCATCGTCTACGGGGTCTTGCTGGGTGCTGCGCTACTGGCGGCGTTGGGCACCGCCTACCTGCTCGGCGCGGGGACCGCGATCCGGGTCGCCCCGGCCTTGGCTGCCGCGGCGACCGCGCTGGTCCTGGCTGGGGCCTTCGCGTCCATCCGACGGACGGTGGATCGGTTCCTGTTCGGCCAGCGCAACGATCCCATCGGCGCCCTCGCCCAACTCGGGGAGCGACTGGCAGCGACCCCCGCACCCCAGGACGTGCTCCCGATGATCGTGGCCACACTCCGCGAGTCGCTGCGGCTGCCGTACGCGGCTATCACACTTGAGGGCGACGAGGGGCCCGCCGCCAGCGACGGAACGCCCACGGACCGGATAGTGCTGATGCCGCTGGAGTACGGGAACCGGCGGATCGGCCAGCTGACCTTGGGGCTGCGCCGGGGGGAGGGCACCCTGTCGTCCGCTGACCTGCGGCTGGTCTCCACCTTCGTCACCCAGGCCGGGGCGGCAGCCCAGGCAACCGCGACCATGCGGGAGTTGCGCACTTCTCGGGAACGGATCGTGGGCGCTCGCGAGGAAGAGCGCCGTTCGCTGCGTCGCGAGCTGCACGACGGCCTGGGCCCGCTGCTGGCCGGATCTCAACTCGGGCTGGAGTCGCTGTCGCGGCGCGTAGAACCCGCAGACGCTGGGCTGGTCGCGGACCTGCTCGAATACTCCCGCACAGGCTTGGCCGAGGTGCGGCGGATCTCCCGGGACCTGCGCCCCGCCGCCCTGGACGAACTGGGGTTACCCGACGCGCTGGCCCAAGTCGCTGAGGTGACCACCCGGATGTCTGATGGGCGACCCACCGTGGACCTGCGCACGACCGGGGATTTGACTCATCTGCCCGCGGCTGTGGAAGTGGCGGTCTATCGGATCATCTCCGAGGCGCTATCGAATGTGACCCGCCACGCCGACGCCAACGCCTGTACGGTTGAGGTGCACGCCGGGGCAGATTTACGGTTGCGGGTAGCCGATGATGGCATCGGTATCGCACCTGAGCGGTCCGGTGTCGGCTTGCGCTCGATGCGCCAGCGCGCCGAGGAACTGGGCGGCTCGGAGGTCACGACCTTCCGGACCGGGGTCGGGACCACGGTTGATGCGGTCCTGCCGCTGACCGTATTGGCTACCACCGAAGCAGAGATGGGTTGGCTCTGATGACACTACGGGCGCTGATCGTCGATGACCATCCGGTATACCGAGCCGGGCTGTCCCGGACGTTGACAGAGGCCGGGATCGAGGTGGTCGGGGAAGCCGCCGACGGCGCCGAAGCTGTGACGGCGGCCGCGGCGCTGAAACCCGAAGTGATCCTGATGGATGTCCGGATGCCTGTGCTCAACGGGATCGAGGCCACTCGGCACATCCTGACGGCCGCCCAGGACGGGCCCGCCCCGGCCGTGCTGGTCCTGACAATGTCCGACGACGACGAATCGGTGTTCCTCGCCATGCGGGCCGGGGCCCGCGGATACCTGGTCAAGGGCGCCAGCCAGGAGCGGATCGTTTCGGCAGTCCAGAGCGTCGCCGCTGGCGACCTGGTGTTCGGTGCCGATGTCGCCTCACGGGTGCTGCTGCACTTCTCCGGTGAGCGTCGGGCGCGAGCCATCGGTCCGTTCCCCACCCTGACTGCGCGGGAAGCCGAAGTCCTGGTGCTGATTGCAGCGGGCAAGAACAACCCCCAGATTGCCCGTGAGCTGTTCCTGTCGGAAAAGACCGTCCGCAACCACGTCTCCAACATCTTCACCAAGCTCGCAGTGACAGATCGGGCCCACGCGATCGTCGCAGCCCGCGAGGCCGGCATCGGCGAAGCGCCGTAGCCCGCCGGCTATCACCCCGCCGAGGTCGCGTCCCGACTCGAACCCGGGACACTGCTCCCTAGTGCCCGGGACACCGGGCGCGTGACAGTTGCCGCATGCGACGCACGGTCGCGCAAACGTCACAGGAGGTCGTCATGCTCCGCACTCACCCCATTCGCGTTCTACTCGGAACCGCCGCCGCCGCCGTCGTCTGCTTCTTCCTGTCATACCCCGGCGGCAATGACATGGTGAACGGGGAGATCGTCCCCCGGTCAACCGGGCTGCTTGCCGTCATTGGCGGCATCCTGTATTTCCTGAGCTTGGCCCTGGTGCTGGCGTTCATCGTGATGGCCGTCATGGTTACCGTCCGCAAGATCGCCGGACGCCGCACCGCCGCCGTCGGCACCTGACTGTTCCGGCATCACATCGATCCGCCCTTCTGGGAAGGAAGTCACTTCATGTGGAATTGGTGCTTCTCTGTCAGCGATTTGGTGGCTGGATCGGGTGTTTGGGGTGCGTTGCGGCGGGTGCTGCTCGCCGCACCGGGCATCTACTCCCTGACGATCACCGGGACGATCATCGGGTGGTCGTTCAACAACGGCGGCGACATGCTCAAACTCACCAATGTTGCCAACTGGGGTCCGCTGCGGCTCGGTAACAACGGTGGCTACTTCTACGGTGCGTCCAACATGACCGCGACCGCCACCGACCAACTGGACCTCTCCGGCACCACCAACCTGTCCGTCATGTTCGCCGGGGCGCCCAACTTCAACGGCAATGTCTCCGGATGGAACACCGCCAGCGTCGCCTACATGAGCTACATGTTCTTTGGTGTGGCGTTGTCTGCCCCGAACTACAACGC
Source organism: Actinomycetes bacterium (assembly GCA_037133175.1). GTDB lineage: Bacteria > Actinomycetota > Actinomycetes > S36-B12 > UBA10799 > ELA509. The sequence continues at coordinate 5,623 of JBAXOQ010000223.1, forward strand.
GTTGTTGGTCGGGTGGGGTTCTCAGGTTGTGAAGTCGGGCGTGTCGTTCGGTGCCGGAACCAGCCACTACTCCACGGGTGGGTTGGCGGAGGTTGCCCGGCAGCACCTCATCACCAGTCATTCCTGGGTTGTTACCGACGGCGGGCCAGGTGCTGCCGCGCCCGCTCAGACGATCATGTTCACCTCGGCCGTCCCGACCGGTGCCACGGTGAGTGGCCCGACGTACACCCCTACTGCCACCGGTGGGCCGTCGGGCCCGGTGGTGTTCACCATTGAGCCGGACTCGGTTGCTGTGTGTTCGATCAACGCCGGTGTGGTGTCGTTCACCGCTGCGGGCAGTTGTGTTATCGACGCGAACCAGGCCGCGAATGCCAGCTACAACCCTGCCCCACCGGTCCAGCAGAGGTTGTCCGTGCGCTCGATGGTTGGGGCAGGTGTTGCCTTCGACGCCGAGGGTCGCCTGATTATCGAACGTATTTGCGAAATCGCACAGACGTTGTAGGCGCTCCTCGAGTTCCGCGACCGGCGGGGGCCGCAATTGACCAAACATGCCCGCCGACGGATTCAATCCGTTGATTCCAATCGAAACAGCGGGGAGCCGGTTATCTGTACCAAAACGGAAGTTGGGGCAGTCCCGGTCGGTCATCGGGAGGAAGCAGGGCTCAGTGCAGCGTGTTCGTATGTCGGTGGACGGCCTACTTTCCGGTGCGGTACGTGCGAGTGAGCGAGTACGCCGAGTAGCCAACGGCCGCCGGTGCGTACCAAGTTATGCGCAGTTTCAGGTGGTAGCCGTAGGTCTTGATGAACACAGCACCGTTCCGCTGGCGGACCACCTGGTACTCGATGATATCTCCACGCTTCATCCGCACCGCTGTTGTCACATTCTGACCGGCGTTGGTCCGACAACGGGGCATCTCCAGCCGAGTCCTTCCGCGCAGGGGGATCGAGTGGGGCACGATCACACACCCGTTCAACGGCGTTTGAGGTCGTGTCGGGGTCGGGGCCGCGACGTAGGTGTAGGCGTTGACCAGGGTGCCCGCCTGGGTATCGGGGTTAGCCACCACCACATCCACCAACCCAGCACCACGCCCACCAGTAGTGCACGTCAGCGTTGTTGCTGACACCACGCTCGGACCTGTGCACGTCGCACCACCAAGGGTCACCGTGGCGTTGCTGGCAAACCCAGTCCCGGTGATCGTCACCGGCGTGCCACCAGCAACCGGACCAGTTGATGCGCTAATCGCCGACACCGTTGGCGCAGGCTGTGACCACGGATTCACTGCAACGCCGACCGGATTTGAAGTGTCGGTACTAGAGATCAACAAATGGGGATTGGAACCTGTGCTATCGCGGTTGGCCACCCAGATTTCGCTGTTTCCCGCATTGACCCAATACAACGACGACGAATCAGCTGCCAACCCTCGAGGATAATTCGCGACACCGACGAGGTCGGTCAATTGATGTTGATTCGGCAGGGTCTGGGTCAAGTCAGTTCGGAAGATTCCGCCGTCGAAGTAGTCGGTCCAGTACACCTGCGAGCCGTGAATGGCGATGCCGAAAGCGTGTCCGGTGTAGCCGAGGTCATTGATTCTCTGGGGCGTGGCTCCGCCACCCAGGGTCGTCCTGAATACACCCTCTCCGTCGATCCGAGTCCAGTACACGTAGTCCGCATCCACGGCGATTCCGTACGAACCTGGATCACCCGTGCTGGCTAGTAGCACCGGATTGGTTCCGTCGAGGTTGGCCTTCCAGATCGCCCCGTTTGTGGTTGACGATTCGTAGTGCGTCCAGTAGATGTGGGTCGCATCCACCGCCACAGCGCTGGCCGAAGCGGTGGGAGTGAATAAGGAAGGGTTGAACAACACCGCCGCACCGGTTCCATCCAGATTCGATCGCCAGATCTCGCCACCCACCTCATTGGCCCAATACACATGAGAGCTGTCTATCGCCAGTCCGAAGGGGTGATCCACAGGGCTAATCAGCGGATTGGGGTCAAGGGTTCCATCATTCAACGAGCGCCCGACTGAACCAGGCAGCGTATCGCTGACAGATTGATCATTGGTCCAGTACACATATGCGTTAG
>JBAXOQ010000224.1:0-7704 GCA_037133175.1 Actinomycetes bacterium
CCAAGTCTCGTCCGATCGGCTGGATGCCCAAAACCCGCAACCGCTGGACGGCAACTGCGTATCGCCGACGCCGGCACTGACCACAGCGGTCAACCCGGACCATGACAACGTCGTCGAGAAGTACCCACTGGGCTCGGGCAACGGCATCAATCAGCTATGCCAGCAAGGGCTCGCGAACGTGCTGACCGTCGACTTCGCCCGGTCATCCCGCGGACCTTCCGGATCCGACTGCAACGGACTGCAGTTCGTATCCTTCGCTCGGGACGGAATCTCCTGGTTCCACTTCAGCCAGGTGGGCGGGGTCAACACGCCCTCCAATGCCGTCACCAACCTGACCCAGGACCAGATCCGCAAGATCTTCGTCACCGGCGAGATCAACAACTGGTCACAGGTCGGCGGCACCAACGCCCCCATCGTCGTCTACGCGGCCCAGGCAGGCTCTGGCACCAGATCGACGTTCGACGGACTCATCGGCGGCAGCTCGATCGCCCAGATTCCCGCGCCCAGCCAGTCCACCCACGTCATCACCGAAAACAACGCGCAACCGATCATCACCAACGGAGACGCGGCCAACGCGATCTTCTACGAGTCCTACGGCCGCTACCAGCAGTCGAGCCCCGGCAACAGCACCCAAACCGTGGGCGCTGCTGACGGACTGGGCAACATCGATGGAATCACCCCGGATGCCACCACTATCGGCAACTCGACTTTCCCCTTCGGTCGAAGCCTGTACAACGTGCTCCGCTACCCGTCGGAAGCAACAAAGCGCTACCTGGATCCGGTCGACGGATTCCTGTGCCGCACCGACATCGACAATGTGGCCAGCGCCGTTTCTGGTCGCAAGCTGCGCGCGGAAATCGAAGCGTCAATCGCCGCTGAAGGATTCGTGCCACTCGCCAAGGGAACAGTCGGTGGCGGCCGAACCGGCCAAAGCTACTGCCGATTGTCCATGCCCAACCCTGACGTCAGTGCAGCAAGTGTCGGCTTCACCGTGACTGCGACGTCGGCGGCGCACTCGGCGGTGCACGTGACATTCTCCGAGCAGGTGCTCGGCGTCTCTGCTTCCTCGTTGGTGCTGGCAAACGCCGGCGGCACGCCGGTTGCAGCATCGGTCACCTGCACGAACGCCGCTGGTGTTTCGGTGGCCTGCGATTCGGGACCAGTCCTGTCGGCTGACATCGCCAGTGTCGGAACGCTCGGGTACTCCACCGCCTACCACGCAGCCACAACGGGAGCCATCACTGATCGGGCAGGCAACGCCTCCTCACCTGCGTCCTCAGCACCGTGGACGACTGAAGCTGCCACGGTGGTCAAGTCGGGACAACAAGTCACCGGCGTTGTGAAGTCCCTCAAGCGCAACCGCTCGGCTGCGTTGCCGACTGCCACGATCCAGGGCACCGGATTGGCGTGGGCCAGCTCAACACCGACGAAGTGCAAGGTGAAGGCTGGCAAAGTCGTGGCAGGGAAGAAGGTCGGCAACTGCGTCTTGGTGGCAAACGCCGCCGGGACTGCGTCCCTGTTGCCGCTGACCGCGACCTTCGCGGTGAAGATTAAGTAGCCCGTGGCTAAGGAGTCCGTAGCTAACTAGCCCGTGCCTCGGCGGTCGGTGGGTGAGGACAGTCGCCCCTGCCAACCGCCGAGGTACGCCAATCTTCGGCAGTCCTACGGCCCGTCGTTGCCCTCGATGGTTTCCCGCACGAGAGCGGAATCAAGGAAGGCGCGTACCTCGACAATCTGATCGCCGTCGAATCGGCAGACCCAGCAGTACTGGTTCGCGAACGGCCGACCGTTGTTCTGGGTGGACAGCGCATCCAATTCGACCACCGCCTGGTCCCCATCGACCAGCACGTTACGGACCACAAGCACCACCCCTTCCTTCAGCCTAGGATTGAGCCGGCCAAAGGTCGCGGTAACGAAGTCCTCCCGCGACGTGTAGTGGCCGGCCAGGGGATGCGTGCCCATCACCGTCCAGTCGACATCGTCCGCGACATACGCGAAGAACTCGGCTTGTCTGCCCTGCGCTAAGTTCGCGAACAGGGTCCTGACGTATTCCTTCTCAAGCGCCACAGTGACGTCCTTCCTTAGATGTGTTGGGTCTCGGAATGGCAGTAGGGGCAGGCCAGGTGGCTGGCCGACACCGGGAAGCACAGCGGGGCCCCGCAGGTCCGGCAGGGGGCCGGTCCGGTCTTGATGTCCAGGGTGGTCCCGCAGTCCTCGCAGACGATCGCCTGCGCCCCCTGGACCGCCTGCAGTCGGGCGCCGCAGCCACCGCACTGGTAGTCATCAGTGGGTTGCGGTTCGAGTTTGACGTATTCACCGGTCAGCCCGAACGCGGCGAGCAGGCGCTGCCCGTCCTCTGCCGACAGGTGCGGCAGCCACCCCTGGCAGAAGGTTGAATACTCCATCGCCAGCGCCACCCCGGACGGGCAGTCATCGGGGTCCATGGCGCTCACCCCGGTCGAGTTGATCAATGCGTAGGCCAGTTCCATCTGCTGCTTGAACAGCTCGGCCATCGGCCAGAAGGGCCCGGCCACCAGCCACGCCCCGCCCGCGGTCGGAATGCGTTGCAGCGAGCCGGTCAGGCTCGCCATCTGGGCATCGAGGGGTGCCTGCGCTGGATCAAGATCCTTGGTCACCGCAGTCTCCGCCAGGTAGGCAACCAGTCGGTCCCGGAAGGCCTCGTCGGTCTTGGCCCGAGGCGAGACTGCTTGGGGGCACAGCTGCACCCACTGGCTGAACACTCCCCTCTGCAACTCTCGATACGCGTCCCGATCGCCAGCTGCTTTGGCCTGTTCCATCGCCCCCGCCACCGGCGCGATCAGCCGATGAAAAACCGTGTTGGTGATGCCCGCGTTGGTGTCGGCATTTGCGATCCGGAAGTCGTAGTCCACCAGCGCGCCGCAGTAGTCGCAGTACAGGTAGGCGGTCTTGGACGGCAGCTTCTTCGGTGCGCCACAGCGACGGCACTTCGCCCGCTTGATGAAGCCGGAGTGAGCCGTCAGCGACTGCGGGAGGAAGTCGCCCGTCTTCGGCAGATCGGCCACCATGGCCGCACCCGGGACTGCGCCGTCGGCGACCGCTCCGCCTGCATCGTCGCGCTGCTTGCGCCTGTTGAACAACCCCATGACGGTCACCTCGGTCGTGGATGGTCTTGCATCGGGCGCCATTGTCGCGCGATCTGCCGCCGCTTGGCTAGCGCTGTTCCGCGACGGTGCGCAAACGGCAGCCACCCGCTTCGAATCACGGCTTACGATAGACCGAATGATCTCCGACGCGACGCCACAAGCACAACCACTGGCCATCGCGCGTGACGAACTGGAACGTCGCCCTTCCGTCCGGCGATGCGAAGCTCCAGGTCATCTCCCGAATGCCGTTCGCGCCCACCAATTCTGCGACCCGAAGGCTCGCGGGCCATACAAAGGACTCGCCTGCTTCTGCGCGCCGCGCCCATTCATCACAAGCAAGCACGAACTTGTCCGCGACAACTCTCCTGAACTGCTGCTTGTGTTCGGGCTTGAGCCTGCGGTAGTCATTGTCGAACGATGCAGTCGTTGCGAACCTCACCCGCTCTGGCCCGGCCCATCCGCGTCAAGGCGATCAAGGTGGTCGAGAAACTCACCAGCCCCGGAGTGAACCGTCACATTCCCCGCGACGACATGCTCATCAACTTCACGCTCGCGCCGCTGCCACTGGTCCTCCCAGAACCACGCCTGGGATGCGGGCACCGCCATGTGCGGGCGCAATTCGATCACGCCGTCATCACGCTCAACGATCTCCACTTGCGCCCCCGGACGATCAAGCCCGTACTTCCTTCTCAACGCAGTCGGCAATGCGAGAAGCCCTCTGGCCTGCATCGCCAAGAACTCATGGACCGGTTCAGGGGTCTTGGTCATTGTTTCAGTCTAGACGCAGAACTGCAATACTGCAATACTGCCAGGACGACGCGGAGGGTCGCAGAACCCTCCCTGACCCACTCTGAGCTGGTCGGCCACAGAGACCATGGGTCTCGCGTTGGAGCTGGCAGTTGGCATTCCGGGGAGGTGGGGGGACGCCTAGCTAGGATTCGGTCCATGAAGGCAACGAAGTTCGACGGTCAGGGCGCGAAGCCGTTCACGATGGCCGACAAGGCGATCTTGGCTGCGGACACCCCGTACGCCTGGGTAGATGTTCGGGCGAGCGGACCCGCCGACCCGGAACTGGAGCCCTTCCTGACAGAGCTCGGGTTCAGCGATGTGATGGCCGCGTATGCGACCCGGTCCGAAGCGGCTGGCATGTTCCAAGTCGTGAACGACAACCTCGTCGGCGCCACCTGGGCTGCGGATGAGGGCAACAATCCGGCGCTGGTCCACTTCGTGTGGGATGCCGCCCGACTGGTCACCGTGCGCTTCGGCGGCGATCGAGCCCTGCAGTCCGTGTACAAGCAGATTGAAGCGCGCGGCCCGCATCTGTTTACCCAACCCACAGTGGTTCCGGGGGTGGTGCTGGATCTGATCCTGGCTAGCGTCGACCGCCGCTTGACCGAGATCGATTCTCAGATAGCAGACCTCGATGCCCAGATCATCGAACATGCAAACCCGTCCCAACTGCATCAGTTGCGAACCATTGGCGGGGAAATCACTCCCTTGGCCAGGCGACTGCCAGTGTACCTCGATGATCTGAGTGAAGCACTCGTCGACCCCTCGACCTTGCCAGGGATGGATACCGCCGGCGCGCAGTTCCTGCAGGTCTACCAGTCACATGTGCGAGACACCGTCAGCCGGGTCGGCGACGCCTCGGACGCGATGCGCAGTGCCGCGCAGGACTATCAAACAGAGCTGGCGAACCGGCAGGGCAATCGAATCAACCAACTGACCGTCGTTTCGATGATCTTCCTGCCGGTCACCTTCCTGACCGGGTACTTCGGCATGAACTTCCAGTGGCTCATCAACGAAACCCAGTCGGCAGGCATCTGGCTGGCGCTCGGGGTCATCCTTCCGGTTCTTGCCGTGGTCGGGTCCACTGCCGCGTTGTCCCGCAACGGCTTCGTGATCCGGTCGAAGCGAGCAGCACGACGCAACGACCCTGTGACCGCGCCCTCCACCTCGGGCTGACTACTCCGGGCGTCCAAGGGCGGGCACGCGAATTGGGATCAGGCTCGCGACGATCTTCGCGACTGCGGCGGCTTTTGCCTGCGGCGAAGGGAGCTGCACTCGACCCAACTCCCCTCGAGGCATGGTGTCCATGCGGCGCAGGATGCGGGCGAAGCTGTCCACCTGACGCGCCAGCAGCTCCGCATCCACGAAGTCGCTTTGGTTGTCGGCGAGCAGGTACTGCGGCGTGGTGACCAGCGATATGCCCGGCACCTGTTTGAGGTACATCGGTTCACCTTCGCCGAAATGGATCAGCGCCGACGGCTTCGACACTCGGGTGGGTCCGGGGTCGGCTCCGTGCCACTGTGCGCGGGCGATGTTCATCAGCTCCCGGGTCGTCGCGTAGAGCAGTTCCGGCTCAGCGCGCCCGGTCGGCGCGTAGGTACCGCTGGCGGGGTCGTCGGCGTACTCGATCGCTCCAAGGTGCTCGATGGCCAGACCCGCCACCGCCTGCCGCTGTCCCGGTCCGCCCGCCCACTGGTCGGGGTGGTCCTCCAGCCATCGGGTGGTCGCCTGTCCGTGTTTGGTCAGTGCCGGGATCCGCAGGTGGCCGGTGGTGAACACCAGCACAACGGTTCGCTCGGGCGGGTTCGCGACCAGGTCGCGTGCCAGCGCGACCAAACCGAGGTGGCCGTTCTCCTCGACGTTGTTCGGACCGTCACTGTGACTGATGACCAACAGCGACTCGTCCGGGTGCTTCGTGCCCTCCACCACGGTCCACACTGTTCGCGTGGAACTGGCCGGACACACCGATGCGTTCAGGACCAGCTTGGCCGACTCCCGCCTCGACGCGGCCCCGAGCACCTGATCCGCGGCTGCACCTGCGACGAACACAGCCGGGATCCCCTGGTACCCCAAAGTGAACGGAAGGTACTGGCCGCGGGCGTTGTCTGCGCTCACACCCCGCCAGGCGAAGACCACTGCCCGCACCCCGGCCCGGCGGGCCAGCCCTAGCGTCAGCCCTGCCATCGTCGCCGGGGCGAGGGGGTTCGCAGTCGGTCCCCATGCCTCACAGGGATCCCAGGTGCCGACGACCAAACTGAAGTCCATGTGGCGGTTGTTCACTTCAACCACGGCGATCTGATTGCGTGCCAGCGCCCACAGCGGCACCGGTCCGCGCAACCGGCGCAAGCGTCCGCGGGCTCCGCGCGCCCCCGTCGTGCCGGAGTAGGGGAATGCCGCTGACACTTCCACCCTGTCGCCGTCGACGGTCAGCGACAGGTTCTCATCCCCCGGGGGGACATCCCAACGCGTGAACGAGTGGTCGTCCTGGCGAACATCGAGTCCCAGGTCACCGAACTGCTCCACGACATGGTCGATCAACTGCTCCTGTGCAGCACTGCCGGTGAACCGCGGTCCAAGTTCGGCCAACAGCGCCAGCTCGACGCTGATCTCCTCCGCTCCGATGACACCCACGGCGCTCAGTCCTTGAGACCGCGCAGCATCTCCACCGCTGCGGAGGCATCGCGAGCATAGAAGTCGGCGCCGACCTCACGCCACGATTCGCCGTCCGCACGGAACGCATTGCCGCCGACGACGATCGGTGGTGTGGACTCGCCCAGTTCGGAGCGGATCGCCGCGATGGTGAGTCGCACACCGTCCAAGTGCCGAACCAGGGCCGTCGAGAGCCCCACGAAGCGCGGCTCGCGGTCTCGGATCGCGCCGATCAGATCGGCGACTGGCATCGACGTGCCATAGAAGTCCACATCCCAGCCGTCACACTCAAGCAAGTCGGCCAACATCCGCGGCCCGAGCTCATGCATCTCTTCCGGCGTGCAGGCCACCATCGCCCTCGGACCACCCATGGTGACCCGCGCGAGCGGCGCGTAGCACATGCTCGCCACGAAGCTATTGATCGCCGTGGCCAAGTGCTCGCTCGCAACCGAAATGGTGCCGTCCTCCCAGAGTTCACCAACTCGATATTGCGACGGTTCGATGACCTCCACGTAGAGGCGATGCAGCCCTTCCAGATCACCGCCCTGCGCTCGGCCCTGCGCAAGACAGGCGTCGTCGTCGCCTGCCAACAGGTGTTCGACGTACTCGTCCACTCGGGTGTCAGCCACGTTGCTCCTCCTCAGGGGCGATTGTGTTGCTCGGGCTGGCTCAGCACCACCCGGTCGCGGCCAGCGCGCTTCGCTGCGTAGAGCGCGTCGTCCGCTCGATCAACGAGGCTGGCAACGTTGTCCCCGTGGGTCCACTGGGCGACACCGAAGCTGGCTGTCACCGGTTCGGGCCGGAACGCCACCGGAATCAGCCGCACACCGACCCGCATCTGCTCGGCAAATTCCAGCGCCTGCTCCAGCCCGACATTGGGCAGCAACACCAGAAACTCTTCGCCCCCATAACGCCCAACGACGTCGGTGACTCGAACTGCTGCCTCCAGTGCTTGGGCCACGGCCCGCAGTACCTGATCACCGACGGCATGCCCGTACGAGTCGTTGACCTCTTTGAAGCCGTCCAGATCGACCATCACCACGGCCAGCTCCACGTCGCCTCGGCGAGCGCGCTCCACCTCTTGACGGAGAACCTCGTCGAGCCATCGACGGTTGGTCAGGCCGGTCAGACCGTCTCGGCG